>CAIOJL010000022.1 GCA_903858595.1 uncultured Spartobacteria bacterium | reverse complement strand
GATCTCAGGAAGCTCTTCTTGAAAAGTGGCACACACACCGTGCCAAAAGTACTGGGCGAATTACCGCTTGGAGAACTGGAAGCGTTTGCGGGCACCTGGGCGGCCTGGCTTCTTACGCTCACGCCTGCGGGAGTCGCGGGTCAGGAGGCCGTCTGTTTTGAGTAGGGGACGGTTTGCTTCGTTGAATTCGTTGAGAGCCCGGGCAATCGCAAGGCTGAGTGCACCAGCCTGACCCTGAAGACCACCACCGGAGGTCTTGGCTTCGACGTCATAGGATTTGATGGCATTCACGACCTCAAGAGGCTTGAGAACGGTGTTTTGCATCGAGATGGTGGTGAAGTAATCCTCGAAGTTCTTGCCGTTGACGCTGATCTTTCCGGAACCGGGAGCGATATTGATACGGGCGACAGCCGTTTTGCGGCGTCCTGTGGTACCTGTGGTAGGTGTTTTAGCGGTGGCCATGAGATGTTAGATCTTTTTTGGAAAAATGGAGTTACTTGGCAGGCTGAGGATTCTGAGCCGTGTGAGGATGCTCGGAACCCTTGTAAACCTTCAGCTTCCGGTAGACAGTGCTTCCGAGACGGTTGTGGGGAATCATTCCCTTGACTGCACGCTCGATGAGGAGTTCAGGTCGACGTTCGCGGCGCTGGCGGAAGGTCTCGGACTTATGACCTCCGACGAATCCAGAGAAGCTCATGTAGCTCTTCTGGGTCTCCTTCTTGCCACCGATTTGGATTTCAGCCGCATTGATCACCACGACAAAATCGCCGGTATCCACATGGGGCGTCCAGATCGCCTTATGCTTGCCGCGGAGCAGATTGGCGGCTTGCACGGCAACATGGCCGAGGTATTGGTTCTTGGCATCGATCACCCACCACTGGCGTTTAACCTCGGGGGCTTTAGCGGAAAAAGTCTTCATACGGATTTCGGGAAAGGAGATGAAGAGTAGGGAGTGACGCGATAGGTGTCAAAGAGTAAAAGTGTTTTTTTACTCGAGACTCCTTTACACTCGCTTTTCAGTCGAGTCGGACAACCTTCTCCACTCATGCCATCCATCAGCTTTCTCGGTACAGGTTCCGGTTTTCCTCAGGCCGACCGCTTTTTCGCAAGTTCTCTTCTGCTCCTGGAGGGGAAACATCTGCTCATCGATGCCGGCGAGCCATGCGTCCACTCCCTGCGCGATCGGGGAACCTTGATTCGGGATCTCGATGCCGTCCTGATCACTCACGGCCATGTCGATCACATCGGAGGCCTGCCTGCCCTGCTTCAGGGGGCGATGCTCCTAGAACGAATGAAGCCTCTCGAGATCGTTCTTCCTGAGGAGATGATAGCACCGATTCGCGCATGGATCAGCGCGATCTATCTCACGGAGGAGGGGTTGGGGTTCCCGCTCGTCTGGCTTGCCTGGCAGAATAGGGAGTCGCAGATGCTGGCCGATGGGAGCATCTCCGTGTCTCCGTTTTCCAACCGTCATCTCGAGCGTTGCTATCGTTCTCTTTCCGGTGCGGATGCAGCGCTCCCGTGCAACGCCTACTCGCTGGAGATCACTGCTGGTGATTTCAGGGCTCTCTTCAGTGGGGATCTTTCCTCTGCTCACGACCTTGTGGAGTTGGTGTCAACGCCTACGAATGTACTCGTGTGCGAACTCTCCCATGTCAGCAAGAACGAACTTGCAGGGGTTCTCCGCGAGGCCAACCTGAATGCGCTCTGCCTGATCCATCTTTCGCAAGATGTGGCAGATGATCGGGAGGAACTTCATGGGAAGATGGAGGAACTCCTGCCTCTCATCTCCGACATTTTTATTCCCGAGGATGGTGAGATCCTCGATTTTTAGCATCCTAGAATGCTAGGCCTTAGTAATCGCCCGGTGGTAGGGGGGCTTCCATCTGGAGCACGGGTACGGGGATTCTGAGCTGAATCTGATCGTCTATTAGGACCTCGACATGGTAGGTCCCGTATTTCTGGAACTGAACTCCGCCGAAGAAATGCACATTGGTGGCGTGCGCACTCAGATCGGAAAGGCTGAAGGGAACCTCCGCCTGCACAATCGCCTGATCCTCCTCCGGATCATAGATGAGGCACTTCTGGATGAAGTCGCCGCTACCGCCACACCAGCGGGTCCAGAGGCAGAGCTTGAAGAACGCGATCGGCAGCGTGGGCGTCGGGATAGCCCCAATCACGCCGATGAGTGTCTGTTGGCCGCTGATTTCGGCCCGGACATCCTCGCAGAGTATTGCGGCCTGAAGATCTGGAATAATGGAATCAGCGGTCATAAGAGACCTCATGCTGGTACAGGCTGAGAACGATGGCAAGGAGAGCATCAGCTTACGATGTGGTTATTGGGATCCGAGCAGGTGAGCTTTTGAGGCATTGCCGAGCGCATCCGATTGAGGGAATATTCATCCAATCCTTTCTTCATGATCTATCTCGATCACAACGCAACCACACCGCTCTCTCCCGAAGCCAGGAACGCCATGATGCCCCTTCTGGGGGATCTGCTCGGCAACCCGTCCGGCATCCATGCCTCTGCCAGGCTAGCCCGTGCAGTTGTCGACGAGGCGCGTGACCGGATCGCCGCACTGCTTGGGGCCAAATCCCATGAGATTATCTTCACCTCCGGCGGTACGGAGAGCTGCAATCTGGCGATCCTGGGACTGGCAAGGCGCCACCGCACCTTTGCGAAAAACCACTTGGTCACCGCCTCCACCGAGCATCATGCCGTGCTTCATACCATGCGCTCCTTGGTTGAGCGGGAGGGATTCGAACTGACCGAGGTTCCTGTCGATGCTCAAGGAGTGATCGATCCGGATGTTTTTGCTGCTGCCCTGCGGCCCGAGACTTTGCTTGCTTCGGTGATGGTCGCCAATAACGAGACGGGTGTCATCCAGCCGATTGCCGAACTCTCAGCTCTCTGCTGGGAGAGGGGTATCTTTTTTCACAGCGATGCCGTCCAGGCTTTTGGCAAGATTCCCTGCAAGCCCGTTGATCTCGGCGTCGATGCACTCTCGGCGACCGCGCACAAGTTTCATGGACCCCATGGTGCTGGATTCCTCTGGCTCCGCTCGGGGGTCTCCATCGAGGCGATCCAGCACGGGGGCTTTCATGAGAACGAACGTCGTCCTGGCACCGAGAATGTCCCGGCCATCGCCGGCATGGCCGCCGCTGCTGAAGTCGCGGTGAGAGGGGCTTCCGGCACGGAGAAACAAGCCCGCGAGTCAGAGCTTCGGGATCGTCTTTGGCAAGGCATTCGGACCATCGACCCCTCGGCATTCCGGAATGCCGCCTCGGCGCCCTCTCTTGCCAACACTCTCAATGTCAGTTTTCCCGGTTGCGATGGGGAGACCCTGCTGATGGGTCTTGATCTCGAAGGGGTTGCCGCCTCCAGCGGGTCCGCCTGCATGGTGGGATCGATCCAAGCTTCGCACGTGCTGCTTGCCATGGGGGCATCCGAGGATCTAGCCCGCGCGACAGTCCGCTTCTCACTCGGACAGGAGACAACGCCGGAGGCGATCGATGTAACTCTTACGGCACTGAGCCGTGTACTGAGACGTCAATCCCGGCCGCGGCAGTTATGACATCACTCGTGGGTCAGTTAAAAGGTCAGCTAACAGATCAGCTGAAGCTCTTGTTCGGACACAGCGCTCCCGCAACATTGAATCCTTTATCCTCCCGCAAGCCCCCCTCTTCGGGGAATTCCCGGAAACGCGATCCGTTCCTTGAGGAGCAGGCTCGGGCACTCCTTCATCCGATAGCTCCCAAGCTCTCGCCTCTGGTCATCGTCGGCTGGAATTCTCGGATGAGGACGACTGCAGGCGTCGCAATCGCTTCACTCTGGGAGGTCTGGCTGAACCCGGCCCTTAGGGAAATCTCCGAGACCGAGGTGGAGAAGACCCTGCTCCATGAGCTGGCCCATTTGCTGGCCCAGCATCGCCATGGGCGTCGCCGTCTTGCACCTCACGGATTGGAGTGGCGAGAGGCCTGCTGCGATCTTGGGATTCCCGATGAGAAGCGGACCCACCAGCTTCCCTTTGAGAGTCGTGGGATGAGTCGTCGTTATCTGCTAAGCTGTCCGGGTTGCGGAGTTAGCCACTCCCGCGTCCGCAGGCCTAGGAAAAGGATCGCCTGCCTTGCCTGTTGCCGTACGCACAACAACGGTTCCTACGACGAGAGATTTCGCTTCCAACTCTTGGAAAGGGAAATTGGAGAGTGATGAAGTGTAGGTGTAGGTTATCCTTTTTCTTTTTCGCTTTTTCTGATGAAAAGAGGATTCGCTCCGCAGTTTAAACTCTTGCCCCCTTCATAGAATGCCAAAAAACATCGAATCCCATCTTGTCGAGAACCGCGTTTTCAAACCCTCCGCCGAGTTTTCTAAAAAAGCGCGGATTAAGAGTATGGCCGAGTACAAGAAGCTCCATGCCGAGTCGGTGAAGAGCCCCGACAAATTCTGGGCCAGGGAGGCCAAGGAACTCCACTGGCTAAGGAAATGGACCAAGGTCCTCGACTGGAAGCTCCCCTATGCCAAATGGTTTGTCGGAGCTAAGTTGAACGCCTCCCAGAACTGTCTCGACCGCCATCTCGAAACCCCGCGTGCCAACAAGGCCGCCATCATCTGGGAAGGGGAGCCTGGTGATAAAAAAGTCATCACCTACCGCCAACTTCATCGCGAGGTCTGCAAGTTCGCGAATGTGCTCAAGCGCAACGGAGTCAAAAAAGGGGAGCGAGTCCTCATCTACATGCCCCTGATCCCCGAGGCCTCCATTGCTATGCTGGCCTGTGCCCGCATAGGGGCGGTTCATTGCGTCGTCTTCGGCGGCTTCAGCTCCGAGAGCATCAAGGATCGTCTTGCGGATTCTGGGGCTAAGCTCATCGTCACTGCCGATGGGGGATACCGCCGCGGCCAATTCGTCACACTTAAGCAGAATGTCGACCATGCGATTGAGGGCGATACCTCCGTGAAGAAGGTCATTGTCTTCCGCCGCGCCGACAGCGAGATCCACATCGAGGAAGGACGCGATGTCTGGTGGCATCGGGAGATGGAGTATGTCACCGCCGACTGCCCTCCCGAGCACCTCGACAGCGAGCACTCGCTTTTCATTCTCTATACCAGCGGTTCGACGGGAAAGCCGAAGGGGATCCTCCACACCACCGGCGGCTATCTTGTCGGCACCTACGCATCGACAAAGTATATCTTCGATATTCGGGAGGATGACGTCTACTGGTGTACCGCCGACATCGGCTGGATCACCGGTCACAGTTATCTTGTCTACGGACCATTGACCAACGGAGCCACCTGCTTCATGTACGAGGGGGCACCTAACTGGCCTGAGCCCGACCGCTTCTGGAAGCTCATCGCGGACTACGGGGTCAGCATCTTCTACACCGCGCCGACCGCCATCCGCGCGTTCATGAAATGGGGTGACGAGCATCCTGCCAAGCATGACCTTTCCTCACTGCGTCTACTCGGCACTGTCGGCGAGCCGATCAATCCCGAGGCCTGGATGTGGTTCCACGAGAACATCGGAGCCAAGCGTTGCCCGATCGTCGATACCTGGTGGCAGACTGAGACAGGGGCTCACATGATCACCCCTCTCCCTGGAGCCACTCCCTGCAAGCCCGGCACAGCGACACTGCCCTTCTTCGGGATTGATGCCGCGATTGTTGATGATCATGGCAACGAGGTTCCTCATGGTCAGGGTGGTAAGCTCGTTATCCGTAAGCCCTGGCCCTCCATGCTTCGGGGGATATGGGGTGACAAGACCCGCTACCGTAAGCAGTACTGGAGCGAGGTCAAGGGAGCCTACTTCACCGGAGACGGGGCCCGCCGTGACCAGGCTGGTAACTTCTGGATCGTTGGCCGCATCGATGACGTGCTCAATGTCGCCGGCCACCGACTCGGCACCGCCGAGCTCGAGAGCGCCCTAGTCAGCCACCATGCCGTTGCCGAGGCCGCCGTGGTCGGTCGTCCCGACGAGATCAAGGGGCAGGGGATCGTCGCCTTCGTGACCCTGCGTGAGGAACACAAGCCGAGCGAGTCACTTAAGAACGAACTTCGCAACCATGTCGGCAAGCTCATCGGCCCCATCGCCAAGCCTGACGAGATTCGCTTCGCTGAGTTGCTTCCGAAGACCCGCTCTGGCAAAATAATGCGTAGACTGCTTAAGCAGGTAGCCAGTGGTCAGTCGTTGACGGGGGATACTTCCACTTTGGAAGACCTCAGCGTCCTGACAAAACTTAGTAAGGTAGAAGAATAATCCCTCAACGCTTGTAAAGGAACGCCCATCTCCTGCATCAGGGATGGGTAATTCCTTTCTGTACAAACGAGTCCTCAAAAGTTCTGCTTTTTCTGGATGAGGAGGGTGAGTAGTTAGTCGATCCTTAAAGATGTCTTAAGGTATTTATGGTGAGGATAATAGGCATGGTATTTGCTTGATTGGATTGCGAATAAAGGGCCGTGAGGCCTAGCAAACCCCGTAAACCG
>CAIOJL010000021.1 GCA_903858595.1 uncultured Spartobacteria bacterium | reverse complement strand
TTTTTCTTGGCGCACTCGAGGGCATACTCCCCGTAGTCTCGCCAGGAGCAGGTGCCGCTGTTGCAGAGATGATAAACGCCCCCC
Organism: uncultured Spartobacteria bacterium; assembly: GCA_903858595.1. Lineage (GTDB taxonomy): Bacteria > Verrucomicrobiota > Verrucomicrobiia > Chthoniobacterales > UBA6821 > UBA6821. The sequence goes on along the minus strand of CAIOJL010000021.1, from coordinate 3,168 downwards.
GGCACAGTGAGTTTCAGAAACGCGGTAAGCCAGACCGCCATGTCCTCGGTGTAACTGGGAGTGGAAGTTTTGTCATGGACGGCGGCCGCTTCCGGAGAGGTGAGCGCGCGCTTCACGATGGCATCGACAAAGCTCGGCTTGTCGGGGCCGAAGACCCAGGAGACCCGCACGACGCAATGCGCGGGTGATGCAGCCAAGACAGCCTTATCACCCTCAAGCTTGGTCATCCCGTAATGGCTCAGCGGATTCGGCTCATCCTCTTCGGTATATGGACGGTCGAGCAATCCATCAAAAACATAGTCGGTGCCGATATGGATCAATCGGGCACCCCGCGCAGCACAGAGACGGGCAATACGTCCCGGTGACTCGGCATTGATCCTAGCAGCCCCCTCCCGATCCTTCTCGCAGCCGTCGACATCAGTGGCGGCGGCGCTGTTCACAACCACGTCACCCACCCCGAACTCATGAGATGCCAGACCAGCTTCAGCCAGAACGGGATCGGCAAGATCGATATCCACTCGGGTCAAGGCCACCACGTTGACATCAGGAAAGGGTTTCCACCGGCGAGCAAGAGCTGAGCCAAGTCGGCCGTTGGAACCAAGAATGAGAACTTTCATAGGAGAAATGATAGATTCAGTCCTTCATAATTCATAATTCATAATTCATCCTTTTCTCCATGCCTCCCACCTACCTCTGCCAACGCTGCACGGCCTGCTGCCGCTGGCCAGGATTTGTCCGAGTAACCGATCAGGAGATCACCGCCATCTCAAACCATCTGGGCATGGAGGAAGACATCTTCGTCCAGCAGTACACCCGACTCCGTCCCAATAGGGGCGGGTTGGCACTGATCGATCGTGAAGATGGAGCCTGTTACTTCCTCAAGGGGGACGAGTGTTCGATCCAGAAGGTGAAGCCCCAGCAGTGCAAGGACTTCCCGAATGCATGGAATTTTCCCGGTTGGCGCGACATCTGTGAGGCGATCGAGGTGCCAGCCCGGGACGAGGCTTGATGACAATCCCTGACTCAGGACTGCATTCCTTCTTTGACCCGAAGGTCACTCTTCTATAACCACATTCCGTGGGTATCCGCTCATCCAAGAAAAATCTGCAACCTGAGACCTCCTCTCCCTCTGGGGAGGAACGTGTCTTTCAGGGTACGGCTGTTGCTCCTGGAATTGCCGAGGGGAAGGTTCTCATCCATTTCCAGGAGGAGGAATCCATTCCTTTCCGCGACCTTAAGGATCATGAATTGGATGCGGAAGTCGCTCGCTTTGAGGGGGCTTTGCTTGCAACGCGAAAGGAGATTCTTGAGCTTCAGGAACGCCTTGCCCATTCAGCAGGTGCAAGCGACGCAGGGATCTTCGATGCCCATCTCATGGTTTTGGAAGACCCCTCCCTGATCGATGAAGTGATCAAGGGGGTCCGGAAGGAAAAGCACAATGCCGAATTTGTTTTTCAGGGCGTCATCCACAAATTCATCAAGACTCTTTCAGCAATTGACGATCCCTATCTCAGGGAAAGGGCCATTGATCTGGAGGATGTCGCTCGGAGGGTGATTCGTCACCTCTTGGGCAAATCGGGACAAAGACTGGCAGGACATGACCGCAATCATATCATCGTCGCCGATGAGCTCACCCCTTCGGATACAGCCACGCTGAATCGGGACAATGTCGCGGGTTTCATCACGGAAAAGGGGAGCAAGACATCCCATGTGGCGATCATGGCGCGATCGTTGGGCATCCCCGCCATCGTGGGACTTGAAGGGATCTGCACCGAACTGGAAAACGGAAGCCTCATTCTGATCGACGGCTACAGCGGCAAGATCTTCCTCAATCCCTCTCCCTCAACCCATCTCACCTACCAGGCGATCGCTGAGGAAAAAGAGCTTGTAGAGGAGGGGCTGGAGGTTCTCAGGGAGAGTGATTCGACCACACTCGATGGTCATCATATCGTGCTTGCAGCGAATATCGAGCTCCCGGAGGAACTGGACGAGGTGGAAGCATGCGGTGCCGACGGCATCGGTCTCTACCGCACGGAATTTCTTTATTTCAACCGCGCCACTCCACCCGACGAGGAAGAGCAGTATGCTGTTTACCGCCGAGTAGCGGAGAAGATCAATCCTCAGTCGGTCATCATCCGAACCCTCGACATCGGCGGGGACAAACCGACGGAATGTCTGGACCTCGCTCTTGAGCAGAACCCTTTCCTAGGTTGCCGGGCCATCCGCTTCTGTCTGAACAATCCCGAAATCTTCAAAACCCAGCTGCGCGCCATCCTACGGGCTGGCATCCATGGAAACCTCAAGATGATGTTTCCCATGATCTCGGGCATCGAGGAGCTGTTCCATGCCAAGGCGCTTCTTGCCGAAGCAGCTCAAGAACTTAGTGAGCAAGGAGTGCCCCACAAGAAGGACATCGAGCTAGGCATCATGATCGAAGTGCCCAGCGCGGCACTCATGGCTGATGTGCTGGCCCGCGAGGTCCAGTTCTTCAGCATCGGAACCAATGACCTCCTCCAGTACCTCATGGCCGTCGATCGCGGCAACGAGAGGATTGCCCATCTCCATGACCCCTCGAACCCCGCCGTCGTCCGTATCCTAAAAACCATCGTGGACGGAGCCCATGCCGCAGGCATTTGGGTCGGAGTCTGCGGGGAACTGGCAGGCGACATCGAATTCACCCCTCTTCTCGTTGGTCTTGGAGTAGATGAACTCAGCGCCAGTGCCGTTCTAGTCCCACGCGTCAAGAAAGCGATCCGCAGTCTGGATGTGACCGCGTGCCGGGAAATCGTGGAGCGTGCGCTTTCCGGCGAACGGGCCGCTGAGATTTATGCCCGCACAACTGGGCTGGCGCGGACGCGTTATCCCGATTTATTTTAGAAAATCATCCTATTCCCTAAAATCAAGTTCACCTTCCCAATCCTAGGCATTCTATTCCTGCTGGCATCCCAACCGTCACAACTTAATGCGGCATCGGACAAGGGTTCCGCGACCTCTCAACAGGTGGCTTCGGGAGCGCCATCACTCTCTAATACCATTTACATGGCTATACTGGTATAAAGGTCACGTAGGAAGAGTTTGCTTGAGATAGGAGCCAGTTGTGTCCGATCAGACGGAAGACGCGGCTTGCATCATTCTAGTACTCTTGGAGGGTTGAGGTGATGGTTTGCT
>CAIOJL010000020.1 GCA_903858595.1 uncultured Spartobacteria bacterium | reverse complement strand
TCCTTCATTGTTTCGATGAAGTACCCATCATACAAAAAAAGGCAATGAGAAAAATCTGTCTTCTCTGTGCGATTTCTACACCCTACCAAATCGCCTTGAGATCCTCGTCCTCTAAAGCTGCCTCCTTGAAGGCCGGCTCCATCTCTATGGCTTTCGCCAACTTCTCCCTAGCCTTATCCAATCGCCCCAGCTGGCAGGCGTAGCAGGCAAGGTTGAATGAGATCGTAGCCTCCTCAGGGAAGCGGTTGTGAGCCTCTAGGAGCGTCTTTTCTGCTGTCTGGAGGTCAAGGTAACGTCTCTGGGCATAGGCAAGGCTGATCCAGTATTGGGCATCCTCTGGAAACTGCTTGGTCAGATGCTCTGCCATCGTCGCCATACCCTCGTATCTCTCCATGCGCCGATAAATCTCCAAACGGACTTGGAGGACAGGAGGAAGGTGGCGTTCCTCGGCAGGGATCTCCTCCAGTGCATCCCAAGAGTCTTGGAGCATCCCAAGCTCCAGATACCCGACTGCCTCGGCAAGAAGGCGGGAAGTCACTTCTTCAACGCCTCAAGCTCTTGCAGGAGGCGGACGTTTTCCCTTCTCGCCGTGAAGTATTTCAAGAGCGTAACGGACTGAATCCCCAAGACGATGAAGCTACAAACCCCAAAGGCAATGATGTCGGTATCGAAGTGCATAGGGGATGATTGCGGGTGAACTTGGGGAGGTCAATCTGTCCCTGTCGATCGAGAATACAACCCTCTGGAACTACTTCAGAGCGAAAGAGTACTCTTCAAAAAACGAGACTCGGGCTGTCGGGAGTTATCCAGAGCAATGGAAAACCCATCCCCGATGAAGGAGATGGGTCTTCTTTGATGGATGCAGTATCGGTTACTTCACGATAAGAGTCTGGGTGGCAGTGGCTGGAGTGAAATAGACGTTCCCTGCCTGTGTTGCAGTGATCGCACTCGTCCCTTTGCCTTGAAGTAGGAGGATGTTGTTGGAGACAATCGCGACAGCTGTATTATCACTTGAGTAAGTGATGGGCGTCAGTTTGGCAGAAGAGGTAGCTTTGAGTGTCAGCGTCTTGAATGTGGAGTATGTCTGGGCTGGAATCGCAGGGAAAGCCAGCGTCTGGACGCCCTTGTTCACGACGAGCGGCTGGGTCGCTGAAATGGGATTCCAAAGGGCATTCCCTGCCTGAGATACAGTGATGGTTGTAGAGCCAGAACCGATGGGGGTAAGGACATTGTTGGAAACGGTTGCCACAGCCGTGTTGCCACTGATCTGGATCACAGGTGACAGTCCAGAAGAGGCAGTCACTACGTTGGTATACTTCCGAATGGGCGTAATGGTTAGGGCTGGAATCGCAGGGAAATTCAGTGACTGATTCTGCTTCACGGCTATGCCGTAGTTATTGGTGCCGTTCTGAATCTGAGCTGTTAAGGCATCCAGAAAGATTGAGTTTGAAGCTAGTCCTGTAAGAAAATCTCTGTTCGTCAAAACTGTTGGGTCAAAGACACCAGTCGGACCCTGAACTCCTTGAATACCCTGTAATCCCCGAGGCCCAACTGGCCCTTGTATTCCCTGAACACCCTGTTGAAGGACCCCATAACTGCTGGGTGAGGAGGTGATCGAGGTTGCCAGTGCAGAGATGAAGTCAGGGTTAGATGCGAGGGAGTTGAAGAAAGTGCGGTTAGTAGGAAGGCTTTGGGCTAGGTAGGATTCTTCGTCTTGGCTCTGTACATAATAGAGCTGACTTACCTCATTTGAGGAAAGGTCCCGATTGTAGATAGCAAGATCAGAAATAGAGCAACCATAGTAAGTCTCAATATGTATCGGGGATGCTGTAGTATTCAGCTGGTAAGATAAATTGGTTCCCTCTGGATAAAATGAAGTGGGTGATACAAGAACTCCATTAACATAAGCTTTAGCTATATTAGATTGGCCAGAATAAGTGAGAGTATACATTGCCCATTGGTTGGTGTTCAAAGGATTTGGAATATTGGCGGTTAAATCATTATAAAAAGTTGTAAACCAGATTCCTTGGACCGTTGCCTGAACAACGCATTGACCTGCAAGCTTATCTACACCCCATCCAATTCTAGCGTAAGAATTCGTGTCTTTAAGATTGCACCAAAAACTTATTGTTCTATCAGATGCGCCACTTATCAGGACACTTATTGATGAATACAAATGATCATTATTGGTCAATAATAAAGCGGAGTTTGGACATCCAAGCTGATTGATTGAGTATGAATAACCATTTGCAGATATATTATTACTCCCAATGGAGTCATTGGCATTTCCATTGAATGAGTAAAATGCTACCAACCCATTGTCTAATAAGCACTCCGCAGAAACACTGCCGATCAGGGCAACGGCAACGAGTGTGGATAGAATGTAGTTTTTCATAGGGGTATATGTGGGATAGGATGCGTTCTGTTATCTCTTCAGAGTATATGAAGAGGCAAGACAAAAGAAGATTAAGGCAAAATCGTCACAATCCCACCTCTGTAGCGATTCCTTCGCTCTTTGGAAAATCCAGCTACCCAACCATTCCGCTGGAACATCTTCAGAACGAACAAGTCCTCCAAGAAAACCGAGACTCGGGCTGGCGGGATTCGAACCCGCCACTTCAGATTGACTGCGTCTATTCCGTACTGTCTGGTTTTAATCCATGTGTGGCCGCTTTGTCCGAGAGGGTGACTCTTCAAAAGTAAAAAAGTTCTTCAGGATCTCAAAAGGAGAGGAGAATTGGACTGCCTTGTTCAATGTTGCCCCAACAACAGCAACTCCTGTCATCGTATCGAGTGAGGTAGCTGGTCGCTTCATGGATCATGCGATCTGGGATTTCAAGCCACCTTTCCCTAAAAGCTCCAACGCTCCTCTCGTGAATGCACGAGGAGAGACCGTCCATGTGCTGCCGAGTTTTAGAGAAGCCTTCAAAACTCACCGGTGCCTCATACCGGCTAGTGGCTATTACGAGTGGAGACGCTCGGACAAGCAGCCATTCTACTTCCAACGCCGAGACTCCCTGCCTCTCGCAATGGCTGGAATCTACGAATCACTTGGCGGCAAAGGCATGTCAGCTTGCCTTATCACGACGACTCCTAACTCGGACATTGGATCAATTCATGACCGCATGCCTGTAATCTTGAATCCTGATTCTTGGGATCTCTGGCTCAGCTCCAAGCAACTTTCCGAGGATGAACGCGCAAGCCTTCTTGTACCCTCTTCAAGGGATACTCTCGTGGGATGGCCTGTGAATCGATCTGTTGGCAATGTCCGAAACGATCACCCCTCGCTCATTGAATCATTCAAAGAGGCTCCCAAGGAAAGCACTCCGGATCTCTTTCGGTGATTTGATGCGCCAACTCGGTGGAGTGCCGAGTAGAGAAAATTCAATCGTGGTAGATGCTCTACAGTGGGAAAGGTGTACCTCTCCAGTTAGCCCGTCCAGTTAGCCCATAGGCGGGTTAATTCAGCCAACCTCGGATCATAAAAGATCAACATAGAATCACTTCGATAACCGCTAGAGGCTTATGTATTCTAGCTCGGATCATGTAATCCGGCAAAAGATCGCGTAAGATCAAAAAGACAAAATCGGCTTAAAAGGGTACTGCTCTACCATTGAGCTATCAACCCATGTGCGATTACTTCGGCCCAGCTTTTAGGAGGGGCTATGAAACAATCAGCCCTTTATTATGCAAGATTCCACCTTCAGTGGAAGTGCATTTTCCCCCCAAGCGGAGATGACCTCAGCGATTACTTCTCCAAGCCGAGTTTCTTGAGCTTCGGTGCGATCACCACTTGGCAATACGGATTCTTGTCCTTGTTGTTCTGGTAGTAGTCCTGGTGATACTGCTCTGCGGGATAGAAGGTCTTGAGAGGAACGATTTCGGTCACGATCAGGTCAGGGAACTGCGCTTGTGCCTTCTTCTTAGAGGCCTCGGCTTGAGCCATTTCCTCCGGGGTCGAAGTCAGGATGATGGAGCGATACTGCGTTCCTTGATCAGCTCCCTGACGATTTAGGGACGTCGGATCGTGGGCTTTCCAAAAGAGATCCAGCAGCTGGTGATAGCTCACCTTCGACGGGTCGTAGGTGAGTTGGATCACTTCAGCGTGTCCTGTACGCCCAGTGCAAACCTGCTCATACGTGGGATGATCAGTGAGACCGCCGGCAAACCCCGAGGCGATCTTGATGACACCCGGCACATATTGATAGACGGCATCCATGCACCAGAAACACCCCCCACCAAAAATTGCCGTGGCCGTTTTCTGAGGAACGGGAGAGGAGGTTGGTGATGGAGTAGCATTCATAGGTCGGGACATGATAGCGAGAATCAGAACTGAAAGTAGGATTACTGGGTTAAGTGTTCGCATGAATTCAATCTCCACCCATAAATAGTAATTGCCTATGAAAAAAGGGACTGATGCAGTTTGCAGATCTCTTGGTGCAGGAGCCTCATCTCTTGTTTGCGATCGGGCATCGGATCGCGAGATCGGCCGAATGATATACGGGCTTCGATCGACTTCTTCGAGAGGAGATTCATCAGATGAGGGACAAAAACAAGATTCCCCCAGTAGGCAACCTCCGTGCCCACACCCCCCTCCCCCTGAATATCGTAGCCGATGGCTGACGCAGTGACGGAGGCTCCTGTAATAATCGCGGATTCCATCAGAGAACTGCGGAAAGGTAGGACCTGGGCACCATCGGAGCTGGTCCCCTCGGGAAAGAGAATGACGGGACGCCCATCGCGCAGGGGTTCCTCCATTTCGCATAGTTGCGACGCGACCCTGGCAGGAGCATCCCGACTCACGAAGATCGTGCTCGCACGGGAGGCCAACCATCCGAAAATTGGCCACCCCATGACATCACTTTTCGCCACGAAGATCGCGGGGCAGATGGAGCCGAATACCAGAATATCGACATAGCCGAGGTGGTTGCAGGCGATGAGACCTCCTGAAGGAATCTCTCCCGAAACCTCAACTCCGCAATGGAGCACGGCGAGGAAGCGGCGGCTCATCCATTGCATCCAGGCGATCCTTGAATCGGTCTCCTCACGCTTCCGTGCGTTTAAGAACCAAGCCAGGGCCACCATGCCCGAGAAGATGACCCAACCAAGCCGTATAAGCCGGAAAGCCAACCGGAATGGATGCCGTCCCATCAATGGCGCCGCTCCGTGCCGATCACGGTCGTCCTATTCCTTTCCTTCTTGGGGCGCTCCAGGAAACGCTCCGTGGCGATGGCATCGGCATTGAAGCAGTCTATCATGGTGAGGAAGTCAATGGTGCCAAACGCCCGGTCGATAGCCGGCGTGGAGCAGATCTTGGCACCAACGCCAAGATAGGCACGAAGAAGCTTCGGCGGCGGTGGGCAGTCAACCATCGGCTCCACATCCTCCAAGCAAAACGCTGGGAGGGGATTCGTTAGAAACTCTGGCCCAGCGAGATGCCCCTCCTTGATGAATCTCTGATAGATGGCCTGTCCATGGGCAGGATCCTGAGAAGTCAGCGAACTGCAGCCGATCAGGTAGCGGGCATTCTGGTCGAGAGCGTAGCGGACGATCTCCTTCCAGAGCATTGAGATGACCACGATGCTGCGATGGTCCCTATGCACGCAGGCCCTGCCAAGCTCCACGAGGGAATCACGGATCGGCTCATAGGGACTGCAGTCGAACTCACCCGCTCCATAGTATCCAAGATTACGGCCAGCTGAGGCTCCGGTCTGCATCCGGTAGGTACCGACTACCGATCCAGAATTCTCCTCCACAACGATCAGGTGATCGCAAACATCATCAAACTCATCTTCATCGAGTCCCGTGGCATGGGAGCTGGCCAATCCCTCGTTCAGCTCCAGATTGAACACCTCGAAGCGAAGGGTCAAAGCAGCCCGGATCTCCTCCGTCGTCTTGGCGAATTTGACCCTATAGGAGGGCTTTTCAAACTTTGCGGGCCGCTCATTGACGGCTACTGGGGAGTAACTTGCTGGGCTCAAAACCATCCTGACTTTCTTTCAAGCCGGCAGATTGGTGTCTACAGAATTTCCATGACAATTTCGTCACAATTGTCGCGCGCGATTTATTCCTCCCAGACAATTCAGGGGAATCAAGGAGAGCTGGGGCTTCGCCTACTATTTCTGCAACGAGTCGAGAGCGATCTGCACCTCTTTGGCCGCACCGGAGGTCTGGGCGCTCAGGGAGGCCCACACGACCTTACCATCCTTAATGATGAAGGACTGCCTCATGGGGACTCCCACGACGGGAATCATCGGCACATGGAAGGCCTCCGCTACCTTACCGTTGGTATCTGCGATCAGCGTAAAGGGAAGGTTCTGGTGCTCCTTGAACTTCTTTTGGGCCTCAGTCGTGTCACGACTCACCCCCAAGATCTGAAGACCGCTACCGTGGAGCGTCGCGTAAGAATCACGCAATGAGCAGGCTTCCTTCGTGCAGCCCGGCGTCTCGGCTTTGGGGTAGAAATAGACGAGTGTGATCCCCTTCGCATAGACGTCGCCGAAGACCACATCGTGTGCATCCTGATTTTTTGCAGTGATCTGGGGAGCCGGAGTTCCGACAGCAAGAGGTTCAGCACGGGCGAAGAGTGAGAAAAAATTCATGGTGAGCAGAAGAAGAAACATTTGCTTCATATTGAAGGGATAGCATCATCGGCACCGAGAGCAAGCGTTTGGACCTTTCCGGCATCATGACAAAAAACACACAGATTCTCCTCCTCATCCTTTCCAGTTGCGTAACGATTCCTCTGATCGCAACGCTTGGATTCACCATCCTCCAAAAGGAAAATCCTCCTGATCAGAGATCATTTGCCCTGGTGAAACAGATTACCCTTCTTGAGAAGGCGCTGGGCGAGCATCAGAGCGTTTTTCTTTCCCCCGAATACTATCACGTCGTTCCAGAGCAGGATCTACAATCGCTTACCTCCTCCCTGGAGGCCGCGACTGCCACAACGGACGCCGCAAACTTTTACAAACTCAACCGGGAACGCCACTTCTCGCTTCTTATCCTGGGAACTCTTCCGACCTCCACATCCCTGGTCCGAGAGTTAATCGACTCATCGCTCTGGGTCCTGAACGATGTTTCGCCCTGGGGTTATATTCTCTCACCGAATCTCCCTACCAAGGGAGAGAAAGCCCCGTGGAGCCCCCCATCCTCGGAAGCATTGACCCAAGAGTATCCGGACGTCACCCAACGAATCGAATGGATGATTCTTACCGCTGAGAAGCTCATATCTATTAGGAGAATGCGTGATGCGGAGGCTCTACTAAAATCCGCCAACGATGGCGCCGCCACAGGCAAATGCCATGCCTTATTTCTTGCAACGAAGGCCTCGCTTGCCGCCGTCCAGGGGCGCTGGAACGATTCACTTGCCATGGCTAGAGAGTCTTGCAAGGCAGATGCTGACAATACTGCGGCCACTGAGATCCTGATCCGAGCACTCATTGAGTGCGGTCATGACGACGAGGCTCTGAATGTCGCTCGCAAGCTCACGGAACAGACCAAGAATCAGGAAACCCTCTTCCTTCTAGCCCGGGCTGCGAATGCCTCTAATTCGAAAGAAGAAGAGATTGAGGCTCTATGCTCGCTGGTCAACATGGCCCGGACACAACACCAACAACTCGGCGCCAGTCTCACCTATCTCGGCCAGGCTTATGCACGATACGGCGATCGGGGCAATGCACTGAGTTCCTTTCAGGAGGCCGTTTCGGAACCGGAGCTCAACCAGGAGCAGCGCGCACTGCTCTACCACCTGATCGACCACCTCACGCCCGAAGGCGTCGTTCCGAACAAAAACTGACAACCCTCAGTAAGTTACCGGATCGTCTATGTTTTCTTTCTCCCCCTCACCCGCCTCTGCTAGTTTGCCACAATGAGTTCCAGTTCACGTAAAAAATCCTCTGCCGTTTCTGGCAAGCCTGCCAAAAAGACTGCCTCCTTGGAGCGCGTCCATTCCTCACTCCTTCTCGACGGACCCAGCCGCGCGGCCAGCCGAGCAATGCTCTATCCGGTGGGATTTAGCGACAAGGACTTCACCAAGTCTATCGTCGGCATCGCCTCCACCTGGAGCATGGTTACGCCGTGCAATATGCACATCGACGCCCTCGCCCGGGAATCCGCCCTAGGGATCGACAAAGCGGGCGGCAAGGCGATCATCTTCAATACCATCACCATCTCCGACGGCATCTCCATGGGAACAGAAGGGATGAAATACTCTCTTGTCTCACGCGAGGTCATCGCCGACTCCATCGAGACCGTGGCTGGATGCCAGGGCTTCGACGGACTTGTGGCGATCGGTGGCTGCGACAAAAACATGCCCGCCTGCATCATGGCCATCGCACGGCTCAACCGTCCGGCGGTTTTCGTCTACGGCGGAACGATCCTCCCAGGCTGCCTGAACGGCAAGCTGCTCGATGTCATCTCGGTCTTCGAAGCGGTCGGACAGGAAGCTTCCGGCAAGATCTCCGCCAAGGAGCGCCAGGCCGTCGAGTCATGCGCCATCCCCGGACCCGGCTCCTGTGGCGGCATGTACACCGCCAACACCATGGCCTCAGCTATCGAGGCCATGGGAATGAGCCTCCCGAACAGCTCCGCCCAAGCCGCCGTCTCCTCGCATAAAGTGCAGGATTGCCGCGACGCCGGAGCAGCCGTACTGAACCTGCTCAAGAAGGGCATCCGCCCCCTCGACATTATGACCAAGAAGGCCTTCGAGAATGCCATCACCATCGTGATCGCGCTCGGCGGATCAACCAATGCCGTGCTCCACCTCCTGGCGATCGCCCACACGGCTGGAGTCAAGCTGACCCTCGAAGACTTCACCCGGATTGGAAAGCGTGTTCCTGTACTTGCCGATCTCAAGCCTAGCGGCAAGTACCTGATGTCGCAGCTGGTGGAAATCGGCGGCATCGTTCCTCTGATGAAGGATCTGCTCGCCGCGGGAATCCTCCATGGCGACTGCATGACCGTCACCGGCAAGACGCTGGCCCAGAACCTAGCCCCCTTCAAACCCTACCCCAAAGGACAGGAGATCATCCGCCCAATCAGCAACCCGATCAAAAAGGAGAGCCATCTTGTCGTCCTCAAGGGAAACCTCGCTCCCGGTGGTGCCGTCGCCAAAATCTCCGGGAAGGAGGGACTCCTCTTTTCAGGTAAGGCCCGCATCTTCGAGTCCGAGGAGAAGGCCCTGCAGGCTATTCTGGCCGGCTCCATCAAAAAGGGGGATGTCATCGTCATCCGCTACGAGGGCCCCAAGGGGGGACCTGGTATGCGCGAGATGCTCTCGCCGACCAGTGCCGTCATGGGCCGCGGACTCGGCAAGGATGTGGCGTTGATCACCGATGGACGCTTCTCCGGAGGTACCCACGGCTTTGTTGTCGGTCACATTACGCCGGAGGCCCATCTCGGCGGTCCGCTGGCCTTGGTCAAGAACGGGGATGCGATCGTGATTGATGCCAAGAAGAGAACCCTCTCGCTCGGAGTCAGCGCTGCGGAACTCGCCAAGCGGAAGAAGGCCTGGAAACAGCCGGCTCCTCGCTACCGCCGTGGCGTCCTAGCCAAGTACGCCTCCCATGTCACCGACGCCTCCCATGGCGCTGTGACAGATGACGGACTATAAAAAATAGGTTAAACGCCTAATCTAGCCTCGGGAAATTCCTTAGCGACCGACTCGAAGACGGTTTTAGCAAACTGGACTCGAGCGTACCACTTGTAGTTGCCGGCGATCAGGGTCCAAGGAGCAAACTTCGTGGAGGTTTTCTGGAACATCATCTCGGCCGCCTCGTTGTGCTGCTTCCACTTGAGGCGATTGCGCCAGTCCTCATCGTTGATTTTCCAGTGTTTGTAGGGATCGGCCTGACGTTCCTTGAAGCGCTTGAGTTGCTCCGTCTTGGAGACCTGAAGGAAGAGTTTGACCATGATCGCCCCGCCCTCGACGAGCGTCTGTTCGAACTCATTGATCTCGCGGTAGGCCCGAAACCATTCTTCCTTTGAGGCAAATCCTTCGACCCTCTCGACCAACACGCGTCCATACCAGGAGCGGTCAAAGACAGCCAATTCACCAACTGGCGGGATCTTGTTCCAGAAGCGCCACATATAGTGATGACGGTACTCCTCGGCGGTAGGCTTCTGGGTGGAATAGACGCGGACCAGGCGAGGATCGAGACGCTCCAGCGTGCGCTTGATGGCTCCACCCTTCCCAGCGGCATCAGGCCCCTCGAGCACGATAATGACCGTGCGTTTGCTATCTTTGAGGCGGAGTTGGAGATTCAGTAACCCGAGCTGATACTTCTTCAGATCCTGGGCATAAGACTCCTTGGTGATCTGCTTATTCTGGTCGAGTTGATCGAGTTTGAGGGTCTTGAAGTTCATGAAATGCAAAAAAGGAACTTAATATGGAATTGCTTGCCTGCTCAATGATTCGCATCAGGAACTCAGGAAAAGAAAGACAGAAAGATCATTTTATCAATGTATCGAGAACGAGCTTCTCGGTGAGTAGCTCTGGAAGAACGATCGGCTTGTTTCCTTTTCCTGCAGGATAGAAAACCACGAGCGGCACGCCGACACGATCGAACGACTTGAGCGCGGCGGTGATAGCCGGATTAGCGTTGGTCCAGTCTCCTTTCATGGCGGTGATTCCCTTCTCTTTGATGAGCTTTCTAACTGCAGGGAGATTGATCGCCGTGCGTTCGTTAAACTGGCAGGTCAGGCACCACGAGGCGGTGAAGTCGAGAAGGAGTGGCTTTCCTTCCGCCCGGAGTGAGTCGAGTGCGCTCGGTGAGTAGGGAACCCATGAGATTCCGTCATTCGGAGTGGATGTACTAATGCCAGCGGGTTCAGCGATCCGAATCCTCTGCGCAGCAACGCCAATTGCCGCAAGGGCCAGGAGAAGGATCAACCAACGGAAGAAGGCCCCAGAACGAGAGGCCCTCGATCCTAAGATCCCAAAGAGCCATGCCATGAAGCCTAGGATCAAGAAAAGTGTCAGCAGTGTGAGGGCTGCGTCGCTGCCTCGCTGATTTTGCAGAACCCAGAGCAGCCAGAGATTGGTGGCAAGGAGGGGAAATCCCATGACCTGCTTGAGACGCTCCATCCAGACTCCGGTCTTGGGAATCCACTTTCTCCATTTCGGACGGGCCGAGAGGAGGAGGTAGGGCAGCGACATTCCGAAGGCAACCGAGGCGAACATCGCCGAGATCACAAGAGAGCTCTGTCCGAAAGCAAAACCCAGCGCACTACCCAGAAAGGGTGCCGTACAAGGAGTGGCAAGAAGGGTAGCAAACAATCCCTGGAAGAAAGATCCCCCATATCCTTCTCGGTGCGTCGCCTGATCCAGCGAATTGGTGGCACTACCCGATAATGTGATCTCGAAGAGACCAAAGAGATTCAGCGCAAAAAGAAAAACGAGAACACTCAGTCCGACAACAAAGAGGGAATTCTGGAATTGGAAAGCTCCCCAAGTTACTTGGGATCCTTCAGCCTTCAGAGCGATCACCAGAAGCGCAAGGCCCAGAAACCAGAGAAAGATCCCCGCAGCGAAGGCAACCCCGTGAAGGAGGATCCGCCGGGGTGACTCGCCAGCTTGAGAGATAAAGCTGAAGAGCTTCAGCGAGATCACCGGCAGGACACACGGCATGAGATTCAAAATCAGCCCTCCGAGAAATCCGGAGAAAAGAGCCGCAAGGAGTACAAAGAGCGATGCTTTATCCGCTTTTCCATCAGTGACTTGAAAATCATTATTAAGCACCCACCATCCCTTCCTTTGCCCTCCATTCTGCTCCACAAGAAGCCCACGGAACGGAGCCGGCCCCTCCCAAGGAATCGAGAAGACCAGAGCCGGCCCCTTGGCACCTTGGGAAGAAATCCGGGTCACATGCCCGACCGTCGTTCCTTCGGCAGGATCGGGATAGAGTTCGTAGGTTGCGCCTCCCTGACCTGTGAACGAAACCAGCTTGTTTATTCCCTTTCCGGAAAAAGAAACGGAGAATGGCAGACTTCCTGACTCAGGCCATGCACCTTTAGGCACAATAGCCTGTTTCCAATCGATTGGCCCATCCGTGGGGCCCAGCACCCTGAGTTCCACATCGGCAGAACCAGGCACGCAGAGTTCCTTGCAGGCGAGCCATGTAAGTGACGCCTTGATTTCGAAGGTCTGATTCCTAGGAAGCTCCTTGGGTGGTGTGATCACGGCTCGCAGAAGCTGCTGCTTCTCGTAGCCGTACACAATCATGTCACCCGATTCGGAGAACTGATGCGGAATCGCGAACTCGATGGGACCGGCCTTCCATCCCTCGGGAAGATGCCATGTGACCTTGGGGGCAAGACCCGAGTCTCCCGGATACTGCCAGTAGGTGTGAAAACCGGGCTGAAGATCGAGCACGACAACAGCCGTGAAGGGCTTGCCCGGCACCAGCGGCATCGAGGCATCGAAGACCAGCGAGGCATCGACCCCCTCACCCGTCCCTGCGAACATGGAGAACGGGAGCAATAAAAATCCCAGGAGCCCCAGGCACCCAAGGAATGGAGACAGCAGCAGTCTTTTCATCTCCTTTATGCTAACAACTCTAAGCGATGTTTCTCCTGCTGGCCTCCAAAAACCTTGCGGATGACCTCCTCGATCGGCACCTCTTGCACGGAGAGATCGATCACCTGGCCCCCGGCCAGAAGTGCCGTGCAGGCGTGAGGCACCTCGGCACGCGCCACCTCGATCTTGATCTGCAGGGGATTGCGCTCCAGAACGCTCCCCGGCGGCACGAAGCTCTCCGGCAACGGCGTACTGAAGTCGGCCTTGATGATCTTGGTGGAGGTAAATCGAGAGACCACTTCTTCGAGCGATCCATCAAAGAAAATCCTGCCGTGATCAATCAGGATCACCCGCTCGCAGAGCTCCTCGATATCCTGCATGTAATGGCTGGTGAGCAGGGTCACGACCTTATAACGGCGATTATACTCCCGGAGAAACTCCCTGATCTTCTTCTGGCTCATCACATCCAGACCGATCGTCGGCTCATCCAAGAAGAGAACTTTCGGCCGATGCAGCAGGGCGGCGATCAGTTCCATCTTCATCCGCTCCCCGAGGCTCAGTTCCCTCACCATGACACCCATCTTGTCGCGGACATCGAGCAGTTCGATTAACTCGCCGACCGTCACCTCGAATTCCTTCTGATCGATCGCGTAGATCGCACGGTTCAGATCCAGTGATTCGCGGGCGGGAAGATCCCACCAGAGGGCGTTCTTCTGTCCCATCAGCAGGGCAAACTGGCGCTTGAGTTCGACGGGGCGTTGGGAGGGATTGAATCCGAGCACCGAGGCGCTTCCCGAAGTCGGCTGGAGGAGTCCTGAGAGCATCTTCAGAACCGTCGTCTTGCCCGCACCGTTCGGCCCTAGGAAGCCGACAAACTCTCCTTCTCCGACGGAGAAACTGACCCTGTCAGCGGCCTTTGTTTCAGTGTAGGTCCGGTGGAAGAGCCCCCGTACCGCCCCCATGAGCCCCTCCTCCTTCCGGTAGGTGCGGAAGGCCTTGGTGAGATCTTTGACTTCGATGATAAGAGAATTGTTCATGTGAGTCGTGCTCCGTTAAGATGCAGTTGCCGTAGTGCTTCGTACAGAACGATCCCGGTGGAGGTTGAGAGATTGATGCTGCGGCTTCCCTCGGTCATCGGGATGGTGACTGATGATTTCGGATTGGAAGCCAGCAGGGAGGAAGGAAGGCCCTTGGACTCCCTTCCGAAGACAAGGCAATCCCCATCCACGAACTCCACATCCCAGTAGGCACGCTCCACCTTGCTACTGAGATACCAGAAGCGGGATTCGGGCATGGTAGCCTGCAGATCCTCCAGGCAATTCCATGTCCGGAAATCGAGACATTCCAGTAGTCGAGTCCAGAACGCCGGATCTCCTTCTCATCGAGTGAGAATCCCAGCGGCCCCACTAGATGAAGTCTCGCACCCGTAGCCACGCAGAGACGGCCGATATTGCCGGTATTCTGCGGGATCTCAGGTTCGATCAGGACGATGTGCAGCATGAAGACTTAGAATTTAATCTGGAAATCAGAAACTCATGAAGCTGAATCAAGAAGTGAGTTCTGCTCAAAACAGTGGGAAAATCCTTCCTCAACCCTCGGCTCTGGGTACAGGTTCAAGACATGGGTAACGCTTTAGGTTCAGGACATAGGTAACACCATGGGGCTCTTACTGGCAGGGTAAGAGGCTATGCCGTGGCAACACCTAGACCTAATGAGCCAGAGAACAGAGTTTGCGCTTCGAGCGC
>CAIOJL010000019.1 GCA_903858595.1 uncultured Spartobacteria bacterium | reverse complement strand
TGAACTTCGAGCTGGATGCAAAGAGCGGCAAGCCGCAGCCGGCACAGAAATAGACGCCATCCTTGTGGTTATCGAGCAGGTTGCCGCAGAAGGTAGCCTCGGTCCCCTTGGCCCTCAGAACGCGGTAGGCAGCAGGGCCAAGCTGCTTCTCCCACTCGGCGTCGGTTTTCACGACTCGGGTACTCTGAACAACTGGTCCCGGCTTGCCATCGGGGCCGATCAGGCAGACAGCGACTGTGTTGGTGTTGCCTGGGGAATTCTGTGCGGACATGCAGCAGACCATAGAAAGCAGCAGCACTGCGGGCAAGAGATGACGGATGATCATGGGGAAAGCTGTTAGATGTTAAGACTGTTAGGCTAATAGTTAAAGAGGGCAAGAGGCCTTTTGTCTCGCGATTGCCGGCCCGGCCGATGCATCATATCCGCTAAGGCCGCGCGAGTTATCCCTTTTTGGCTTGTCCCTGCGATTACGGCTGATGAGATCTCTGGGTGCTTTTCACGCTTTGCCCTTGGTTCCTGATTGCGCTCGGTTCCTACCTTCTTGGTTCGATTCCGTTCGGGTTTCTTGCTGGTCGGATCTGCGGTATCGATATCCGGACTCAGGGCAGCGGCAACATCGGCGCGACGAATGCTCTTCGCGTGCTTGGCAAGAAATGGGGCTATGCCGTTTTCTCCTGTGATTTTCTTAAGGGACTCGTGCCTGTGATTATGGCAGCCCAGTGGGGAACTTATGCCGGCGTTTTCCCTGCATCGGCGCCCGGAGCACTCGCCGGACTCTTTGTGCTTCTGGGACATAGCTTTCCCGTCTGGCTGGGATTCAAGGGGGGCAAGGGGATTGCCAGTTCCGCCGGCGTGATCGTCGGGCTCTTCGGAGTCGGGGCCTTTCTGTTTTGCCTCGGCTCGTGGCTCCTTTTCTTTAGCGTCACCCGCTATGTTTCCGTGGCTTCGATTGCGGCGGCCATTGCCGTTCCACTCTCTGTCTCCGTGCTCTATTTCATGCACCGATCGGATTGGCTGAATCTGCTCGTGGCATTCCTCATGTGCCTGCTGGCGATCTGGCGTCACCGGTCCAATATCACGCGGCTTCGGGCAGGAACTGAGCCCCGCTTTGAGAAGAAGGCGGGGTCGAAACAACCATGAGCAACCCTACAGTCAGCGTTCTCGGTGCGGGGGGATGGGGAACGGCTTTGGCCATTCTCCTTGCTCGACCAGACAGGAAAATCCCTCTCTGGGGTCATGATCCGATTCATGTGGAAAACATGGTCCGTGAGGGAATCAATACAAAATATCTCCCAGGGGTGGTGTTGCCCTTCACTATCAGGCCCACAGCGGATCTTTCGGCGGCAGCGCAGTCCGAAATTCTCTTTTTGGCCATTCCCTCGAGATACCTGGACGCGATCGCCTCGCAACTCGCTGAATTATGCGGAGACCACAGGCCCATCCTTGTCTCCTGCACCAAGGGAATCGAACAAGAGCGGGGCCTACTGATGAGTGAGGTCATCGCCAAGCAGATGCCCTCTACCACGATCGCCGTTCTCTCCGGGCCGAATCTGGCGGGTGAGATCGCCCGTGGCATTCCGGCGGCAGGAGTCATCGGCTGTGATGATGCGCAGGCTCTGACCATGACACAGACGCTATTCTCCGGGACGAGTTTCCGCGCCTACACGAGCGGTGATATCCGGGGTATCCAGCTCGGCGGGGCACTCAAAAATATCTTCGCGATCGCCGCCGGCGTCTCCGACGGCCTCGGTCTGGGTGAAAACGCACGGGCGGGCCTGGTTACCCGATCGCTTACCGAGATGACCCGGCTAGGCATTGCGATGGGAGGAAGCCGTGAGACCTTTGGTGGACTGAGCGGCATCGGCGACCTCATGGTCACCTGCTTCAGCCCTCGCAGCCGCAATCATCAGGTGGGATTCCGTCTCGGCCAGGGGGAGTCACTCGAGTCGATCATCACCTCCATGAGCAGCATGGTGGCGGAAGGAATCCCTACAACGCTAAGCGCCCAGGCAGCAGCCCGGCGTCACTCCGTGGAAACTCCGATCATCGATGAGGTCACAGCCCTTCTCCAGGGACTGAAAACTCCGGCGGACGCCATGAAATCTCTTATGGGCCGTGATCTGCGCGCAGAGGGGGAGGCGCAGAACTTTTTTCTGCGGCTCCCCAGATAATCTCTCACCTGCTCGCGCGGTAGTGAAGAGGCAAAACCGATTTGCCTTGTCTCGCCGGCAGTTCGATGCGAGAGAGAGAGTCGCCCGATATCGGCGACCGTCGCAAGGTGGTGCGGATTCCGCTACCTACCCCGGCATTGAAAGCCAAAGCAGCCTCCGCCACGCCCCTTTTCGCAAGATTCCAGGGACGGGACACACAGGAGACCGCACACGGCGAGTCGCACGGGCACCAACACACAACGTAACGATAAACATACCTAGTCCTGATCCCCGTCCACACCGGCCCCGTGTCCCGTGCCGCGAATCGTGGGGATACCTTAACACAACACATATTATGTCCTCAAATTATTCCCCTAGCAATGGCCGTTCCCGCAGTGGCGGTGGTGGCGGTCGCCGTCGTTCCTCAGGATCCCAAGGTCGCTCCCAAGGCACTTTCCGGAGCGAAGACCGGCCGCGCCGCGAGCAGCAGCCAGCCAAGAAGCAAGGCTTCCTTGCCAAGCTCCTCTCCATCCTCGGACTCGGTGGCAAAAAAAAGTCTCTGGCCTCCGGAAAACCCCAACGCACTCCCCGTAGCGAGCATTCGGAGCGCCGGGAAAGTTCATCTCCCCGCCAGTCCAGGAAGCCAGAACGCATTGAAGTGACAACGCCCCGAGTCTATGTAGGCAACCTCTCTTTCGACGCGAGTGAGAGCGACCTGATGGAGCTCTTCAGCGGCGTTGGATCGGTCCAGAACGTCGAGGTTGTCTGTAACCGCGAGACACAACGCTCCAAGGGATTCGGATTCGTCACGCTTTCTTCCGTCGAGGAGGCCAAGCGCGCAGTCGATGAGCTTCACGACAAGGAATACATGGGCCGCAAGCTCGTGGTTAGCGGCGCCAAGGCCGTAGCCGAGAGCCGCAGTGAACGGTCCGAGCGCCGCGATACGGTGGGAGCTTCGGAAGCTTCCACGGAGTCCGAGGCCGCAGCGGCCTAGTTGCTTTTTCGGTTCTACTATCGGTTCCCGTTTCCGTGCTTCCTGCGGAAACAATTCTTATTGCCGGCCCCACTGGGGCCGGCAAAACCGATCTCTCCCTCCGGCTTGCCGGAGACCTTCACGGTGAGATCGTCGTCGCTGACGCGTTCCAGATCTATGCAGGTCTCCCTATCCTGACAGCGCAGCCATCGTCGGCCGCGTGCGGGCGGATTCCCCATCATCTCATCGGATCAGTCGATCCGGCAGAGGCTTATGACGCGGGACGCTATCTGCGTGAGGCGCTACCCATCATCCGAGATATCGCCGCCCGGGGTAAACGGCCAATCGTGGTTGGCGGAACAGGACTTTATTTCAAGGCGCTACTTGGTGGGCTTCAGGAGCTTCCGCCAGGCGACCCTTTCCTGCGCGCGGAACTACAGACCCTCCTGTTGCCGGAACTGGTCGAAAGACTTCAGGCACTCGATCCTGCCGCCGTGGGGATGATCGACCTGGTGAACCGCCGGCGTGTTGAAAGAGCTCTGGAAATCGTGTTGCTAACGGGCAAGCCGCTAGCCGCCTCGCGAAAGGAATCGCAAGGCTTCACGTCAACACCCCAGGGTGTGGGAATCTGGACCCTTCTTCTCACACGTGATCGGGAAGAGTTGAACGCCCAGATCGAGGCCAATGTGCGGACGATGTTTCATCAAGGCGTGGAGGCTGAAGTGGCTGCTCTACCCGAACAGCATGTCGGGCCAACGGCCTCGATGACACTCGGTCTCCGTGAGATCCGCTCACTCCTACGGAATGAGATCACTCAGAAAGAGGCGATCGAAGCCATCAGCGCGTCAACTCGGCGCTATGCCAAGCGGCAGATGACCTGGTTCGGCCATCAGCATGACTTTCCGAAGCTGAACCTGAGTCTTTTTTCCGATCCTGAAAAGTCTTTAGCTGAAGCCTTGAGGCTACTCAAAACACCGGGACCGGCGCATGGCAGCGGCATCCCTATTTGAGAAAACCGCCGAGCGTATCGAAAACTTTCCCAGCGCCCTGTTCGAGCGTTTTGACGTCGTTCGTCGACGGGATATTGGTTGCTGAGGGAAGCAAGCCCTGAGCCTTGCCAAGCACCTTCATTCCCTCCTGGATACCCTCCTTGAGGAGACCTTCGGCGTGCGCCGTTACAGCCGTCGTAAGGCGTGCCGAGAGATCTTCTTTCGGATGGGAAAGACTCCCGCCCAGAATCATTGGTGTCCAAAGATAGCCATCGTGTTCGTTCAGACCGAGGATCTCGCGAGCAAAGGGAATGATGTCGACGACACCCTTTGTGATGCCAACCTGAAAAGATCCCCGAAGAGATCCTTCCTTGCCCACTTCTGCCTCCCCCGTGAGCTTCAGCAGACCCCTGGATTCAATTACCACGTCGTGCCAGATGGTCTTCTCTGCGCCTCCTGCATAGGTAGCATGGGCGTCTTGGACCGGAAGGTGACGGAATTGATCGATGCCCGTGAAGAGCGCCAACTTCTCCAATGCCGGAATATCCGACAGGGTGACATCATGCGCGCTGATAGTGCCAGTGAGGGCGTGCATCCCGTCATGATCCCATGCCGCCTCGCCGTTGCCTTCCAGCGTCCCTAGCACCTTGCCTGTCAGCGCCGGCATCAGGGAGACCAGCTCCACCTGCTCCCAATGCCCTTTCAGCCGTGACTCGCTTTCATTGCTTGGAAAGCTCCCCTCCAAGCGGAGAGCACCCCCGTTGTGAAAGGAGAGATCCGCACCGGTGAGATCGAGTCCTTGGCCGGAGAGCCGGCATCGTATCGTGTCGATTGCGATGCTCAGATCAGGAAAGCGCGCGCTGACCAATCGCCCTCCATGGGCATCAAAGCGAATCTGCTTTCCCTCCGGCACCGATTCCAAGCTGGTTCCCAGAATGTTGATCGATCCACCATTCGGTTGCTCGATCAGCACATCGGCAGAGGTGCTTCGGATCCTCTCGACCACAAACTGCAAGGGGAGCCAATTTGGAAGTGAGTCGGCCCGCTCCGGAAGCGTGCTTACAGGCACGCTTTTGACCCCCGTGACAGCACCGAGATGGATCACCATCCGGGCTAGGGAAATTTCCTCAACAACCATGCTTCCCTGAAGAAGAGCCGAAAGACGTAGTCGTGCGCGCAGGCCGCTCGACTCGATACTCTTCAGCGTGGTCTCTGCGGATCCAATAGCCCGGAGGCTCTCGGAGGAGAGGCTTGTCCATCCCAGCTGGAGGGGGGTCAACTTGACTTTGACGTGAAGCTGGTCGGTGGTTTTCTTTTCGATCAGGGCACGGCATTCATCGCTCTGAACCCAGCGGAACAGCATGACTATTCCGATCCCGGCACAACACGCGATCAGCACCAGGGGGGTAATCCAGAAAAGATGGAGTTTTTTGTGACGGGAGGGAAGCATCCCATCCTTAATACACCACGGGGATCACCATGCAAAGGAACGGCTCCTTTTCGTGTGACTCTTTTACTTCTGGCTTGGCGGATGATGCCTGCTCGGAAAACATCATGTGATGGAAAAAAAAGAATCCAAACCACAGTCGGACACACGGAACCTGACCCTTCTGGGTGGCGGCCCTCTCCGGCAGCTCTCCTCACCTGAGGAGGCCGTTCTGGAAACCTTTGAAAGCCCTTCCAAGCGGGATTACGAGGTGACGTTCTCCACTCAGGAATTCACCTCCCATTGTCCTGTCACAGGCCAGCCCGATTTTGCCGAGATCATCATCCGCTACACTCCTGATCGTCGCTGTATCGAGAGCAAATCGCTCAAGCAGTACCTCGGCGCCTACCGCAACCAGGCGGTCTTTGCTGAAGGAATCACTAACAGGATCTTGGATGACATCGTCCAGGCGATCTCGCCACGTCGGGCCAAGGTGATCGGGGATTTCTTTCCGCGGGGCGGCATCGGCATCCGTGTCGAGGCAAGCTACGAGGAAAGGAAAGCCAAGACAGGGCGCCGGTGAAAGTCGTCGTTCTGCTGAGCGGCGGGATTGATTCCGTCACGTCCCTGCATGATGCGCTTCGCGCTTGCGAGGTGATAGCTGCGCTCAGTTTTGACTACGAGGCGAAACATCACGCCCGTGAGCTGCCAATGGCTGCGTGGCAATGCAACCTGCTCGGCATTTCTCATAGCATCGCACCGCTCGGATTCGTCGCAGGGGAATTCCGGTCCGATCTTCTGAGTAGCGGAGGAACTATTCCGGACGGCCACTACGAGGAGGAATCGATGAAGAGTACGGTCGTCCCTTTTCGCAACGGCATCATGCTCGCGATCGCCGCCGGATTTGCCGAGAGTCGGGGAGCGGAGGGTGTCGTCATTGCGGCCCATTCCGGGGACCATGCCATCTACCCTGATTGCCGGGAGTCGTTCATGGAGCCTATGGCACGGGCGATCCGCGAGGGAACCTATGCACGGATTGAGCTGCTCAGGCCCTTCATCGCCATGAACAAGGCGGCGATCGTCCGGCGGGGAGCGGAGCTCGGTGTCGACTTCTCCCATACCTGGTCCTGCTACAAGGGCAATGAGGTGCACTGCGGCACCTGTGGCACCTGCGTCGAACGACGCGAGGCTTTCCTGCTGGCCGGAATTCCGGATCCGACAGTTTATGCTTCCACGGAACCGCTTCCGCCAAAACCCTCGTATCTATGAGAATCTCGGAGATCTTTCACTCGATCCAGGGAGAAGGCTTGCTGCTGGGTGTACCCTCCGTCTTCATCCGCACATCGGGCTGCAACCTGCGCTGCCGCTGGTGTGATACCCCGTATGCCTCGTGGAATCCCGAGGGTGAGGAGATGAGCTTGGAGGAGATCCTTCGGCAGGTTCGAGGCTATGACTGCCAGCATGTCGTGCTCACTGGCGGGGAGCCGATGGTGGCGGCGGGCATCCGGGAGCTGGCCGCTGCACTCCGCGCTGAGGGTAAGCACATCACAATTGAGACTGCGGCGACAATTCCTCCCGATGTCGACGGAATGGGAGTGGTGTTTGATTTAGGCTCTTTGAGTCCCAAGCTTGCTAACTCCACTCCTGATGCGGAAGTCGCCGGTCCTTGGAAAGAGCGCCATGAGAAGACCAGACTCCAGCCGGATGTGATCCGCAAGTGGTTGGAGGCCGGTTCGTGCCAGCTGAAGTTCGTTGTTTCTCAAGTCGAGGATCTCCCGGAAATCGAGGAGTTGCTCAATGAGGTGGGCGCTGTTCCCGGATTCACTCGGGATCGTGTCCTGCTCATGCCCGAAGGAACCGATGTCGAGACCCTGCGTCAGAAAGGGCCATTGCTTGCCGAGATGTGTCTCGAACATGGATTCCGTTTTGCGCCGCGAATTCACATTGAGCTCTTCGGCAACACCCGTGGGACTTAGATCTCCTAGGAAAACGCATGACATCGGGGTTTGAAAATTTCTCTGACCTGCTACAGTTCTTACTTCATGCAAGCGCTACGACTTATTCTTCTCATGGCCATGATGGTCGGCGTTCTCAACGCCGAGAGCTCGATTATTGTGGATAATCAGACAGGCAGGGTTCTTGAGGATATCGGTGAGAACAGGAAGCTGCCCACCGCCAGCCTGACGAAACTGGCGCTTGCGATGGTGACCATCGACTGGTCCCAGATCAAGAAAGGGAACCTGGATGAAACCGCCATTGTTCCCGAGCAGGCCATCACTTCCACCGGCGGAATCAATCCTCTCGGTCTCCAGGCCGGAGATGTACTGACGCTCCGCGATCTACTCTATTGCTGCCTACTGGCCTCCGACAACGTGGCGGCCGTCACGCTGGCCGATCATATCGGACGTAACCTGCCTAATCCCACCGGCCTTGATCCCGTGGGCAATACGGTGGCCAACATGAATGCACTCGCCCGTCAGCTCGGGATGCGGCACACCCTCTTCCTGAATCCCCACGGTCTGGATACACCCGAGGGCCAAGCTCGTCCCTACTCCACCGCTGCGGATCTGGCGAGGCTCACCCGCTATGGCTATTCCAAATCGGGTCTCGCGTTCTATGTCTCCCAGACCTCACGTGAGATCCATATCCAGCGCGGTGCAACAAATCTCGCCTTTCAGATCACCAACACCAACAAGCTGCTCGGCACCGACCACATCGACGGGGTGAAGACCGGCCGCACCTCGAGTGCCGGCGACTGCATCATCTTGACTTCCGAGCATACACCCGACGTGGTTCATCAGGGTGACACCATCCTGACGACTCCCCGCCGTATTATCGTCGTTCTGCTGGGTGGGACGAATCGCGAGCAGGAAGGGCTGGGCCTTATCCAGCACGGCTGGGCACTCTACAACGACTGGGCCGTTAAGGGCCGTCCGGCCAAGTCTTCCAACTGCCTCTAACGCCGATGTCCCCCAAACGCATCGGCGTCCTCACCAGCGGGGGCGACTGTCCCGGCCTGAACGCGGTCCTGCGCGGAGTCTATTGCGCAGCCACGGAGTTGGGCTGGGAGGTTCTCGGTTTCCGTGACGGCTTCGAGGGGATGCTGGTCGAAGGGGGAGATACCATGGTGCTGAATCGCGAGAACACAGCCGGAATCATGCAGGTGGGTGGAACGATCCTCGGTACCACCAACAAGGGACATTTCACTTCCAAGATTGCCGGGGGCGAGCGTTCGATGATTCCCGAGGAGGTGATCGCCAAGGCTTCCAAGACCTGCCGCGAGCTGGATCTCTCGGCCATCATTGCCATCGGTGGGGACGGCTCGATGAGCACGGCCTTGCAGCTCTACCGCGCCGGCTTCCCTATGATCGGCGTGCCAAAAACGATCGACAACGATCTCGAGGCCACGGCGATGACCTTCGGCTTCGACTCCGCCGTGGCTTGCGTCACCGACGCGCTCGACCGACTTCACACTACGGCAGCTAGCCACAAGCGTGCCATCGTCGTCCAGGTGATGGGGCGCCATGCCGGATGGATCGCTCTCTGGGGAGGCCTCGCGGGAGCCGCCGACGTCATCCTGATCCCGGAGATCCCCTTCTCTCTGGAGAAAGTCGCCGAGGTGGTCCAGAAACGCGATGAAGCGGGATTCAAGAGTACCATGATCGTGGTGGCCGAAGGGGCGCGCACCTCTCATGGCCAGCAGTTTCGCAAGCAGTCCGCCAGCGGCGAATGGAGACTCGGCGGTATCGGGGAAATGCTTGCCCAGGAAGTCGAGGCGCGCAGTAAAAAGGAGACCCGCGTCTGCGTGCTCGGCCATCTGCAGCGTGGTGGCGATCCCACGACACTGGATCGCATCCTAGGCATTAGCTTCGGAGTGAAGGCTGTCCAGCTAGCCCGGGAGGAACGTTTTGGGGCCATGGTGAGTTACCAGAATTACGAGGTGCTCGACGTTCCGATCGCTGAGGCTGTTCATCATCTGAAAAAGGTTTCTCCGGACTGCCAACTCGTGGGGACAGCCCGCGCCTTGGGAATCAGTTTCGGGGACTAGGAATTCCCTATCAACCTGCGAATGCAAGCCGACGATCTCCGAAGCGCGATCCGCTCGATCCCCGACTTTCCGAAGCCGGGCATCCTGTTCCGCGACATCTCACCCGTGCTCGAAAGCGCATCGCTTTTTCACGCCGCAATCGATCTCCTTGCCGCAGAGTGCGCGGATCTTGCGCCTGTCAAAGTGGTCGGCCTCGATGCGCGCGGCTTCATCTTCGGTGCCGCCCTGGCCTACAGGATCGGAGCGGGATTCGTTCCCGTTCGCAAGAAGGGAAAGCTCCCCTTCCGCACCATCTCCCATGCCTACGATCTCGAATACGGATCCGCCGAATTCGAGATCCACTGCGACAGCATCCTTCCGGGTGAACCCGTCATCCTCGTGGATGACCTGCTAGCCACCGGGGGAACGGCACGTGCGGCGCTTCACCTGCTACGGCAACTCGGGGCGAATGTCTTGAGAACGCTTTTCGTCGTGGAGCTGGAGGGTCTTGGTGGCCGGGATCAACTCGCACCTCTCGAGGTCCGTTCGCTCATTCGGTTCAAAGAGTAATCTGAAGGCAGAAAATACTGGCGCAATGACAATTGCTCGCTGCTATTTGACGGGGTGGAGATGAAGATGCCCGCCCAAAAAGCACGTCTTTCATTAATGTAATAGAATGATGCGTTATTCTAAAATAGTCGGCCCTTAGAGCGTTTTTGAATTAGGTGTAAACATAACCTGAGGCATCGAAGTAGTTAGAACACTCCTGAGGTGAAGTGGCGTCGAGG
>CAIOJL010000018.1 GCA_903858595.1 uncultured Spartobacteria bacterium | reverse complement strand
GAGAGAGAGAACAAGATCGCCTCCTCTGCTCCCGTATGCCCCTTGCTCCTCAATGCTATGACTCTCTTCCTTAGATCATCGCTATAGCTCTTCATCCACCCCTTCTACCACTATTCCCAAACGACAGATATATTAGAACATGCTCTATTGTTGCTGATCGTTCCCACTCAACAGGCTTCCCAGCAAGCCTCCCACAGCACCAACGGCGGCACCCGTGGCAAGCATTCCAGAGCCGGAGTTGGCACCGTTATCATTACCTCCGCTGGGGAGATACCGAGCGAGCTCCTCAGCCAGATTCATGATCGGCATGCTTTGCAGCCTGATGCGACCGGGCCCCGTCAATGTCGCTAAAAAGAGTCCTTCACCGCCGAAGAGGAGATTCTTAAAGCCCCTGACCATCTGAATATCAAAACCGACACTTGGCTCAAAGATGCCCAACATGACCGGCATGAACCAGCAGACGCTCTCCAGGTGCCAATGTGCGCTCGATCAATTCGCCGGTGAGGTCGAGCCAGACGATACCCGATCCTGTTAACTTTTGCAGCAGGATGCCATTCCCACCGAAAAAAACCGGAGCCGATGCGCTTCTGCCATGCGAGTACGAGAGTCACTATTTTTTGGGCGACGAGGAATGTTTCTTTTCGACAGATCAGCGACTCTCCTTCCCTCAGTTCCTTGGCAATGATTGTGCCGGGAAATCGTGGAGCAAAGGCAACATGACCCTTTCCTGTCGCCGTAAAGTCGGTCACGAAAAAGGAGCCTCCTCCGAATGTCCGTTTCAGTCCGGCAAAAAAAACCGCCGCCGGTATGGGTGTCCATGGAGATGGCATCATTCATCCAGGCCATCGTGTTTGTCTGACTGTAGACCGTCACACCAGGTTCAAGATCGATTGCGACCGTCTGCATGATGGTGCCGGAGATTTCGTAAATCATGGAAGAGTGGGGTTTGTTTTTTGGTTTCTGAGGTCGGGGTATTCGCTGCTTTTCTATCCCTTGTTTGCCGATGGCTCAAAAGTATTCTTTCGCCGCGAAACTCTAGTGTCCGATTGAGAGGGTTATTGGTATTTGTTAATATTTCAAGATGAGTAACTTGCGACCCAAAATGGATGTGAGGGATTTGAATTTTGAGAGGCGCTTCAAGACGATCTGTGACCTTGAACTCTGGCCGCTAGATCCCTTCCCAAGTTCTCATACCAATCACCATCAGAAACGACACTCTATGGCTGGTTTTTTTGGCGTGTAGCATTTGTCGTCATCGCTCTGGTTCCTGAAGGTAACCATCACTCTTCCTCCGCGCCACTCACCAAAACTCCTTCGCCGCTAGAGTACCATTTCTTCCTGTGATTGGTATCAATCCCTCTGGAACCTCCTCAGAGTGAACGAGTCTGGAGCAAGGCAAAGAAAACCCATCCCAGATGAAGGAGATGGGTCTTCTTTGAAAGAATTGAGAATCGCTTGAAGAAGTTTTCTTAGCGTGCGGGTTGGCTCCGGCGACTGGTTAGGCTCAGTCTTCCGGGGTAAGAGATGTTGCGGGAGGAATCTGAGAAAAAAGAGGGTAAATCACCCCTGGTGCCTCTTTCTGCCTTACTGAAAGAAGACTGGGCAGGAGAGGATTCGAACCTCTGAAGGCAGAGCCAGCGGATTTACAGTCCGCCCCGTTTGGCCACTTCGGTACCTACCCGTTTCCTTCTCCATCCGAAGATGAAGGGTTGCAAAGGATGCAACCTCTCCCCCCGATCGT
>CAIOJL010000017.1 GCA_903858595.1 uncultured Spartobacteria bacterium | reverse complement strand
GACATCGTCAAAGACGCTCTCTGCAACAAACTCTTCGACTCTCTCGAAGAAGCTCAGCAAACCATCACCTCAACCCTCCAAGAGTACTAGAATGATGCAAGCCGCGTCTTCCGTCTGATCGGACACAACTGGCTCCTATCTTAAGCAAACTCTTCCTACGTGACCTTTATACCAGTATAGCCATGTAAATGGTATTACTTCGCCTCTTGTGGCTATAGCCTTGTCTGAAATGCTCTAGAAGAAACTTCCCGCTGTATTCGCCGGCCGCTGAGCTGGGCAATGAACGGCTCTTATCGTTGTAGATATCAATCCGCTCCCGGAACAATAACTTCCAGCGGTTAGAACACCTAGGCCGTGGTCTTTCCGTGGCACCAGGGGCCGATGAGGGGAGGATCTTAGTTAAAGCCGAAGTGCGGATGATTCTTCCCGGTAGCGGAAGACACGCTCCGCCGGGGCGGTGTCGTTTGCGGGTCTGATACCCATTCTCAAACCATCGTGCACGCAAACTGGTGGCAACCGGACCCAACCTGAAATGTAGTGCGTCCATTGCGTGCGTCCATGGTTTCGGTTCCGGAATATGTCGCCACGGGCTGGCCGTCAACAGTCACCGCACTCGCGCCCCGGGGCAGTTCGACCGTCGCCGTACTGTTTGCCGGAATGGTAACGTCGAGCGCGAATTGCCAACTGCTGCGCCGCCACGCAACTTCGATGCGACCGTACAGCGACTCATGCCAGGCTTTCACCCAGTCCAGCCCCTCCACCGGATTCGGACGGATGATCGCGTGCTTGAAACCGGGTTGTGCGGGATCGGGATGGATGCCGGCCAGCCCTTTGTAGAACCAGGCGCTGATATCGCTGAACATGTGGTGATTGCGTGAACCGGAACCGTCCCAGCCCTCCCAGAGCGTCGTCGCACCCTGACGGATCCAATGCCCCCAGCCCGGGAAATCCTCCTGCGTCGCGATCGCAAACGCCAGATCGACACGGCCAAGATCGGTCAGCGCATGCAGAACATATTTGGCGCCCAGGATGCCACAATCGATATGACGCCGGCGCTCTTCGACGTGCTGCGCCAATGTCGCCAAAAAGGCCGGCTTCTCGGGCGCGTCGAGCAACCCCTGGTACAACGCGCAGGCCACCGCAGTCTGGTTGCCTCCGGTTACGGAGGCTTTTTTGAAACTGATGAAATGCTTTCGAAATGCCTGGCGGACTTTGCCGGCCAGTGCCGCAAACCGACGCGCGTCGGCTTTCTTGCCGAGCAGTTCCGCCGTCTGCCGCAGCACGTCGGCGTGGACGAAGAAGTACGCCGTATCGGTGACCGCATTGGGGCAGCCGGGCTTTTCCGACTCCACGTTGGGTGCCGCCCAATCCCCCAAGCCGTAGTCGACCGTGTAATCGGTGGTCATCGTCAGCATGTAGTCCAGATAGCGCTTCATGCTTTCATAATGCGTTTCCAGAATTGCCGTGTCGCCCTCGTATAGGTACAGATACCAAGGGATCAGAATGGACGCGCTGTCCCAGGCCGGTCCGCTGCCCCAGTTGTACCCCCACCCACCGGTCGGCACGATCCCGGGCAACTGTCCCGAGGGACGCTGCGCGTCCCTCAGGTCGCCCAGCCACTTGTGATAGGCCGAGCGCGGGTCGAAGTTTAGCAGCACCTGTTCCGCCGAGATCGAGGCGTCACCGGTCCAGCCGTTCTTCTCCCGTTGCGGGCAGTCGGTCGGAAATCCGTGATAGTTCCCCAGCGTGGACCAGCGCGCGCAGGTTTGAATTTTATTGAGCAGCTCGTGGCTGCAAGAGAATTCGCCACGGGTGGCAAGATCGGTATGCAGCACGCGCCCCTCGAGATTATCCAGCGTCGGCGTGCCCGGAAACCCGGTCACCTGAATGTACTGAAACCCGTGATAGGTGAAGCGCGGCTCCCAGACTTCCATCCCATGCCCCTTCAAGATATACTGGTCCATCTGGCATTCGCCCGTCTTGATGAACATGTTGATGTTGGACTGGTCAAGGTCGCCCTCGACTGTGAGTTTTTCCGCGTACCGCAGCGTCACTTCGGTCCCGGCCGGACCGGAGACTTTCAATCGCCCCCAGCCGCTGATGTTCTGGCCCAGGTCATAAACCCAGATGCCGGGCTTGACCTCCTGGACCGCTGCCGGCCGCAGTGTCTGGGTAACGCGGATGGGCGGATGCTGCTGCGACCGCAACCGACCGCCTGGGCCGGGCACGATCACCGCCGTCGTCCAGGCGGAATCGTCGAATCCGGGAGCAGCCCAGCCCTCCCGCTCCAAGCGTGCATCGTAAAACTCGCCGTTGCGCAGCCCGTCGAACACGATGGGGCCGGTGCCGACGCGCCAGGAGCGGTCGGAAGCGATCGTCTGCATTGATCCGTCCTGGTAGCGGATCTCCAGTTGTGCCAGGAGCTTGGCCTGGTCGCGCCAGGCGGCCTCGCTGTAGTTGCAGACGAAGGCGGTGGAGGCGTTGTACCACCCATTCCCCAGCACCACGCCGAGTGCATTCCCGCCTTTCCGGATCAGGGAGGTCACGTCAAGCGTCTGATAATGTACGCTCTTGTCGTAGCAGGTGACGCTTGGCGCCAGCACCTCGTCGCCGGCCTTCGTCCCATTGAAATACGCCTCGTAGTACCCCAGCCCGATGATGTACAGCCGCGCGGATGCGACCGGCTTGGCCACCCGGAAGACGCGGCGCAGCAGCGGGGCCGGCTCCACCGTCGTCTCGGCCGGGTGCGATTTCTTGCCGGCAATCCACTTCGCGGTCCAGTCGCGTTCCTGTCGCAGCCCCATCTCCCAAACGGCGGGTTCGCTCCACGCTTCGTTCGTCTGCCTGGTGGCATCCACGGTTGCCACCCACACCTTCCAGTGGCAGCGTTGGCGGGAGCGTAGCGATTTTCCCGCATAGCGAAGCTGCACGGATTGGTCGGATGCAACGACACCGCTGTCCCACAGATCGCTGCCGTTCCCCGCCAACTGTTCAGGGGTACTGGCGACAAGCACCCGATATGCCGCCTGCCGCACACCGCGCGCCGGTGAGTCAATCCGCCAAGCGAGCCGGGGTTCCGGCGTCTCCACACCCAATGGGTTCACAGAATAATTACAGGTCAACTCGGTTACGCGCATGATTCAATCTCACGGAATCTTCTGCCCGACCCACGGGCACTCGAAGTGGTGCGCGCCCGCGCCGACCGCCTGCTGTGCGCCCCCCGGGAGAATGACCGTGCCGGTACAGTCTGCGGGAATCTCCACATCCCAGTGGAACCGGTCATCCCGGATCTGCCAGGAAGAGGCAAGGCGGCCCTGCGGGCTTTTGTGTTCTGCTCGGGCCCAAGTCAGGCCGGCCACTGGCTGTGGAGCGAGGATTGTGTGCTTGAACCCCGGCTGTTCCGGATCGGGAGTTATGCCGGCAAGATATTGGTACATCCAGGCAGAAATGTCGCCGAACATGATATGGTTGCGTGACGCATTCCCGCTCCAGGATTCCCAAAGGGTGCTAGCGCCCTGCCGGAGCCAGTGTGCCCAGCCAGGATATTCAGGCTGGGTAAGCATGCGGAGCGCGACGGATGCATAACCATTCTCCGCAAGCGCCCGGGGGACGTACTTGGCCCCGAGGATACCGAAGTCGGCCTTGCAGCTGTTGGCCTGGACGATTTCCGCGAGTCGGCAGGCCACCACCGCACGCTCGGAATCCTCCACCAACCCCTGATGCAGGGCGCAAGCCAAGGCGGTCGGCTCGCCTTTGGAGTAGATTCCATCGCCGCGATAGAAGCGTGTGTTGAAGGCACGTTTGATGTCGGCTGCAAGCCGCTCAAAGCGAAGCTGATCCTCTTCATAACCGAGGATCTGGGCGAAGCGCGCGAGGGTCAGGGCGTCGATGTAGTAGTACCCGGTGGAAGTAATGGCCGTCTCCGCCATTCGGGAGCCGTCAAAGTGACTCCAGTCGCCGAGACCAAATGAAAGGATATTATCCACGGCCAACGAGGCACAGAAGCCGAGATACTTCTTCATCGCGCCATAATTGGAACGGATGGCCGAGGTATCGCCGGTGAAGAGGTAGACATACCATGGAATGAGGATCAGGGCACTGTCCCAGGCCGGCCCCGAGCCCCAGTTGTATCCCCACCCTGCCGTGGGAACGATACCTGGAAGCTGTCCACTGGGACGCTGGGCATCGGCGATGCTCCCGACCCACTGTGCGTATGATGAGCCCGCGGCAAAGTTGAATAATCCGGTCTCGGCAGCCAGCAGCGCGTCACCGGTCCATCCGTTCTTCTCCCGATGCGGGCAGTCGGAAGGGATCCCCACGAAATTCCCGATGTATGACCACACGGTATTGGCCTGAAGCTTCTCGAGCGTCGGATCGGAACAGGAAAACTGGCCGATCTGGGGAAAAGCCGTGTGAACCACCCGCCCTTCGACCGAATGAATCTTCACATCGCCACTGATGGAGATGTACTGGAACCCATGGTAGGTGAAGCGCGGTTCCCAAATTTCAATTTTACCACCTCCTTTCAGGATGTAGCGGTCGGTCTGGCAGTCGCCACCCTTGATGAAAAGAGCGATGTGCTCCTGATCCAGCGAGCGGTCCTTGAGCCTCTCGCCGTACCGGATGGTTACCTCCGCTCCGCGTGGGCCGGAGACCCCGATCCGCGCCCATCCGGTGATGTTCTGGCCGATGTCGTAGACGGTCTCGCCCGACGGCAGAATCCAGGAGTCTGCCGCAGGAAGTGTGCGCATTACCTTGCAGGGGGGCATGAGTTGCGGCTCAAGGATACCGCCGGGACCAGCCACTGGGCCTGCCGACTTCCAGGCGGAGTCGTCATAGCCGGCCTCCAACCAACCCTCCAACTCGAGGCGGGCATCGTAATGCTCGCCGTTGCGCAGTCCATCGAAAATTATCGGACCCGGAGCGGTCTTCCACTCGGTATTCGAGACGAGGACAACCTCGCCGTCGCGTTCCAGTTCCAAGAACAGTTTAGGGTAGTCGCGCCAGGAGGCCTTGTCGAAATGCCAGGTGTCCGGTGTATGGCAGTTGTACCAGCCGTTACCCAGGATGACCCCGATCGTGTTGACGCCAGCGCGTAATTGGTGCGTGATGTCATGCGTAACGTAAAGCACGCGCTTGTCGTATTGAGTCACGACAGGGTCGAGCACCTGCTCTCCGACCCGTTCTCCGTTCAAATACAATTCGTAATAACCCAGCCCGCAGATGCGGATGAGAGCCTTGCCTCCTGCCTCGCACCAGAAGACTCGGCGAAAATAGGGGGCGGGTAAAGTCGCTCCATACCAACTTCCGAGATCTACCCCAGGTGTTGCGATCCACTGGGCATGAGTATTCCACTGATGCATGAATGGATTGGAATCTGACTAGTGAGAATCTATTTTGCTAGACTCTTTTTTTGGTTCCTCGACCGTGATCACGGAAGCATCCAGGGCAGCAGATCATGAGCCTGAGGGTAAGCGACTCCTCCGGTGATCAATGCGCCAGCCTGTTTCGAATTCCTAAGCGCTATTGAGCATCTTCAAAATCGGCCTGAGCTCACCCGTTGAGAGATGTCCAGCGGGCGTTGTTTTTCGAGCTTTCAACCGCGGCCTCGATGAAGGCCATTCCGCGGATGCCATCCTCGAT
>CAIOJL010000016.1 GCA_903858595.1 uncultured Spartobacteria bacterium | reverse complement strand
TGCTGATCTCGCTCGTTCATCTTAGATCGCTCAGAACAAGCTCGCTGCTCCAGAATGGAATGACCGGCATCAAGTTCCTGCTAATCGGCCTCTTTATAGCGATCGGATTCGGAAGTGCGTTTCTCCATCCCGATTGCTTGAAGCTCCTGCTGCCACAGCCAGCTTCTCTGGGGGAACTAACCCGACCAAACGCGGGAATCGCACTGCTCTTTGTCCTCTATGCCTACTCGGGTTGGAATGCCGTGACCTATCTTGCCGGCGAGGTGAAGAGCCCCCGACGGACTGTAGGTCTCTCGCTTGTGATCGGCACCCTGGCAGTGACTCTCTTCTATGTTGTGCTCAACGCCGTCTTCCTCACGTCGGCCCCGGAGAATGAACTGCGCGGTGTGTTGAATGTGGGGAGCGTGTCGGCTAATCATCTGATCGGCCCCGTAGGCGGACGGATCATGTCGGGCATCATTGCTCTCGGCCTCCTTGCGTCGATCAGTGCCATGATCTGGACAGGCCCCCGGGTGACCCAGCGCGTCGGGGCGGATTACCCGTTCTTTGCCGCACTCGCGAAGACCCGCGATAACATTCCGGTCAGGGCGATCCTACTGCAATTGGCGCTGGTCATGGGACTGATTGCCTTTGACTCCTTTGAAACGGTCCTTGTCTTTGCGCAGATCCCGCTACTGCTCTGCCTGATGCTGGGTGTCATCGGCCTGATCGTTCTGAGACGGAAACGTCATCGGGAGAACCCTCGACTCTCGACCCTCGACCCTCGACATTCCTTTATCTGCCCCCTCTATCCTCTGCCGCCAATCGTGTTCCTGGTCTGCTCGGGCGCTGGATTGCTTTACTCGGTGATTACAAAGCCGTGGATTGCCCTTGCAGGCGGGGTGCTTATGCTGCTCCCTCTCATCCTTCACCGATGGCTTTTCCCAAGGCGTCTTTCCTGATCCGTCGTAGCGTACTCTTCCTCCTGCTGTGGGGGGGTGCCGTTTCTTTGCTCCATGCCTCTTCGTTGCAGGAGCAGGCGGAGTTTCTGGCTGGAATTCCCCTGCCGAGGCAAAGCGTACTCTATCCCCTCCAGCAGTCACCCGAGTACCGAGATCACCAGAAACAACTTCAGGAACAATGGGCCTTCTGCAGAAGAATCCGTTACGATGTGATGCAGCAATGGGGTCGTGAGCATCTGTCACAGGATCCGGCCAGCCGCGGAGTGCTCCGCTATCTCTTCGGGGGCCCTGACTTTCTGAATGCCTACGCCTTTTTTCCCGATACCCGCGTTATGGTTCTCGGGGGCCTGGAGCCCGTGGGGGACCTTCCGCCGCCCGATGCTCTTGATCCTTCGACGCTCGGTGCTGCATTAAAGAATCTGGATGAGGCCCTCCACACCTCCCTTTTCTGCGGCTACTTCATTACGAGCGAAATGAAGCCACAGTTGGCCAATGGATCCTTTCAGGGTGTGCTTCCCGTCCTCTTTACGGAGCTGGCCCTCACCGGAAACATCGTCGAGTCAGCCCAGATGATACGCCCCTTCGGCTCCCCGGGAGTGCAGATCATCTATCGCCGTCCCGGAGGTCCGGCCCAGACGCTTTATTATTTCAAAGCCGACCTCTCGAATGGCAAAGAGTGCCGCAACTTCCTCTCATGGCTCGGTGATCTTGGTCCGGGAGCCTCCTACCTGAAAGCGGCCTCCTATCTCCTGCCGCTCGATGCCTTTTCCGAGACCCGGAACTTCCTGTTGAACACCTCCAAACTGATCCTTCAGGATGATTCTGGAATCCCCTACCGCGATTTCAAAACCGGTGAGTGGGGCATCCAGCTTTTCGGTGTTTACACCGATCCGCTTGCCATCTTCAAGCGCCGCAGGGAAGCGGAGTTGGAGGCAGCCTACGGGACGACCTACTTCAAGGGGTCACTTCCTTTCGGAGCCGGGTATCATGTGAATGCCAACGATGCGAATCTGCTGCTTGCCACGAGGGATCTAGGCAATGAGCTCCAGCAACCGATGCCCATCATGCCATTGCCACTACCCACTGGGATAGCGTTCGCTTCGCCGACGCCCAAACCCAAACCCACACCTAAACCAACCCCGATCAGAATCCGCAGAGCCCTCCCCGTTCCGATCCGCAAGGCGATTCCCGTTAGGACTCCGAAGCCCATTCTGCAAACTGAAGAACCCCAGACTCAGCTCCAATCTCAGTATCAGTCCCCGGCCATGGCTGTTCCCATTGCGATATCCGCAATCGCAGCGGCCACCAGCCCACCCGTGATTCCCCAACAAACAGCGGTTACTCCTACTCCTCTACCGGAGCCTCCTGCTGTTCCAACTGCTCCGTCTGCACTTGCTTTGCCAGATCCTGTGCAAACAACCACGAGCGGAAAACCGATCGACTAAAGTTTCAGCTAAAACTTCCAGATTTGCTGGGCCACAACGATCAAAACAAAGAGAAGCCCTATCACGGCATTGGTTTCAAAGAAGGCCTTGTTGATCTTTCCGAGATCGAGCGTCCGTGCAATGCGATGCTCATAGACCAATAGGAAAGGCACGGGTATCAGCCCTAGAAAATAGATCTTCCCGAGATGGGCCGAGAGACCGAATCCGATCAAACCCATCAGCATCAGCAGATGCAGCCAACCGGCTAAACGCAGCACGCCTGGAACACCAAGCCAGACCACCATCGAGTGCAGTCCCTCACGACGATCCGTCTCCACATCCTGCGTTGCATAGATTATATCGAATCCGGCCACCCAGCAGAGAACACCCGCAGCCAGAATGATCGAAGGCCAAGCAAAGGATCCTGTCACGGCGAGCCAAGCGCCGACAGGCGAGACCGAGAGGGCAAGTCCCAGGAAGAACTGAGCGGCATGGGTGAAACGTTTCGTGAGCGAGTAGAGAAAGATGATCCCGAGAGCCACGGGAGAAAGCAGGAAGCAAAGACGGTTGATAAAAAACGTCGTGCAGACAAAGAGTGCCGCGCTGATCAGGCACGTCATGATGGCCGCATACTTGCCAAGAAGTTGATGCCGGCCCGCAGTTCTGGGATTGCGTTTGTCGATTTCCCAGTCAGCGATGCGGTTGAAGGTCATCGCCGCCGTACGGGCAAAGACCATGCAGAGCAGAATAAGAGCGAACAGCCTCCAACCCGGAAACCCGTTGGCGGCGACGAGCATCGCCCCAAGCGCAAACGGTAGCGCAAAAACCGTATGCGAGAACCTTATGAAGGTGAGGAACCGCACCAAAGGTGCGGAAGTTGAAGAGTTAAAGGGTTGAAGTGGCAAAGCGGGAGAAGAAAGACATGAGGGATGAGACCTGAAACTGGAAACCTGAAGTATGAGGAAAAACAGCCCTTTGATGAACTTCGACCCTTTCAGGTTTCAGGTCTCAAGTTTCATCCTTTTCCCCATCCTACTTGCTTCCCGGCTTCACGGCTGCAATACCGATGAGATCCTCGGGTAGCGCATCCGCTGGAAAGGTCTCCGGGGTCATCTGGATCAGACTGACAAAGGGACATCCGAAATCGGGGAGATTGCCACCACTACGATCGACGATGGAACCTGCTGCCACCACGACGCCGCCGAGGCCACGGACGATGTCGATGGTTTCCTGGACACGGCCGCCGCGGGTTACCACATCCTCGGCGACGATAAAGCGCTCACCGGGTTTGATCTCGAAGCGGCGCATCACAAGGCTGCCATTCCCGTCCTTCTCGACAAAGATATGGCGGGTGCCGAGATGCCGCGCCAC
>CAIOJL010000015.1 GCA_903858595.1 uncultured Spartobacteria bacterium | reverse complement strand
TCCTCTTCAGAATGCACTTCCCATCTGGGTGGGTGTGGGAGGTTCTCCTGAGTCAGTAATCCGCGCCGGTTCCCTCGGTCTACCGCTGATGATCGCAATCATCGGGGGCCAGCCGGATCGTTTCCGTCCGTTGGTCGATCTCTACCGTCAGGCCGGCGCTATGTCTGGCCATGCGCCCGAGAAGCTCAAGGTCGGCATCCATGCCCTTGGTTCCTTCGCGGGTACGGCGCAGGAAGCTCGTGATGATTACTTCCCCGGCTACGAGCGGATGTTCGGTCAGCTCGGGAAGGAACGGGGCTGGCCCTCGATCCAACGTTCCCATTTCGATGCTCTCTGCGATGGGGAAGGGGCGCTCATCATCGGTGATGCCCAGGAGGGGGTGGAGAAGATCCTCCATTACAATAAGGTGCTCGGCGGGATCGACAGGATCACGATCCAGATGAGCCCCGGATCGCTCCATCATAAGAAAGCGTTAAACGCCATCCGAATTCTCGGCGAACAAGTCGCTCCGACTGTGAGGAAAGCCTGTGAGGGGAATGGATAAATCAGGAACTCAAGAACTCAGGAAAAGAAACGGATCAAGAAAGAGTGTAAGTTTGTAAACATCTGATTGGTGACAGGCGTGCAAGGCCACTCTGCAGGAACTTTTCCATCATCTTCCTGATTTGCTGATTAATTTCCCCCTAAAAGCTCTGCTTTCAGAGCTTCCAATTCCTCCCAGCGGGCAGTTGTCTTCGCGATCAGTTGGTGCAGTGAGTTGAGTTCCTGCTCCACCCGCTGAAACTCCCCATCCTTGCTCTGGTAGAGAGCCGGATTAGCCAGTCGTTCGGAAAGTTCAGCCTGTTTGGCCTCGAGTTCCTCGATCTTCGCGGGAAGCTCGTCGAGTTCCTTCTGTTCGCGATTCAGGAACTTGCGTCCTTTCTCTGTCTTCCCGGGCTTGGGTGATTCGATAACCGGTGCGGTAGTGATAGGCATGGAGGCCACGCGCGCAAGCTCCTTGCGCTGGCGAACCCAGTCTTCGTAGCCGCCGGTGTATTCGGTGATGCGACCCTCTCCCTCGAAGACATAGGTGCTGGTCACCACATTGTCTAGGAAGGCGCGGTCATGGGAGACGACCATGAGCGTTCCCTCGTAGCCGACCAGGAGCTCCTCGAGCAGCTCCAGGGTCTCGGCATCTAGGTCGTTGGTAGGCTCATCGAGCACGAGTACATTTGCTGGTTGGAGAAAGAGGCGCGCCAGCAGAAGGCGGTTTCTCTCACCGCCGGAGAGCATCTTGGCGGGCATCCGAATACGATCGGAGGGGAAGAGGAAATCCTTCAGATAGGTATGGATATGGACAGGGCGACCCTGGAAGGTCACGGTCTCAGCATCGCCCGCCACGTTCTGGCCCAGGCTCTTCTCTCCGTCGATCTGGTCACGGAGTTGATCGAGATAGACGACCTGGAGCTTGGTGCCCAGCTTCACGGATCCCTCCGTAGGCTCCAGCTTGCCGAGTAGCATTTTCAGGAGTGTCGTCTTGCCCGCTCCGTTGGGGCCGATGATACCGATCTTATCCCCTTTCCAGAGGGTCGCGGTGAAGTCGCTGACAATCGGGTGATCTCCGTCACCCGCTGGATCGTCGTAGCGGAAGGTGATGTTCTTTGCTTCGATGACCTTCTGGCCCGAGGAGCCGGCCTCCTGAATCTCGATCTTGGCAGAGCCGACGCGCTCGCGGCGTTTGCCTCGTTCTGCGCGCAGAGATTTTAAGGCGTGCACACGCCCTTCGTTCCGGGTTCGCCGAGCCTTCACTCCTTGACGGATCCATGCTTCTTCTTGGGCAAGTTTCTTGTCGAAGGCGGCCCATTGCTTCTCCTCGGCATCGAGGAAGGCCCCTTTGCGCTCGAGGTAGGTGTCGTAGTCGCAGGCCCAGCTGGTAAGACTCCCCCGGTCGAGCTCGACGATGCGGGTGGAGAGCTTCCGGAGGAACGCACGGTCGTGAGTCACAAAGAAGAGGGTCGGCCGGACCTTCAACAGGAAGTTCTCGAGCCAGAGGATCGACTCGAGGTCGAGATGGTTGGTCGGTTCGTCGAGCAGCAGGACATCGGGCTGTCCCACCAGAGCGCGGGCGAGGAGTACACGACGCTTCATGCCTCCGGAGAGACTCTGGAACTCTTTTTCGGCAGGAAGTTTCATCTCATCCATCAAATCCTCGACACGTACGTCTGCTTCCCAGTCTTCCTCAGTGCCACCGATCCGGAGGCCACTATGGATCACTTCGTAGACTGTCCCAAGGATGCCGTCCGGCACTTCCTGAGGGAGCCTGGTCAGGACGACTCCGTTGGGCTTGGTGATGTCTCCCGACTGCGGTTTTTCCTCACCGGAGATGACCCGCATAATGCTGGTCTTGCCGGTGCCGTTACGTCCCACCAGGCAGACACGCTCACCGGGATCGATTTGCAGGTCGACTTTGTCGAGAAGCGGAAGGTCCGTGTAGCGGAGGGTGACCTGCTGGAGTTGGAGAAGAGGCATTGGGAAAGTGGTGGAAGGGTGGAAGGTGAGAAGGTTAAAAAGTGAGAAGGCGCCTCCCAAGGGGCTTTGCTTGTGTCGCCGAGGCGATCTCATTCCAGGCGTAAGCCGAGAACTCCGAAGATCAGCAGACAAAAATGCTGGGGGCTTTCTGTCTTGGGTGCAGGAACCTAACAGCCTTTAACCTAAAGCGCTATAGCCTTGGATTAACGATTCAAGGGCCCGCCCGACGATGGAAGGGGGGCATGCCCGGGACGCTCTGTGCCGGCTCGTTCAGCCAAGGCTTGTCCTGAGTACCCATTTGCAGCGAGTTCATCAGGACATAGAGGAGCTGTTCCAGCTGTGCCGCATCTCCGCGATAGACGTCTTTTGCTCCTGCGG
Source organism: uncultured Spartobacteria bacterium (assembly GCA_903858595.1). Classification (GTDB taxonomy): domain Bacteria; phylum Verrucomicrobiota; class Verrucomicrobiia; order Chthoniobacterales; family UBA6821; genus UBA6821. The sequence continues at coordinate 5,937 of CAIOJL010000015.1, read as the reverse complement.
GTGGTTGCCAGGTGGAAGCTAGGAATCCAGGAGCATAAGAAAGCTCTCCGATAAGAAAGGATATGGCGAAATCGCTTCGCCGGATGTCGATCCGCTTCGGGGTGTACTCGGAGCAGATCCAGAGCTTGGCTGAGAAATCCTCCGCGTTGGCACCCTTCGCCACTACGGGCGACAGGCCTCCCGAGATGATACGGCAGGAACTGCCGCCGACATCGGCGACCTCCTGGGATTGGTCGAGTTGAAAGAGCGCGGCAAGCAGGCCCGCCTGCTGGGCTGTGAAGGGAAGCTGAAGAGGGGAGCTGTTCTTCTGCTGGAGTTGCGGCTTCTGCTTAAACTGACTCAGCAGGAACTGGATTTTAGCACCGGGCATAGCCCAGACCTGGTTGCCGTCACGACAGACCGTCAATGTCTCCCCCATCACCGGGGCCTCGACACGGATCCTGCCGGGATACTGGATCTTCGCAGTGAAGGTCGCCCCCTTGATCACCTGCGGAAGGCGGCCAGCCACCTGATCAACAGTAGCTCTCAGCGTCAGAGCGCGATCTACGGACTCGCTTCCCCCCAGGAGAACGGCCGCCATGGGGGTGATCATCTTGGAGAGGATGTCGTAGCGGTTCTCTGAAGGAGCTGGTGCTGACGATGCGGGTACTGAAGATGACGTTGCCGACGTTGCTATTGTATTAGTCGAAGGCAGCATTGCCGCATTGCTGGGAGCTGCTTGTGAATCCGCATGAGGATCCTCTTGTGGATCTGCGGCGCGAAGGGAAACCGAGAGACAGGCAACGGCTAGCAGCTGAGCTAGAAAAGTGGCTTGTAAGACTGGACGGAGCATCCCCTCTTGATAACGGCCTCCCCACCTCATGGCAAAGCTGCATTCAAGGGTAGCAGGTCAAACGCCGACTTCACCCTTGTTCTGCCGGGGAGTACGAGGATGATGGCAAGGTGTCAGTGAAGCTGAATATCGAAGAAGTCATCACGCAACTCGGACTGAAACCTCATCCCGAGGGTGGGTATTATGCCGAGACATTCCGTTCCTTGGAGAGCGTTACGCTCTCCGGTGGACGGCAGCGCTCTGCCAGTACGGCCATCTATTTTCTGCTCCCGGAGGGTGCTTTTTCGGCCCTTCACCGCGTGGCGGCTGACGAGTGCTGGCACCACTATGGAGGAGCCCCACTCGAGTTGGTGATGATCTCCCCCAAAGGCTCCCTGGAGCGGGTTACTCTTGGCCCTGATCTCAAGGCTGGACAGGGCCCCCAGTATGTCGTGCCGTCGGGATGGTGGCAGGCGGCCAGGCCTCTGGACGGTGGCTCCGCACTGGCGGGATGCACGGTGGCTCCAGGATTTGACTTCGCGGATTTCGAGATGTCCTCCCGTCCGGTTCTGCTGGAGCTATTTCCAATCCATGCGGCGGTGATTCTGGAGTTTACCTATCCCTAGGAAACCGTGATTCTTGGAACTATGCCTTTATTGCTCGGTAGCGGAATCGTCTATGCCTTTCTCGAGTCGACACCCGAGGGAAAGGCGGTCCTGCTTGTGCTCTTCGTCGGGTCGATTTTCAGCTGGTCGGTGATGATCACCAAGATCCGAGTCCTTGGATTTGCTAAGAAGCAATCGGAGCGTTTCATGGCCCTGTTCCATCGGGATCGGGAGCCGCTGAATATTTTCGAGACCGGTCTGGAGTTCGAGGGATCTCCCCTCTTTGAGATCTATCAGGCCGGCTGCGAGGAGCTCTGCTTCCAGGTGCTCGGCTCGACCGAGGTCGACGAGACTTTCCAGTCGCGTCTGAAATACGCGGAGCGCATCACTCCTGCCCAGATGCGCTCAGTTCAGGCTGCCATGGAGCGCGCCGTCGGGGAATCATCGCTCAAGCTGGAATCCCAGATGATCATTCTCTCCACTGCGGTCAGCGGCGCCCCCTTTGTCGGTCTGCTCGGGACTGTCTGGGGAGTCATGGATGCTTTCGGCGGGATTGCCGCATCGGGAAGTGCCAGCCTTGCGGCCATGGCGCCCGGCGTCTCAGGAGCCCTCATCACCACGGTGACCGGCCTTCTCGTCGCGATCCCGGCCATGTTCGGATACAACTTTTTAGTAACCAGCGTCCGTGGGATGATCGTCTCCTGCGATAACTTTGCCGCGGAACTCTCCAGCGAAATCGAGCATCGCTACGTCACCCACGGTAGCCGCAGCAGCTAAACTACAATGCGTAGATTCTCGGACCGCAACGCACTTCACACACTCAGTGAGCTGAATGTGACGCCGCTGCTCGACCTGGCGTTCGTGCTGCTGATCATCTTCATGATCACCACACCGCTCATGGAGAACAGCATGGACCTGATCGTGCCGAGCAGCTCGACGGCGAAGTCCGAAGTGAACCCTTCGCAGGTTCAGACCCTTTCTGTGGATAGGAATGATGTCATCAAACTGAACGAGCAGATCGTCCCCGCGGCGGATCTCCAGAGTCGTCTGGCCTTACTCAAGCGGGAGCAGCCGAACCTTGCTGTCGTCGTGCGGCCTGACAAGGACCTGCCTGTCCAGAATTTCGTCCGTGTCATGGACCTGCTTCATAAGGCCGGCATTTCGAAAGTTGGTGTGATGACTCGGCCCGAGGCCCAAGGATCCAAGCAATAGCCTCCGATGAGTGTGCAAGAACCCCGCTTCCGCAGGGCGCTTATCGTCGTCGGCCTAATCCATGTCATCCTGATCGGCGCACTCCTCTGGTTATTCAACAGGCCGATCAAGAAACCCTCCGGTCAGCTCACTTGGATGGAGACGGGCTCTTTTTCTGCTCCTCAGGAAACTACCGCTGCGCCTGTCATCAAGTCCCCATTGGAAAAACAAGAGGAAAAAGAAGAGCCAGAGCAGCCCCTCTTTACTAAATCGCATCCCACGCCCATTCCTCTCCAGGAGAACGAGAAACAGGCCCCCCAAACACCAGAGCCACCTTCTGAGATCTCTCTGGCCACGCCGACCCCTACTCCCACGCCAACGCCCATAGCGACCCCCACGCCCACTCCCACACCGAAACCGACGCCCAAGCCTACCCCCAAGCCAACGCCAAAACCTACTCCGACTCCCACGCCAACTCCTAAAGAGACTCCAAAGCCGACTCCCGAGCCGGAGGAAAAACCCACTCCCGAGCCAACGCCCAAACCATCTCCCAAGCCAACACCGAAGGCCTCCCATCATCATACACCCGCCAAGCCGAAGCCCACACCTTCGCCTGAATCAAAAGCCAAGCCAACGCCGAAGCCCTCTCCCAAAGCAGAGAAAGCTCAGAAATCAGAGAAGTTGGAGAATGATAACGAGGATCACCCCGCCAAAAAGGCCTCCTCCCAAAGTGCTGAGAAATCCTCTGAAGGCTCCAAGAAGAGCTCCAGCGACACCAAGAAATCCTCCACGGCAAAGGGTGAAGGCTCAGGCAACTCTGATGCCAAGTCGGCCTTCCTTGCCTCCAAGGGTGGGGGAACCGGTACGGGTGGGTCAGGTGGTAACGGTGCCGATCCCGGCACCGTCGACGCCTATCACAGCCTGATCCACGACCGCTTCTACAGCCAGTGGGAGCAGCCGACCTCGATATCGACCGAGCATCGCCACGACTTTGCCACCGTCCTAAAGATCACCATCCAGCGCGACGGCACGATCAGCGACTTCTCGCTCTCGAAACCGAGCGGTAACCCCGTCATGGATCAGTCAGTGCTAGAAGCCGCGCGCAAGGTCATCAAGATCGCCCCGGTTCCGGAAAAAATGGGCTCCTCAGCGGGCTATACTATCAACATCAACTTCGAGTTGGAATAACGGCTGGCGCTTTTCGCGCAGGAGTGCGTTTCCGCTCTCCGTATTGAAGTCGGTTTTCTCCCGGTGTGATTTCGTTCAGTGACGGCGTCGGGAAGGGGTCGCCAGCATGCCTCCCATGATGCTCCCCATCACACCCCGGACGATGGTGCGTCCCATCTGGGTTCCCATGGCGCGCAGGACGCTGGTGCCGATGCTTGTCGCGGCCTTCATCAATTCGGAAGATTTCTCCTCGGAGGTCTTGGAGACGTCGGGAGTGGTCACCGCAGCCCTGGTCTGCAGGAGCTCATAGGCCGACTCGCGATCCAAGGTCGCCTCATAATGACCGTAAAGATCGCATGACTTGATTGCCGCGGTGCGTTCCTCCGGAGTCAACGGAGTCAATCGAGAGGAGGGCGGATAGATCAGGCAGCGGTCGACGATCTCGGGAATCCCTTTCTCGTCCAAGGTTGAGACAAGGGCTTCCCCCACGCCGAGTTCCATGATCGCCGCGGCGGTATCGAGTTTCGGATTGGGACGAAACGTCTCGGCGGCCGTCTTCACGGCCTTCTGGTCGCGCGGGGTGAATGCTCGCAGGGCGTGCTGCACCCTGTTGCCGAGTTGACCGAGGACTGTCTCGGGGATGTCGAGGGGGCTCTGCGTTACGAAGTAAATGCCGACTCCCTTGGAGCGGATCAGGCGGACTACCTGCTCGATCTTTTGCTGGAGGAACGGGGGCGCGTCGTTGAAGAGCAGGTGCGCTTCATCAAAGAAGAAAGCGATCTTGGGTTTCTCCAGGTCACCCGCCTCGGGGAGGCGCTCGAAGAGTTCCGACATGAGCCAGAGCAGGAAGGTGGCGTAGAGATTGGGCGAGTTGATCAGCTTGTCGGCCGCGAGAAGGTTGATCACCCCCTTGCCTCGGTCGGTCTGAATCAGATCATCCAGATCGAGTGCCGGTTCGCCGAAAAACCTGTCTCCTCCCTGAGATTCCAGGGCGAGCAGTCCCCGCTGGATCGCACCTACGCTTGCCGCCGAGACATTCCCGTAGTTGGCCTGGTACTTGGCGGCATTCTCCGCGACATGGGTCAGCATCGCGCGCAGGTCCTTGAGGTCGAGAAGCAGCAACTTCTGATCATCGGCGATCTTAAAAACGATATTCAGGACGCCCCCCTGCACCTCATTGAGGTCGAGAAGCCGGCCCATGAGGAGTGGACCCATTTCCGAGACGGTGGCCCTGACCGGATGACCCTGTTCGCCGAAAATATCCCAGAAACGGACAGGAAAAGTTTCGAACGAGAACTCCGGCATCCCTACTTCCTTCCTGCGCTGCTCGATGCGGTGGGTGTTCTCCCCGGGTTGACCGATGCCCGAGACGTCCCCTTTGACGTCGGCCAGAAAGACAGGAACGCCCATGCTGCTGAAACGCTCCGCAAGGACACGCAGGGTGACGGTTTTTCCCGTGCCGGTGGCCCCGGCGATGAGTCCGTGACGGTTTGCCATCCCAGGGAGAAGAACGTGTTCGGCTGTTCCTTTGGCAAAGGGGGCGGGGGTGGTCATAGGGCAAGATCATGTGTTCCGGACAAGGATGCCGGCCAGCGCAATTTTAGGTCCTGCATACGCAGATTATTTGATTCCAGCGGCTGGGGAGGAGTGCGTAAGCGGCTCAGCCTAGAGTAAGCGTGATCCTTGGGCTGCCCCCTCCTTTCGAAGTAAACGAAAAGTCCAAACTTACTTTTTTAGCGCCGACTCAAGCATACTGATAAGAGCTGGACTGTCAGGCTTGATTCCGGGTTCAAACCGGGCGATCACTTCGCCATTCTTGCCAATCAAGAACTTCCCGAAGTTCCACTGCACATCACCCGGGAACTTGGCTTCTGGTCCTGTCAGGGCGGCATAGAGCGGCGCCTGGTCAGTCCCTTTGACATGAAGTTTGTCGAGAATTGGAAAGGTAACCTCGTATTTGGTGGTGCAAAACGCCTTGATCTCGTCGTTGGTGCCAGGTTCCTGAGCTCCGAAGTCATTGCACGGAATATTTTTGTGTGCAAAAACCCTTTTTCCCATTTTGAAAACAGCTTATCGCTTAAAAACCAGCTCAAGTTAGATGTCGTCATTTTTGACGTATTTTTTCTTAAAATTGACATCATGGGCTTGGCAACTCACCAAAAC
>CAIOJL010000014.1 GCA_903858595.1 uncultured Spartobacteria bacterium | reverse complement strand
GGCCATTGTGATAGGCCCACTCCTCCGTCACCTCGTAGGTGTTGCGCCACTTTTCTTTGGGAAGAGAGAGATCCTCCTCGTAGTCGATCAGGATCAGGTTCCGCTCCCGTTTCTCCTCATGGTCGTAGAACTTTCCCCGATTGCGCAGGTAGTCGAGGAATTCCCGGTTACCGTAGATGTTACTATGGAGATGGCGGAGCTGACCGAGGAGAGCACCCTCTGCCTCGGCATAGCGGGGATTGAACTCCCTCACCTTGGCATCGAGCAGATCGTCGAAGAAAAGGGTGCGATTCTTAGCCCTCTCGGCAGGAGGCACCTCTGGATCGAACCCCCTACGCCTCTCGGCCTCCTCACGGGACACAAGTGTCCAGCCGATCTCCTGCGCATAGGCAAGGATCCGAGCTTGGACGGTTTTGTGTTCTCCGGGTGTGGGCATATCGCGAATTAAAACTTGAAATCTCTATGGGAGGGACGATGATTTGAAAGTTCTCCGCCAGTGGCAGTAGAACCTACAAAGGCCCCCGCAGAGCCAGCCTGGTCAAATCTGCGGTATTTTTTTGCCCTCATGGGATCCATTTTGGGGAGGTTTTGATCTTGGCGAGGGTATGCGGAGTGTCTGCCACATAGGCGGTGATAAATCTGGCCAACTTGGCTCCAGTGAGAGCGATCACGACCACGTAATTGCCACACACCAGCGTTACCCGCCGGGTCTTGTCGTAGGTCTTCGTATCCCGGTCCCAACCATGGTAACGATCCGCCGCCGCGTCCAGAAGCGCCACGGCAATCCACTCCAGCCGTTCCGCCCGGAGCAGGGAAAACGCATCCTTGATACGGTTCCGTTGAGAACTCTCGTAGAAAGAATGATCAAAATTCCGCTTTTGAAAGCGTACGGTGATCCCATCATGCGTTGTCACTGCCCCCGTGCAGTAGATCTCTTCGAAACGCGCCCGGTAGGAGGCTTCATCAGCCAACTTCAGCAGAGGAGGATACGCGGCCATCGTCCCTACCAGCCCCCTCCCGGCTGGATCTCAAAGACATTGAACTTCTTCTCCGCCACACTCGTTGCTCGCACGGGGTGGCCCAAGGCCTCCTCTAAATTCTTCAATAGATCAAGCTTGGCAGGTCCGAGCCTGTCCCCTCCATTGAACCGCGCCTGCGTAAGTCCCGTCAGGACATCGCTCAATTGGATCAGTAACGATTCCTCGGATCGCGTCGCCTGCACGGTGATCTCACTGGCAAGATTCGCCCGGTTCAGGCAGGTTTCGAGCGTTCGCAGGCGGCTTGGCAGCCGATTCTTCTTCTGGTCGCAAAACACCCGGTAGCGATTGCACTCGCGCGTCCAGTGCAGCAGCAACTGATAGTAGAATTTGTAGAAGCCGAGCTCTCCATCGCCGTCATGGAAGCGCACCAGATCGATCTTCGTCCGGTCGATCACGATAGCGCGAAAACGGACATCCTGCCCCGCCGCCATGAACCACGAGATCGCCTCCAGGTAGAAAGCTAGTTTCGAGGGTGAAACCTTGCGCCATTTGAATTCGCTGCCGATTCCGTGCCTGTGGCGCAGATCGTGCAGCGCGGCCTTTGCCTCAACCCTCAGAGCCTCCGGCAACCACAGGCTTCCGATCACCATGAAGCGTGCCTTGGGTTTCTCGGAATGGAGCAGTTCTGGCCCCGATTCGTCGCAATATACATCAAAGTTCATGATGGGTCCTTTTGGTTGGGGCGATCAGGATCTTGTCATGTTCCTGATGGTCAAAGAAGAGGGAAAGGCCCTTCCCGTCCGCAGAGATTTTATCCGCAGATTTCGCAGAGGGGCGCAGATGGGAGGCAAGGGATTCGGAATCTGACATCTGTGGATCAGATCCCCTACGCCTCTCCGCTTCCTCGCGAGGCACAAAGGTCCATCCGATCTCCTGCGCATAGGCAAGGATCCGGGCTTGGACTGTTTTGTGTTCTCCGGGTTTGCTCATGCAGCGATCTCAAGATGGTGAACGCGGGTCTTCGCAGTCATCAGTTCGTGAAGGAGGGTGCGGAAGAGGTCTTGGAGTTGGCTTTGCTTCTGGGTTGCCAGTCTGATCTTCCGATCCGTCGCCGAAAACGCTCCCGCTATTTTCGTCTGCTCTTCGACTGACGGCAACGGCAACGGCCACGGTTTCAGGAACTGGATGTTTATATTCTTCTGCGTGTTCTTCGGAGCGAGTCGGTCCATCTCCGGCTGCTGGGTAATCAGGTAGTAGTTCAGGAACTCGGTTTGAACGTTCTCATTCGGCGTTATTCCGATGAGGCTGTCTGGGCATGCGGAATCAAATTCTAAAATCCCCGTGAACCCGATGTTGGCGGCAATCGTGATAAGAATGGTGCCAGCGGGAAACATCTTGCTGATGGCAAGACCGTCCTCGTTCAGGGTTTGAGTGTAGGAACGAACGTAGCCGTCGCAGTTGGAGACGTCGCCAGTTTGAACAAAGGGATACTCGCCACCGTAGAATCGGGGCTCGTTGCGTGGGCGATGAGAGAATTTGCCGCGTTCGATTTTCGCAATCTCGCCCAACTTCACCACCACCCAACTTTCGGGCATGGGGCCGATTTCAGTTTGTTTTTGCGGCTCATTGCGGAGGCCTTCGATGAAGAGCTTCTGCATGAGGGCCTTCTTCAACTCGGTGGTGGTCTGAATGATCCGCTCCTGCTCCTCGATCGCCCGCTGTACCGTCGAAAGAATCCCCGCGATCTTCTTCTGCTCGGGGAGTGGGGGGAGAGGAATCCATGATGCGGTCACATCAGAATCTCGAACTGCTGGGTAGCTTGCTCCGCGCTCCAACCCAGCCATACGAGCATTGAAGTGATCAGTAATTAGGAACGAGTAGAGAAAACCTGGCTCTACCTTCGTTTTATCACAACGCAAAACACAATATCCGGTGCTGGCTATTGCTCCATTGCATTCTGGAGGGACCAATGCAATTCGCTTCAAAGTCGGTCGAACTGTTGCGAATAGAACATCGTTAGTCTGAATTGCTTTTCGTGCTCGGCTTGGGGCGTCGGATCCTAGCGTAGGCGCAGCGTCTGTAATTTTGAAAGATGTGTTGGAGACAGCCGAGACATCGACATATTTAAAAACTTCGTCGGGCTTCTTTCGTGGGTCGCGCTGCTTGGTTTTGATGACCGTTTTCCCAATGGACGATTCTGTCCATGTCTCGGGAATCGGATATGGTTTTCCGTTCATCATTGTGCAGGTCTACGTGATTCCGGATTCAGCTCGTAAATCCGAAATGCATGATTTCCTTCGGGTTGAAGCAGCCAACCAAGGCGAATAAGCTCCGCCACCGCCGGGGCAAAGAGTGACTTCTTTACCGATGGGGCTTCACCTCGCGCCGTAGTATTGGGAATAAATGCACGAAAAAGCACTCCCTCTGGGCTGTCTCTCAGAATCTCAGTGAGGCCCTGCTCCTCTTGGGTTGGATGTTTTAGAATAAGATCAAGGAGCTCCTTTGCTAGCGGTAGACTAGGTTCTGCAAATTGGGAATCTCCTGATGGCTTTATTTGCTCGGATTTTGGCTCGTTTTGGTTCTTCTCCAGAAGACTCCGGAGCCCCTTGGCAATATCAGCAAAAGCTTCATCGGCATTGTGCCAGTGCCTGCTATCAACTGCCATACCGTCTTTCGGAAGGGCTTTGAATTGCCGGAGTTCAGGGATCTTCCAGTCGCAGGGACGGATGACAACTGGAACAATAAGAGCCTTTCCTGCCTTCTGCTTATCTAGCGCTCTCTGAAACTCTTTTTTGAAGCAGTAATCGGAGTTAATAAACGAGGAACTGACGAGAAGGATGAAGATGTCGGCAGCTTCTATCGCGGCGGAGATTTCTTCATCAATTACGCCACCAGCATCAATTTCTCGATCAGTCCATGTTTCGATAAGAGTCTGCCGCCTCAACGCAGCTAAGTGCTCATGCAGCTTCTCCAGAAACTCAGCATCGTCGTGAGAGTAAGAGATAAAGGCTTTCATTTCCCTTTCCCCTTCCGTTTCAGATCTTTCTCTAGGTCTGCGACCTCGGCAGTTATTCGATAAATTCGAATAACTGAAACCCCCGTTATCGAAACCTCTGCGGCATCCCAGCTCATGCCACAATCCTCCCCATTATCGTCGTCACCATGGCGATCGTCATCGTCGTCATCATCATGATGATCCTCCCGCTCTTCTTCCTGTTCCTGCTCATGGTCTTTGGGTGCTTACTGCGTGGTTTGCCCTTTATGACCCTTTGGCGCCCCTTACCTTTTTGGCGGGTTTAGCTAGTTTCTTCCCCTTCGTCTGAACTGATTTTGATGAGGACCGGCCAATGGGGGCCTTTTGTGGTCCCTTTGTAGATGTACGAGGTGAAATCCGGGGTTTGTTTTGAGCCGATTGAGCCATTTCTGAGCCGATTGCGCTGCGTGTCTTAATTGATCTAGCTTGTGGCGTTTTTGACTGGGGAGAGGCCCCTGAGCCGATTGAGCCATTTCTGAGCCGATTACCCGCAAGGCGGTAATGCGCCCCCCTTCCCGCACCTACTCTCTCTAAAAGACCAGAATCAACCATGGCCTCGAGATCACGCTTGGCGGTTGCTCGTGAAGCTCCAGTAATTGTTTGGAAGGTTGTGGTGGAGATCGTTGAGTCAGCTTTGAGTCGGGGAATAATTTGCTTTTGCCGAGCGTTGAGCCCCAGCTTTTCAATCCGCTCAGGAGTCAGCCAGTCTCTCCAGAGGGTGATGACGAATTCGCCGTAGGAGATATCGAAGTCGGGCTCCGGAAGTTCTTTGGCAGCGGTTTCCTGGATCATCATGAGGATGCCAGTACCATACTTCTCAATGTAGCTGGCAAGGTAGAGGGCCTCGCATAGGTGGTGATTTCGGGCGACAGATGCGTGAGGCTTGTGAAGCAATTCAGGAGTTAATGGGGGCAGGAGGCCTCCAGGGTTACGGATTTCCACCCGGTCCGTGAAAACGGAAATCTGAATTGCTGCCTGATTGGTATAGTCGCGGTGTGCGACGGCATTCACGATAGCTTCGCGAATGACTGCCGGAGGGAGTTCATACTCACCGGGAGCTTGGGAAGACTGCTCACGGGTACCTACGCTGTAATCGAGTTTGGACAGGACAAAATCGATACTCTGCTCGATCTGCGTGAAGAGATCTCCCTTGAAGATCCGATAGTAGGGAGCCGGGCGTTGGATGGTGGTTCCGTGAAAGTGCATGCACCGTATTTCTACGGCAGGGAAAAACCGCTGAGGCGCCTTCCCAAAGAGAAGAAGGGCCGCATTGGTGGGGCGCTCATCACGAAGGAGATTAAGATGCGTGAGAACCTCCTTCATGGAGGCTGTCTCAGGGATGGGAAGTTGCCTGTGGTTGCGGGCGCTCCTCAGGAATTGGCTAACCGTTTCAGGATTGAGGTCGTCTAAGGAAGCTTGGGACTGGATGCACTCATCAAAAGGGAGGTCCTGGATCACGCCTGACTCGCGGAGAATCTGGATAAGACTAGCGTGGACGGCCTTGGTGAGATCCTGCGGGCCGTCAAAACGTCGTCGGATAAGCTTCTGATCAAAGTCAGAAATGAATGCCTTGAGTTTCGGGGATCGGGTGGAGTCATCCTGCCCCTTGATAAACACGAGTCGGGGTTTGCCGAGAAGTGTAGCCTCCAGAAACTCACGGTGGGTTGGTGAGAAACCCTCACGATCCTCTCTTCCGTATTCGTTCCCCAAAAGGGCGATGTAGAGATCGCAGCGGCCAACTTCCTGAAGGTAAACACTTGCCGTGCTGTGATCGGCGGCGGGCTGTTCTTCAAAAAGAAATACGTCGAAGCATGAACTAAGTAGCGGATCAGCCCTGAGGAAATCCCTGATTGCCAGCCGCTCTTCGGCCAACTCTTTCTGCGCACTACTGAGAAAGATCTTCTTTTTCATGGGAACCTGCCGATCAGACGTTGAGCTTGGAGAGGATCTCCCTGAGGGCTTTATCCGTTTCCCGAGCCTCGGCCTCGATGACGTTCAGTTCCTCGACGATCTCGGCGATGGGCCGGTAGGTCTCGGCGTCGCTGGTATGGATGTAACGGCTGGGGGAGATGTTGTAGTCGTTCTTCTTCAGCTCAGCGTGATCGACGATGCGGCTGAGTTTTTCCTCTTCCTTCCACCCGATGAGGGTCTCGGCGATGTGGGCAATGCCTGTATCAGGGATGAAGTTCTTCGGATCGCCTTTCTCGAAGATCTGGCTGGCATTGACAAGGAAGACCTTGCCCTGGCGATCCTTGGGCTTGGCCTTGTTCAGGAAGAGGACGATGCCGGGGGCGGTGGTATTGTAGAAGAGGTTCTCGGGCAGGTAGAGCACGCTCTCCACGAGATCATGATCGACGAAATACTGGCGGACGCTCTTTTCCTTATTGGTCCCGGCATTACCCGAGCCACGGGAGGCGGCTCCGGTGTCGAGGATGATGGCGGCGCGGCCGTTCTCATTCAGGCTGGCGTTGATATGCTGGACCCAGCCCCAGTCAGCTGAGGATTTCCCCGGGAATCCCGCGCCAGATGGGAAGCGCTCGAGCTCGTCGTTGTCGTAGTCGGCCTCGGTGAACCAGTCCTGGTTCCACATGGGATTAGCCACGACGCGGTCGAAGGTGCGGAGCTTCCCCCGGCTGTCCCTTAACTTGGGGTTCTTGAAGGTGTCACCAATCTCAATTTGCCCCTCCATGTCATGGATGATCATGTTCATGCAGGCCATGGCCCAGGTGTCGGCGGTGGATTCCTGGCCGTAGAGCTTCAGCGGGGCAACGGTGCGCTTCTTGCCTTTGGTCGCTTCCTCCATGGCGATCTCGCACTTGATGAGCAGGCCGCCCGATCCGCAGGTGGGGTCATAAATTCCCATGCCGGGCTCGGGCTGAAGCACTCGTGACATGATGGTGCCGACCTCGGGCGGTGTGTAGAACTCACCTGCGCTCTGACCACCGCCTTCGGCGAACTTGCGAATGAGGTATTCGTAACTCTTTCCGATGATGTCGGCCTCGACATCATCGAGTCCGAGGCGCTTGGTACTGATGGCCTCAATGAGGTTGGAGAGGCGGTCGTCGTCGATGTCGCGCTGCCCATGCGTGGTGGCGTTGAAATCGACGCGGTCGATGATGCCCTGTAAGGCTGGATTCTCCCTAGCGATGGCACGCATTTGAGTGGTGACGCCTTCGCCAATCTTGTCGGAGAGCTTTCGGATCAGTGACCAGACCGGTAGATCAGGATCCTCGGGAACCAAGGGGAGGTAGAAGCGGACGAGCTTGTGGTCGGCCTTGGCGAGCTGGAAGGCTTTCTTGCGGGAACCAACCTCCTTGGCGATACGGTTCACCTCGTCATCGAAGACATCACAGAGGCGCTTCGTGAAGATGAGCGGGAGGATGTAGTCCTTGTATTTCGGAGCATCCTTGGCCCCACGGATCGAGGAAGCGGCATTCCAGATCCAGGACTCGAGGGATTTTTCAGTAGAGGATGCCATGGGAAAACGGTGTCTGACAGATAGCGGTCAGCGAGCGATCTGACGAGAATGAATGGGAATATGATCCCTGCTTAGTCCGCTGAGGCCTATTACCACTTCTGATTAGTAGAAAGCACCCCCCTAAAAGTTGCTCCCGATCGGGAGCACCAGATCCAATAGGAAATGCATTATCTGGGGGGTGAAGGAAAGAAGGACCTTCCAGATCAGCTATCAAGTTAAAGGCCTCAGCGCGGATTCAAAAAAGCGTGAAAGCCTCGGGGTGGCGTTTGCTGACGCCCCATGAATGCACTCAATATCATTGGTCCTAAAGTAAGTTGGCATCGCAACCGCATTGGCTGGTCCCAGGACATGCTGGCTGCAAAGTTACAAATCCTCGGGATGGAGAAGGTCAGCAGGGCAAAGGTCTCCAAGATCGAGGCGCAGATCATCTGGGTCTCGGATTCCGATATCTACTACCTGGCGGAGGTTCTCAATGTCGGCCTGCACGACCTCTTTCCTGAGGCTCTTAGCGACCCGAAGGTACTCGCGAACAACATGCGGGAACTGAGGAAGCGACGTGTCTTAAAAAAATGAGGATTTTGAAATGTTGCTCCCAACCGGGAGCACCAAACGCATTTTTCCCGTCTATGGTGCCGCTCCTATGCACCACTTCATCCTCGCTCAATCCACATCACTCGACGGCGCTTTATCCCAAGGACTAGGGATCATTGCAAAGTTCCTCTACATCATCGCGGTCATTGTCATCGCCCATGGCGGATGGCAGGTCCGCAGTGGTAATGCCGACATGGGCAAGATGTCGATTGTGGGAGGACTTCTCCTTGGTCTCTCGGTCCTGATCGCCCAGGCGCTTTTCAATGCGGGCGGCATGCCCACCATCAGCGTGGGACAATGAGCCGGGGCGTGATTCCCACCCATGCGGGTGATGACAGCGACGGGAAAATCTGGGGTGTCGAAGGGATCAACATCCTCTTCCTGCTCGGAAGCGGGATGATCGGCCTCGGGCTCGCGCTGATGCTCTCGCACAGTCATGACCCGGCAAGCTGCGTAGTGATCGGAGCCATGCCGTTTGCGGTAACGGCTCTCTACATCTTCACCCTCCGTCAGGGGAAGCCGAAGTCCTTCGACACGGACCTGCTCGAAAGCCTCCTCTGCGGGAGCGGATGGACGGCCCCGCGTAAGCAACACCGCAACCCCCTCCATACCCATGCAGGCTCCTAACGGCTGGATCTCCCACGATCTGCTGATCTGGAACGAACTCGATAGCCGTGGAGCCGTCTCCAAGGGGTATGTGATCGACGCACCAGATCTGCGGCACGCAAGCGAACATACGCTCGATGGCTTCTACGAGTCTGTTCGGCAGTTCCTTCATTCACTGGATGAATCAACCAGATGCCAGATCCGATGGTCGGTCGATTCCGATTACCGAGATGAGCTGATCGCCTACAAGGAAGTGACCGACGAGCGGTGTGATCCTGCGTCTTGGTCAGCAATCACACGCAACGAGCGCTTCAATCGCTACTGGAAGGCAATGCAGTCGGGAGGGCTCCGCCGGGAAAAGCTCCTGCTCTTCTTATCCAAGAAGATCGATGCCGATCCTCCATCGTCCCCTTCCAGGAAGGGCCTGGAGGAGCACTACAACCGACTCCTCTTCCAATATAACGAGGCCTTCTCTCAGCACGGGAGGGTGATTGCCTCTCTCTTTGATGGGCATGGCTGCCGGGTGACAGCGATGGGGACGGAGGATCTCTATCGGCATTACGCGACCTTCTTCAATCCCTCCTACCTACGCCGGGATGGCTATGATCCGATCGGGCAGTTCCGTGAGGAGGAAACCATCCATCAGAACTGCTGGCACCAAGGGGTACAGGCTGGGAAGAACTTCGGGTTCTACTCGGATGGCTTCTACCACAATCTTGTAATCCTCAAACGCCGTCCGCAGAAGACGAGGAGGGGCATCTTTTGGGCACTGACCTCGCTTCCTTTCCTCGACTACGCGATCACGGTCAATCTTTACCCCCAGAACGTCCGACGGGAGATCGACAAAGCGGAGAAGTCGCTTGAACGGGTACGAGGGGACTACGCGGCGGAGGGAAAACATTCGCTTTTAACTTCCAAGGGAGTGAAGGAGGAGCGCATCCGCAACCTCGCCCAAGGCGATACGGTTCCCTTCCTCTATGACTATGTGGTTCATGTATGGGACGCGACCGAGGAGGGTCTCGTCTCCAAGACACGGCAGATCGAAACGGCCTTCGGCCAGATGGAGGATGCCCAATGTTGGACGAGCAATCTCTCCTCGGCGGCAACGACAAAGAACATCTGGTATCAGACCTGGCCGGGATGGCTTTGGGGGAAATACACCCACCATGCTGACAGCGGCCTCGATGAATGGCTGGCTGACCTACTTCCTTTCTCCTCCACCTTCACGGGTCATCTGGAGGGGGCGGAAGCACTTTACGACGGCTCCAATCGGAACCTTGTGGGGGTAAGGAACTTTGTTTCAGGAACGCCGCAACTAGCGGTTCTGCTCGGGATGACGAGGGCAGGAAAGTCGGCCTTCATGTGTGATCTCTTATCGCAGACGGATCCCTACTACGACTTCACCCTCATCGTGGAGGAGGGACTCTCTTACGGGATCTGGACTCAGGCCCAAGGTTTGGGGAGTACCCCGATCATCATCCAGCCCGATGGGGATCTCTGCCTGAACTATCTCGATACCCAGGGAGCCCCGCTTACCAACCTACAGATCACAACCGCTGCGGCACTGGTGGCCAAGATGGCAGGAAATCCAGCCGATGAAGATCGAAGGAACCTGCGGCTTGCCCAAATCACCCAGTATATCGAGCAGCTCTACACGGATCGCTTCGAGGAGTGGATCTCTGAGGATGGTACCCGGCTCGACATGGTGGCCCGCCATGCCATGGCGGTCCTGGAATACAAATCCCGCCACATGCCGCTCTCGGCTACTTTTCTAGAGGCCTGGACGGAGCTGAAGCACACGGCGACCGATGAAGAACGGCAGGAGCTTCTAGCGGCGCCCAAGGGGGAAGATGTGTCACGCTTCATCAAGTCGCATGACATGGAGCGCCATGTCCGCAACACGGCATTCGCGTTCTTCGGGCCTACGGACTACCCGACCCATGACATGCTCCAGCAGATGATGCTGGTTGCTCCCTTTGCGGAGCATAATCGGGATGAGATCAATCATCTGGCGACACTTCTTGCCCCGTGGAATGAGCAGAGACTTCTGTGCGGACACTCGACGCTTTCCATGACCGGACGGGTGGCTCACTTCGATCTGACCTACATCCCTGAGTCTAACAAGCAACTGAAAGAGTTG
>CAIOJL010000013.1 GCA_903858595.1 uncultured Spartobacteria bacterium | reverse complement strand
TAACACCCCAAGCAGACACCAAGCGTCCTATCCCTTATTTTTTCGGGCAGTTAGGGTTTGGAAGGGTTGGATGAAGAGCAACGAAGCTCTCCGCCAAAATCCCTAGCCCTTTTTATCGTAGCAGTAGGGGCAGCTCACCTCGGGAACATACCGGGGATCCTTGAGCTCTTCCTCGGTCAATGGCTCGGTGCAGGCGAAGCAGAGCTGACTATTGGTTTCCTGTAGTGCGGGATCGACTCCCACACGCTTGTCGAAGACAAAGCACTCGCCGTTCCAGTGGGCTCCACCGCATTCCTCGAAGTACTTCAGGATGCCTCCCTCGAGCTGGTAGACTTCTCGGAAACCTTCACGCTCCAGGAGTGGCGCGGCCTTTTCGCAACGAATCCCGCCGGTGCAGAAGCTGACGACGGGAACATCTTTCATCTCCTCGGGAAGTTGCTTCACGGCCTCGGGAAACTTCCGGAAGTGGCGGATCGGGAGCGTGACGGCTCCGGCGAAGGTGCCGAGCTTCACTTCGTAGGTATTGCGGGTATCGAGCAGGGTGAACTCCCGTCCCTCATCTAGCCATTGCTTGAGTTCCTTAGCAGAAATCTTCGGTGCGGTATGACGGGCTGGATTGATCCCCTCGACACCGAAGGCGATGATTTCTTCCTTCAACTTCACGAGCATCCGATTGAAGGGTTGCGCGTCGCTCTCGCTGCGCTTGACCTCAAGCGTCTCGAGACCAGGAATTGAGCGGAGTGTCTCAAGTAATGACTCCACGGCGGCCGATTCCCCTGCGATGAAGAGATTAATACCCTCGGGGCTGAGCAGGATGCTGCCTTTGAGTTCCAAAGAGAAGCATTCGGCTTTTAACCGCGCGCGCAGTTCTGGAAGCTCGGTCAGCTCCGCGAACTTGTAGGCGGCAATGTTCAGGATCGGAAGCTGTGATGGGGGATGGGAATCCACGGAAGTAATGAATCTGGAATTGCTTGCCTGCTAAAGCATCAGGAACTCAGGAATAAGAGATGAAGAAAAGTTGTTTGAAGGTTCTGATCAACAGGCCCCAACGAATATCTTAATCGATTTTATCTTATTTCGGACCTCCAAGCCTTCCTGAGTTCCATATTAAAAACCTTCGGGCTTGGTTTCTGCCTTTCTCAGTAGGTGAAGAGATCGGCAACAACATAAGTTCCGCCGGTTGCCGTGTTGAGGGCGCGGAGGAGCTTGCCTTGGACGTTTTTAGTCAGGCGGCGACCCTTGCAGCCGCGCTGAACCATCTTATGGGTGATCTGTTCGGTGGAGGCGGCGACCAGATCGTGCGACTTCAGCCCCAGTTCCGCCATCAGGCGGTTCAGGGGCTGTTCACCGAGATCTCGTTCTAGTTCGTTCTCCAAGATCAGACTGTCTTGATAAGATCTGCCGCCGGGAAACGCACCTTGGGGGCCGAGGCGTATTTGTCCTCTGCGCTACGGTAACCGAGGGCACAGCAGACGACGGAGGCATATCCCTGTTCCTTGAGGCCAAGGATGGAATCATATTCCGCCGGGGAGAATCCCTCGATCGCGCAGGTGTCCACGCCGAGCAGGGCTGCCGAAGTCATGAGATTGCCCAAGGCGATATAGGCCTGGAGCGCTGCCCAATGGGGGATGCGGGCATCGGCTCCCGGCGAGAGCAGGCTTCCGTACATCATGCCACGGTATCCATCGAGTGACTCGCGGGGAATGCCACGCAACTCGACGACGAGGTCCAGGAAACGGTCGACTTCGACTTCCGTCATCGCGGTGCGTCCGGCCATGATGACATAGTGGGAGGCATCTACCACCTGGGTCTGGTTCCAAGAATGAGGTTTGAGCTGGGCGCGCACGGCAGGATCCTTCACCACGAAAAAGCGGTAGGGCTGGAGACCGAAGGAGGAGGGTGAAAGAACCAAGGACTCTTCCAGAGTTTTCCAGGTGGACTCGGAGATCTTCTTCGAAGCGTCGAAGGACTTGGTGGCATAGCGCCAGTTGAGGGCATCGAGGAGTTGGGATTCGGGAATGGTGTGGCTCATGGGATTGAAGAAGTGAATGTGATGACGGGACGAAAAAGAAGTTGTTCTTTCAAGTAAGCGCAACTAGAAAATTAATGTCGTTAAGTAATTATTCCAATCCTAAATCACTCTCTTATGTCCGAACCCGTTATCGCTCAAAAATCCCCGATCCCCGTCACTGTCGAGGCAGGCAAGACCTACTACTGGTGCTCCTGCGGTAAAAGCGCCACGCAGCCCTTCTGCGATGGCTCCCACAAGGGAAGTGAATTCTCTCCCACGCCCTACACTGCCGAGAAGGATGGACCCGTTTACTTCTGCGGCTGCAAGCACAGTTGCAACGGCCCCCTCTGCGACGGCTCTCACAAGAGCCTCTGAGGAACAAGGCGCTCGGAAGAGCGCAAGGGGTTTGGACTATTAGGCTGTTAGACTGTTAGGTCAGCAGCCATGCCGAAGGTCTCGCGCAGAGGCGCAGAGAATAAAGAAAAAGGACCGCATGGCCAAAAAGCTTTGCGGTCCTTTTTCTTATCAGTAGTACCTTCAAGCGCTCCATGGCTCCAATCCCCTTGATCCCATGCATCCTAGAGAATCATTCAATCAATCTCTGCGTCTCTGCGCCTCTCCGGGAGAATCTTATCTTGTTTCCCTGATTTCCTGATTAGTTCCTAATTCCTTATTAAGTGCCTGAATGATCCTTGCGGCGGTAGCCTTTGCCGTCATGCCGTACCTCTCACGGAGGATGGATACGGAGCCGTGTTCGATGAACTGATCTGGCCAGCCGACACGCACGAGCGGCGTCGTGATGCCGGAATCGGAAAGGTGCTCGGCAACGGAGGTTCCGAAGCCACCGGTCACGGCGTGATCCTCCAGCGTGCAGAGGACCTTCACTCCACGCGCAAAGAACTCCAGCGTGCCCTCATCAAGTGGTTTGATCCAGCGGGGGTTGATCACCGCGGCCTTGATGCCCTGCTTTTCCAGCAGGTCGGCCGTTTCCAGGGCAACCGCTGAGAAGTTACCCAATCCAAAGAGGGCGACGTCAGTTCCATGTCGGAGCACCTCCGCTTTTCCGATCTCAAGCAGTTTCGGGGAGGTCTTCGGGAGCGCTCCGGTTCCCGCCCCCCTGGGATAGCGGATGGAAATCGGCCCCTCGTGGTGGTTGGCCATCGTCCAGAGCATGTCGACGAATTCTTCCTCGTCCTTTGCTTGCATCGCGATCACTCCCGGGATGCTCCTCAGGTAGGCAATGTCGAAGAGGCCGTGGTGCGTCGGCCCATCATCGCCGGAGAGACCAGCACGGTCCATGCAGAGCGCCACGTTGAGGTTCTGCAGCGCAATATCGTGGACGATCATGTCGAACGCCCGCTGCATGAAGGTCGAGTAGATCGTTAGGAAGGGCTTCATCCCGCGGGTCGCCATGCCCGCGGCGAAGAGAGCCGCGTGCTCCTCGGCGATGCCCACATCGTAAAACCGATCCGGATGGCGCGCCGCAAACTGGGAGAGGCCTGTGCCGGTGGGCATTGCTGCCGTGATGGCGACGAGCTTGCGGTTGTGATCGGCAAAGTCTGCAAGGGTCTTCCCGAAGATCTCCGAATAGGTTGGAGAGACACCCACCGTCGTCTCTCCTGTCTCCTGCTGATACTTGCCGAGTCCGTGGAACTTGTCGGGCATGGCTAGGGCGGGGGCGTATCCTTTACCCTTCTTGGTCAGGATATGCAGGATGACCGGTTCGTTCTGGGTCTTGAGAAACTCGAAGGTCCGGATCAGCAGAAGGATGTCGTGGCCGTCGATCGGACCGAAGTAGCGCAGGCCCAGATCCTCGAAGATGACTCCAGGGAGCAAGATCTGCTTCACACCCGCCTCAATTTTATGGGCGAGATGGCGCGCGGTCTTTCCCCCGATCCATTCCACGAACTTGGCCGTCTGGTCATGGAGATGGGCGTAGGCCGGGCTGGTGGCGATGCGGTTGAGATGCTCGGCGATGGCGCCGGTGTTCTTGGAGATCGACCACTCGTTGTCGTTAAGAATGACGATGAAGCGTTTGGTGGTCTCCGCGACGTTATTAAGCGCCTCGTAGCTGATCCCGCAGGTGAAGGCGGCGTCGCCGGCAACGGCCACCACATGTTCCCGGCCTCCATTCATGTCGCGCGCAGCCGCCATGCCAAGCGCCGCGGAAAGCGCTGTTCCGGCATGACCCGCTCCGTAGCAGTCATGCTCGCTCTCGGTGCGTAGCAGGAATCCGTTGAGGCCCCCATGCTGGCGCATGGTCGCCAGGCGGTTCCGGCGACCCGTCAGCATCTTGTGGATGTAACCCTGATGGCTGACATCGAAGAGGATCTTGTCGGCCGGTGTCTCGAAGACACGATGCAGCGCGATCGAGAGCTCGACCACGCCGAGGTTTGGCCCAAGGTGGCCTCCCGTTTCGGACAGGGATTCGATCAATTCCTCCCGGATCTCCTGGGCAAGTGCGGGCAGGGCACTCTCCGGCAGTTTTTTCAGGTCGGCTGGGGAATCAATACTCTCCAGCAAGTGCCGCGGATGCTCCGAATTCACGATTCCTCGAACGGCTTGAGCGCCGCTTCACCACGACTGTTGCGCGTGATGATTTCTATCCGCTTTTCGGCAGCGTCGAGTTTCTCCCGGCAGATCTGGAGTAACTTCATCCCCTCTTCGTAGCGCTCGATGAGCGTCTCCAGGGGAGGAGGAGTCTGCTCGATCTCCTCCACAATGCTCTCCAGGCGACCAAGTGAGCCCTCGATGGAGTTCTCTGCGGCGGAATCGGTCTTTGATGTCTTGGAAACCATGGCTTCAGCGAGTGTCAGAGAGTCGGCGTTTCGGTTTTTTCAATGCCAAATTGAGCGAGATGACGATGGAGCGTGCGACGGCTGATGCCGAGCTTTTTTGCCGCCATTGTGCGATTCCCAGCGCATTCTTCCAGAGCTTTGTTAATCGTCGCGGCCTCAATTCTGGCAAGGTTCATTTCATTCTCCCTAGGAGCAGATCCTGCGAGAATGCGTAGAGATGAGGGGAGATCTCCCAGTTTGAGTTCACTGCCGTTTCCTAACACCACGGCATGCTCCACAGCGGCGCGAAGTTCGCGGATATTACCGGGCCAGGTGTGGGTCTCCAGTGCTGCCATGGCCTCGGGAGTGAAGAGCCTCTCGGGTTTATCATGCTCCCTGGCCATTTCCTTGAGAAAGGCACTCGTGAGCAGGGGAATATCTTCCGGGTGACTCCGTAGCGGGGGCATCATGAGAGGCACCACATTCAGGCGGAAGAACAGGTCTTCACGGAATGTTCCCTCGCTCACCATTACCGCCAGATCCTTGTTGGTTGCGGCAATCAGTCGCACGTCGGAGTTGAGGGTCTGGTTGCCCCCGACTCTCTCGAAGCTCTTCTCACCAAGCACCCGCAGAATCTTGACCTGGACGGTGGGGTCGATTTCGCCGATCTCATCAAGGAAAAGAGTGCCGCCGGCAGCCTGTTCGAAGCGCCCGATCCTGCGATCCCCCGCGCCGGTGAAGGCACCCTTCTCATGGCCGAAGAGCTCGCTCTCCAGAAGCTGGGGGGAAAGTGAGGCACAATGGACGGCGACAAACGGCTTCTCGGACCGGTTACTCAGGGCATGGATCGCCTGAGCAGCGACTTCCTTACCTGTTCCGCTCTCCCCTTGGATGAGAACAGTTGCCTTGCTGGGCGCCACCTGCCGGATGGTCTCGAAGACCCTTTCCATCACCGGGGAGCGGCCGATCATTCTGTCGGGCGTCCGCGTTTTGCGCACTTCCTGGCGGAGTTCTAGATTCTCCGCTTGCATGGTTCTTTCGCGTAGGGCGCGCCGGATCAGCATTTCCAAACGGTCGATATTCACCGGCTTGGTCACAAAATCATAGGCCCCCTGCTTCATGGCTTCTACGGCGGTATCCACCGATCCGTAAGCCGTCATCATGATGCAGATCGGCGGATCGGAGCGCTTCAGAATCTTCTTCATCAGATCCATGCCGTTGTCGGCGCCGATCTTCAGATCGGTGAGGACCAGATCGGGAGGGTCTGCTTCCATCAAGGCCAAAGCTCCTGCTTCATCAGCCGCCAGTGAAACGTCAAAGCGCTCTTCCAGCACGGATCTCAACCCATCGCGAGTGTTCTTTTCGTCGTCGACGATCAGGATGGTCTGCTTCATGGGAAGGAGAGACAGATTGTCGCAACAATCCCCTTTTTGCAATCTTTACTCTTAGGATCCCGTCGAATAACCAGTTAGCAACTGGGGCAAAGAGTCCCGATAGCTGGGAAATTGCGGAATCCATCCGGTGGAGCGAAGCTTAGCATTGCTGATCCGCTTGGAGGTCCAGCCCCGCTTTCGGTTAAGGTCAGCCACTCCCTCCGGGGGTAGCGATTGGCGCTGGGTCTCTGCTATCCATCCGTAGACCTCGCGTTGGGTGGCCGGCGTATTATCGGTCACGTTGTACACCTCCGGAGTAACCGAGGAGTCTCCCAATCGTGCCAAGGCCGTCGCGGCATCATCCCGATGAATCTGGTTGATCCAGCGGTGCCCTCCATCCTCCAACAGGGCCTCGCCTGCCAGAAATTTTCGGAGCAGTACGGAGCGGCCCGGGCCATAGATCCCCGAAAGACGAGCAACACTCCCTCCTGATGCCAGGGCGATCTGTTCAGCTTCCAACAGAATGCGCCCAGTGTCGCGATCGGGGGCGGCTTCTGATTCCTCGGAGACCCAGGCTCCATCGGTTTGTCCGTAGACCGAGGTGCTGCTGACAAAAATCATCCTACCCGGATTCCAACTCTCCAGCACCCGGCGGAGACCATCGCGGTAGACCGCGGCATAGGCCTCGGCTCCACCTCGGCCAGAGCTGACACAGTAGATGGCCAAGGGAACATTTTGAACCAGAGGGGTCAGGGCTTCGACCGAGGCAGGCTCGGTGACATCGCAGGCAGCAGAGCGGAAAGACCTGTTTGATAGCGCGTCGAGTGAGTCGGCGCTCCGGACCAGGCCTAGAACATTCATGCCCCTGGCCGAAAAAAGATCGGCTGCGGCCTCCCCTAGGAAGCCGCAGCCGATGATAAGAACTTCAGGATTCACTCCGTGGGAGTGGAAAGCAGTTCGAGGATCAGCTCAGGACAAAGCGGATCTTGGCCTTGGCACGCTTGGCGCTGGCCTTGGCTTTGCGCTTTGTGCGCTGAGTCGGGGTCTCGAAGGCGCGCAGACGGCGCACCTCGTCGAGGACACCCTCGGTCTCGAGTTTGGTCTTGAGGCGCTTGAGAGCGCGATCGATTGGTTCGCCCTTACGGACAATAACTTCCGGCATAATTAATTCACCTGCTTTCCTTTGTGGGGTGTGGATCCTCCTTCATCAGGGCGGCGCGGTCAAGCTCCTCTTTTCTGCAAGAGAACTTCAAAAAAATGATTATTTGCTCTTTCAATCACCAAGGCTGCGAGAGGTTCAGGTGCGGGTCTCGCGGATCTGACGTCTCAGGATAAAGAAAAGGACCACGAAGATCGCCCAGCTGGAGAGGATCATGATGGCAGAGTTGAACCAGAGCAGGGGGATGGAGATGCCGAAGTATTGTTTCATCGGGCCGAAAAAGACATTCGGGTGGCTGTTGTCACGGTAGTCCGCCTGCTCCATCTCCGCCTTGGAGACCAGATCGAGTACCTTCTGGTTGGTGTAGAGCTGTTCGGCGGTGACTCCCCCCTCACTCCCGACGATTTCCTCACGCCTCAACGTGGCGCCTCCGATTATCCTGTCGATACGGGTCATCCTCTTGGCGAGTTCATCCGGATTCGATGCCTGCAGACCGCTCAGGATCGCCAGAAGGTCCTTAAGGTCGTCGAGGCGATCTTCCTGGGCATCGGTCGGCTTCTTGATCGCCGCGAGTTGATAGATCTGACGCTGGATACGCGCCTGCCGGAGGGCCAGGGGATTCAGCTTTGCCTGGGCGAAGACAATCCCCTCATAAGACCAGCGCATCGGCATGAATTCGCAAATCATGGGCACCTGAAGATCGCTTCTTGGTTCCATGGCCGTTTCTGGATGGCGGTTGAACCACTCATGGATCGAATGGATGAAATCCAGATTACGGTTCATCTCCTCATACTTGATCAGGGCGCCCCCAAGGATGATCTGGGGGATCAGGACCACGGGAATGATGTTCACGGCGGTCTTGCCCTCCCGGGCGAGCGAGGAAATCAGGAGTCCCAGCGCGATACCGCTGAACGCGGTCAGGAACATTGCGACGAATTCAACCCAGTAAAAGCCGCGGATGGAGACCATCCAGTCGCCGATCAGGGTGAAGAGGGCGCATTGAGCCACGGCGAAGAGGCCGAGCGTAATCGCCTTAGCCAACAGGTAGTAGCCGATGCGGACATTCAGATTCCGTTCCCGGAGAAGAACGGGCCGGTCGCGAAGGATATCATCGACGCTATTGGTGAGTCCGAGGAACATCGCCACCACGAGGGAAAGGAACAGGTAGGTCGGGATGTGGAAGGCCGAGGCGAAGTCATAATGTTTGCTCTCCGAGTAGCGGAGAACCGATCCGATCAGGAATGCGAGCATCGGCGCCTCCACCAGCGTAGTGAGAAGATTGGCCCGGTTACGCAGCTTGCTGATGAAAGAGCGCTGGAGCAGCACGAGGAACTGCCCGAGTTCGTCGCGCCATCGGAAATTCTCCCATCCGGAAGGTCGTTGGGTAAGGCTACTCTTCGACTCAGGACCGGCTGGGACGGGAGTTCGCGAGGAGGCAGGTTGCTGGACCTCCTTCATCAGGCGATAGGCCTCGAACTTGTCACGCCAGTATTCCGGAGAGAAGCGACGAGCGGGGACAAGCTGTCCTCGGTTGTTCTCCTCGTAGATGAGCTCGCCTCCTAAGTCACGCAGAGGTGTCTCCAGCACGTCGAAGACAAACTCTGGACGGGTCGTGCCGCAGGCCTGGCATCCTCCTAGCTCCGTTCCGAAGAGTTGCTCGTGCTCCGCCTCGGCGAAGTAGGCAAGCATCTCCGTGGGTGTGCCGAAGAAGACCAGCTTGCCTCCTTTGTCCAGCAGCAGGGCCTTCTGGAACATCTGGAAGACCTTCGAGGTCGGCTGGTGGATCGTAACCAGGACGATCTTGTTGTGGGCCATACCACGAATGATCTCGATGACATGCTCGGAATCCTTGGAGGAGAGGCCGCTGGTCGGTTCGTCGAAGAGATAGATATCTGCCGTGCTGACCATATCGAGGCCGATATTCAGGCGCTTGCGTTCGCCTCCGCTCAGGATCTTCTTGCTGGTTCCTCCCACGACCTCCTTACGGCGCTCGTTCAGGCCCAACTCGGC
This sequence comes from uncultured Spartobacteria bacterium, assembly GCA_903858595.1. Taxonomy (GTDB): domain Bacteria; phylum Verrucomicrobiota; class Verrucomicrobiia; order Chthoniobacterales; family UBA6821; genus UBA6821. The sequence continues at coordinate 5,253 of CAIOJL010000013.1, read as the reverse complement.
AAGTTTGCTGTCGATGCGGCGCTGACGTTCGCGACGCGAGAGATGGGGGGCGCGGATGGCAGCCGCGAAGCGGAGGTTTTCCTCGATCGTCAGCTGCTCGTCGAATGCGTCGTACTGGGGGATGTAGGTGATGTACGGAAGCATCGCATCGAGATTCCTATAGAGGGAACGCTGATTGAGCTGCACCTCTCCGGCAACCGGCGCGAACTGGCCAGCCAGAGCGCGGAGCAGTGTGCTCTTGCCGCAGCCGCTTGCTCCCATGACGCAGACCATCTCGCCGCGATCCATCGAGAAATTGAGGCTATCAAGGGCAGTGTCACCGCTCCGGAAGCGGCAGACAAGATCGCGCACGTCCAGCGTGCGAATGATGTTGCGTTCTTCCTCGATAATCCTGTCGGTGAAGTTACAGCGCAGCACCTGGCCCGCATCGATCCGAATGGTGTCCCCATCGATGAGGTCCATGGCCCCGCGCACGGGAAGTCCCCGCACGACGATCGGCCTGTCGGCTTGAAGCACCTCCACGCGACCCTTTTTCTCCTGATAATCGCAGGTGATCCGCAGCGTCACCTCACCGCCGATGCCGGGAGAAATCAGAATGTCGTCATCGTCCAGTCGACTCGGGTTATTCGAAGCGATGTACTCGGTCTTGGAGCCCTTCAGCTCGAAACGGCCTCCGAAAGACCCGACGCGCCGTTTCAGATCCTCGAGGTCGAGCTCCCCACCATCGCGGAAGAAGATCTTGTCCGAGAGTTGGGCTGCGACCTTTGTCCCCTTGTGTAGCGGCGCGCCCCGCAGGGTGGCCCGAAGATCCTGAAGGGCGGTGACATTCACTTTCAGGCCGAAGGCGATCTCCAGGTCGCTGTCCCGGCTGCGCGATTTCTCAAGCCGGACCTCCTCGTTGTTGATCGCCACAAAGATGTGTGGAAGCGTCACGTTGCGCTTTGCGTTGAAGTAAAAGATCAGATCCTGGCTGGTGATCACCTGCTCGCCCACCAGCACGCGCTGACCCGGATAGATCCGGCAGAACTCACCGGGCTTCAGCAGACGGCCTTGAACGATCAGACTCTTGCCGGAGAGGTTTTTGAGAATGATCAGGTCGTGGTGGCAGTAGGCTAGAAGCTTTTCGTCACCTTTGAAGTCCCTTAGCTCCACATCGCATGTTGCCGGATCGCCGAAGGAGAGAGCCTCGAGGGGCGAGGTGCCGTCGTGGAAAAATTCCGCATCGGCCTGCTCGTTGGCATTGAGCTGGTAGACGATATCGATAGCCTGCGCCGCCATGCCGAGACGCCCCATGAAGTCATGGTAGGCTTCTACCTGCTCCGCCTTCATTCCCGAACGGGTGATCAGATCGTAGAGCTGCACGCCGAGCAGGATCTTGCTGTCATCGCTCAGCTCCGTGGAGAGCTTCGTCGCCATGGCTCCCAGATCCTGCTGCTGCTCGAGGGCCTGGCGGAAGAGCTTGCGGAGTTCGGAGTAGACCGCCTCGGGATAGTCGTAGCGCAGGAAGCCGAGGCTCGAATCGATTTCCTCCTCCAGCATCTCCCCGTCGACCCGGGTGAAGGCAGCAAGGACCTGGATCAGCGTGGGAAGAAGATTGGCGCTCTCGGCGATGGTCTGTGGACGTCGCTGCAGGCGACGCCAGCGCTTGGCCACCGAGCGCTGCAGGCGGGAAGCTCCCCTCAGGATGCTATCGATCACGAGCACTCCTCGTCGTGAAGACGGAGAACCCTCTTGCCCGTTAGGATACGGATCCGCTCCGGGCGTTTCTGTTCCTCCTGATATCTGTGGATTGAGATCCATCTGGCCGGAGCGTAATCAGCCTCGGCATAAAGATGGAGCCAATTATTGGGTGGAGTCCTCCGTTGTCGGGCTCATTCCGGAGAATTACGGTGCGCCGTAGCGCTCCACGACGCGGCTGATTGCTTTGGCTTTTCCCGTTTCAGGATCGACCTCGACAAGTACCCCGCAGGCCATGACAGGCCCCCGGGCCACCGGGAACTTGGCCGGCATCGAGGTGAGGAACTGCCCCACGACGGCATCGCAATCGCGGCCCAGGATGGAGTCCTCCGGGCCGCACATCCCTGCATCGCAGAGGAAGCCGGTGCCCCCGGGAAAGATCCGCTCGTCGGCGGTCTGCACATGGGTGTGGGTTCCGACGACCAGCGAGACCTTGCCATCCAGATGACGGCCCATGGCGATCTTCTCGCTCGTGGTCTCGCCGTGGACATCGACGATGATCACGGGAGTCTCTTTTCGCAGGCGCTCGATCTCGGCTGAGGCTGCCAGGAAGGGATTCTCCAGCGGATTCTTCATGAAGGTCCGGCACTGGACGTTCATGACGGCGATGGGGCCATGGGCCGTATCCAGAACGATGCTGCCTCCGCCAGGCGTGCCGGGGGGATAGTTGATCGGTCGTAGGAGCCTGGGTTCGGTGGAAATGTAGGAATAAATCTCTTTCTGGTCCCAAATGTGGTCGCCGGTGGTGATGACCGCCACGCCGCTCCTCATGAGATCGATCGCCAGCTTCGGGGTGATCCCGCGACCCGCCGCTGCGTTCTCCCCATTGACCACAATAAAGTCGGCATCGCCGCGTTTCAGGTAGAGCTCGACGGTCCGGCATGCGGCCATACGACCTGGCTCTCCAACCACATCGCCAAGGAAGAGGATTTTAATCACTCAGCGGTTTTTATCGAAACAAGCACCCGGGACGATGTAAAAATGCATCTGCGTGAAGAAACTGTTCCCTCAAGCAAGCCTGCTTCGTCTCCTGGTACTGCCTCTTTTGTTGCTGACCATGCATTCCGGCAGGGGTGCGCTGCTAAGTCCGTTGGCCCCGCAGCCCGACTGGAACACCCTTCACCGCTATTCTGGAATTATCACGGCATCTGAATTCGAGCGCCTGCTCCGGCAGGTCTATGTGCCAGATGGCTCCTGGCGCCAATGGATCTCGCTGACCCCGACTCAGGCAATGATCACACCTCATGCCGGGGCGACACCCGTCATCCTGCCGCTGGCTTCTCCGGGGAGTGCCGCCAAGATCCCCCCTCGTTTCTGGAAAGAACGGGGGCAGCGTTCCCCTCAACCAGGCAAGCCTCTGGCGGGACTGAGGATCGCGATCGACCCAGGGCATCTCGGCGGGAAGTTTGCCCGGATGGAGGCCCGTTGGTTCCAGATCGGTCACTCGAGGCCGGTCGAGGAGGGAGAGATGACGTTGATTGTGGCCAAGATCCTCAAAAAGAAACTGGAAGCCATGGGCGCGGAAGTCTGGCTAACCCGCTCCAAAAACGGAGCTACGACCTCTCTGCGGCCGGACAAACTCAAGAAAGCGGCGGCGGTTTCCCTTCAGGAAGAGGGGGCGCCGCTTTCGAGCACCCGTCTGGAGTTCGAGGCAGAGCGGCTGTTCTATCGAGTCGGCGAAATACGCAACAGGGCCCACCTGGTGAACTCTGTGATCCGGCCCGATCTTGTCGTCTGCCTGCATTTCAATGCCGAGGAATGGGGTAATCCCGCGCGACCCACCCTGACTGACAAGAACCATCTCCACCTTCTCCTTTCCGGGGATATATCTGGTAACGAGCTCCTGCATGAGGATGAGCGCTACACCATGCTCGTGAAACTGCTCGGAGGGACCCACGGCGAGGAGTTGGGGGCCTCGGAATGCGTCGCCCGTTCCTTGGCTGCCGCCACCGGCCTTCCGCCCTTCATCTACCACAGCACCAACGCCATCCCGGCCTCCTCCAATCCCTATCTCTGGATACGTAATCTTCTGGCTAACAGGCTCTTCGAGTGTCCTGTGGTCTACTGCGAGCCGTATGTCATGAACAGCAATCCTGTCTTCAACAGGGTCCAGCTCGGAGATTACGAGGGTCGCAGGAATGTGAGCGGACTCTCCTTGCCAAGCATTTACAGGGAATATGCCGATGCGGTGGCGCAAGGGCTTGCCGATTACTACGGAGGGGCGGCAAACTGATCCCATGAAGACCAAAGTCATCGCCATCGCCAACCAGAAGGGTGGCGTCGGAAAAACCACCACTTCGGTCAACCTCGCTGCGGCCATCGCGGAGTCGGGCCATCCCGTCCTCTTACTCGATCTGGATCCCCAGGGGAATGCCTCCAGTGCCTTGGGCCTCGAGACAGGTGAGGGGAGCAGCCTCTATGCCGCGATGATCGGCGAGACCCCGATGGAGGATCTGATCCAGGAGACGCGCCTTCCGAATCTGGCCGGTATTCCTGCCGACCTCGACCTTGCCGGCGCAGAGATCGAGGTGGCAAGGATGGAGGGACATCTGGGTCAGCTCCGCAGTGTGTTGGAACCGGTGCGCAACTCGGGCCGCTTCGAGTTCATCATTTTGGATTGTCCTCCGTCGCTCGGCATCCTGATGACCAATGCCCTGAGCGCCGCCGACGAGATCCTCATCCCGATCCAGTGCGAATACTACGCCCTCGAGGGGCTCGGCAAGCTGGTCAGCGTCATGGAACAGATCCGTGAGTCCGGAGCCAACCCGACCCTCGCCATGAGCGGACTTCTCATGACCATGCTCGACGTTCGCACCAACATCAGCGCCGCCGTCGTGCGGGATGTCCGCGCCCACTTCGAGGAGGTCGTCTTCCAAGCGGCAATTCCACGATCTGTCCGCATCAGCGAGGCGCCGAGCTTTGGAAAAACCATCCTCGAGTATGATCCGAAAGGTCCCGGAGCCACGGCCTACCGCGTCCTTGCCAAGGAATTCCTCGACCGCCAGAAGCGTGGAATCTCCTTTGTCGGCGCGCCACAGCGGAATGAAGAAGGATAAAAAGGATGAAGAGTTAAAAATCGAACCAATCATCCTTATCCTGTTTCCCCATTTTTAAGGCGCTCTCTTCACCCGCCTTTCACCTTTCACTTTCCCCAATGCCCAACGTCCTCGCCCTTTTCAAACAGACCGGAGCCCTGCTTCACGGTCATTTCATTCTCCGTTCCGGTCTTCATAGCCGCGAGTTCTTTCAATGTGCCCTGCTTCTCCAGGATGCCCCCGTTGCGGCTGAGGTCTGCGGGGAGTTGGCTGAAAAACTGCGTCCCTTCCACACGGAAGTGGAGGGGAAGAAACCAACGGTAATCTCTCCGGCCGTTGGTGGCATTATTGTCGGGCAAGAAGTGGCGCGGCATCTCGGCACCCGCCATATCTTTGTCGAGAAGGACGGGAATGGCAGCCTTGTGATGCGCCGCTTCGAGATCAAACCCGGTGAGCGCTTTATCGTCGCCGAGGATGTGGT
>CAIOJL010000012.1 GCA_903858595.1 uncultured Spartobacteria bacterium | reverse complement strand
GACAACAGGCACAGCGCTCCTTCGAGGGACTGCTTCAGGCCACCTCTTTTGCCCTCGATCGCTTCTCTCCCAACGAATGCATCAACTTCTTCAATCACGCCAACTATGCGTCATATTATATAGACAATGCTATAGCCTCCAAACGCCTCCCCTGTCGGTTTGCTCGGACCGGTATCGCCCTCGGCATGCTCGGGGTGATTCTGCTGGCGCTGTAAACTAATTGGCTTGCTCTACAGCGGAAGCGGAAAATTGAACTCCACCTCGCGCGAGGCAATTCCCGTTCTCAAAAAACAACGCGAGAACCCCGACTAAACCTTCATTCCCGAGTTGCCGTGAGTCATGACAACATATCGGCCTTAAACCCGAACTCCGAAGTTGAGCAGAGCGATTTGACACAATCACCTGACCGCAAAGAAGTCTTGTCGATCCTTACCTGTATCAATCGATACGCCCTCGGAATCTCCGCAACTCCTATCGGCCAGCTTCTTGCGCCAACTCATCACTTTCATCTTCGGAGTTTGGGTTAAAGTCTTCAGTCTATCCCCCTCAGCTTCCTCAACTCAAGCCCAGGTCATCCGGTGCCTGCGCGAGCAGATAATGCATTGATCCAAGTTCCTTCATGATCGCTTTCCAGCGCTTGATGCCATCCTCAGTAGTGCTCACAGGATACAGCATCTCGGCCGTAGGTTTAAGGAGATGCCATGATTGTTCGGCGACCTCTTGCTCGAGTTGCCCTGCCGTCCATCCTGCGTAGCCGGTAAAAGCCCTGAGATTTTGATGCGGGTCATGATCGTTGTCGCCATCCTGATCCTCTTCAGAATTCAGTTGGAAAAGATCCTCCTCCCCGAGCGATTGGAAGCGGACAGCGTTCTCCAGCCAGAGCAGGCGGGTCAGGATCAGATGCTGCTGTTCTACAGGGCCGCCCTCGAAGACAGGCACCGCAGCTAGATCCATTGGTGACTCGGCTAGTTCCCCCAGGCTCTCATTCCTAGGGCGGTTCAGGATGAAGCCCATAGCACCCTCCTGATCGTGGTGGGTCAGAAAGAGGATCGCCCGCCGGAAATTGGGATCGAGCAGGGAGGGGAGGGCGACCAGCAGTAAGCCCGTAAGCCGCGTATCGGTAGGATGGGTTTCCTGAGGTCGCACGGGGGTATTTTGATCCCAGTCGAGAGACAGATCAATACGAACTTGGATGATTGAGAGGGGAGGGATTGATAGTTTGGAAAGTGAAAAAAATTGCGGATGGAGGGCCCTAATTGGAACTTCAATAAAAAAATCAAGAAATCTCTTGCCCCTAAGGACCGGATCAGCTTTTATTTCCACCCTTTTCGCCGGAAACGTCGGCAGAAACATTCTCGAATCCCTTTCTACAACCTTTCTAAACCCTTTTCCAAACTCGAACCATGGCCAAAGAAATCACAGGACAGATCAAACTTCAGATCCCCGCAGGACAGGCTAATCCAGCACCTCCGGTAGGTCCAGCTCTCGGTCAGCAGGGTGTCAATATCATGGCATTCTGTAAGGAGTTCAACGCCGCCACGCAGAAGCAGGCAGGCGATATTCTGCCTGTCGTCATTACCGTCTATAAGGATAAATCCTTCACATTCATCACCAAACAGCCTCCATCCGGAGTGCTCCTGAAGAAAGCCGCCGGGATTGCTTCAGGTTCCAAAGAGCCGAACAAAGTCAAGGTAGCCAAGCTCACCAAGAAGCAGGTTATGGATCTTGTGAAGATCAAGATGAAGGACATGAATGCCAACAGTGAGGAAGCAGCCTTCCGCACCCTCTGTGGCACCGCCCGCCAGATGGGCATCGAGATTGAGGCATAAAAAAGCGAGACAAAACTTTTAACAAAAAACCAACCGCAGGAGGTCTTCGGATCGCTTGAACTGCAACACACCATGCAAAACACCCGCAGCAAACGTTACCGCGCCGCCAATGAGCTCGTTGAGCAGGGGCGCAAATATCCTTTGAGCGACGCCCTGACCGTCCTCAAGAAGATGCCTCCCACCAAGTTCGACCAGACGGTCACCGTCTCAATGCGACTTGGTGTTGACCCCAAGCAGAGCGACCAGATGGTCCGCGGCACCTGCCCACTGCCCCATGGTAGCGGCAAGAATGTTCGTGTTCTTGTCTTTGCAACTGGTGCAGCCGCTACAGCAGCGCAGGAAGCAGGAGCCGAGTTTGTTGGTTTTGATGATCTTCTTAAGAAAGTCCAAGGCGGATTTTCCGATTTCGATGTCGCCATCGCGACCCCGGCAGCCATGACCGAAGTCCGAAAGCTTGGCAAGGTTCTGGGACCCAGGGGGTTGATGCCGAATCCCAAGACCGGAACGGTCAGTGATGACACCGCCAAGGCAGTCCAAGAGGTGAAGGCTGGACGCGTCGAGTTCAAGCTCGATAAAAATGGCAACATAGCCGTTCCCGTCGGCAAGTTCTCCTTCAGTGAGTCACAACTTCTCGACAACGGTCGCGCCGTGATCGAGGCGGTCATCAAGTCTCGCCCGGCAACCGCCAAGGGTGCCTATGTCGAGTCTCTGACAATCGCCGCCACGATGTTGCCTGGCATTCTCGTGGATGCATCCCCCTTCCTGAAGAACTAAACCCATCAACGGAACAAGGAACCTAGGACTACTACCATGCGCCCCGAGAAACCCACGATCGTAGAGGACGTCAAGCTGCGCCTCAACAACTCTCCCTTCGTCATCGTCGTCGAATACGGCGGGATGAACGTGAATCACTTTGCAGAACTCCGCAACCGCCTCGCTGGCGCTGGAGCCACGCTGACCGTCATCAAGAACACCTTCCTCCGCCGTTCCATTAAGGACGCCGGCCTGCCTGATTTGGATGCCCACCTGGTAGGTCAGACGGCTTTTGTTGTCGGCGAGAAGGACATCTGCGCCGCCGCTAAGATCCTCAAGACCTTTGCCGCAGAGTTTGAGAAGCCAACAATCCGAGTCGCTATCCTCGATAACGCCATCCTTGAGACTGCTGAGGTGATCGCTCTTGCCGACCTTCCTCCGAAGGAAGTTCTTCAGGCCCAGCTCCTCGGTCTTCTGCTCAGCCCTGCCACCAAGCTGGTGCGCACGCTCAACGAACCAGGTGCCAGTCTTGCACGCGTCCTCGCAGCCATGGCGGAGAAAGCTCCTGCCGCCTCTGCTCCAGAAGTTGTGAAAAGCGCCGCAGTTGCTGCTGTGGAGGAGCCCGCAACATCAGCTGTTGAAGTTGCTGCAGAAGCACCAGTTGTGGAAGCCGCCGCAGCCGCAGAAGCCGCCCCAACGGAGACTCCGGCCGCCTAGGAGGCAAGTCCCTGCAGCACTTAACTCAAACCATTTAACGAACATAATTTCTCCCGGCGTACGAAGCCACGACGGGTGAAGGAAACACAACACGATGACCTGTCGGTCTGGCAGCTGCCGGACTCAAATGTCCTGAGGCTTCGGGGCGCGACAGCATCAAAATCCAAACAACACCATGTCTGACAACACCGTAATCGTAGAACAGCTCAGTAACCTCACCGTCCTCCAGATCGCCGACCTCGTGAAGGCGCTCGAAGAGAAGTGGGGCGTGAGCGCCGCCGCTCCCGTAGCCGTCGCCGCCGCTGGTGGTGGTGCCGCTGGCGCACCAGCCGCAGCAGCCGAAGAGAAGACTGCCTTCGACGTGATTCTTAAGGATATCGGATCCAACAAGATCGGCGTCATTAAGGAAGTCCGCGCCGCGGTCCCAGGACTCGGCCTCGCAGAGGCCAAGGCCCTTGTCGAGAGCGCTCCCAAGGCCATCAAGGAAGGCGCCACCAAAGAAGAGGCCGAGGAGATCAAGAAGAAGATCGAGGCCGCTGGAGCCAAGGTCGAGATCAAGTAGTCCAAGACTACATACGCCATTCATTTCCGCTCATCGTTGTCACCGGGGTTTTCCCGGTTGACACGATGGACGGAAGGGCGTACAACGAAAAGTTCCACCTGTCCCGAGCCCTGCAACACGGTCACAAGAAGCTTAGTCAATCACATCCCTTCGCCGCCCGCGCGGATCTCCATGTTTCTTTTGGGAATCCCACAGCTGGCGGCTCTTTTGCCTACCGTTTTTCCAGTTCCTCCCCGGAGTCCACAACACTCTTACCGCTCTCCCTTTTCCGTCGGCGCTAGCCGGCAAAGAAAGGACCGCCATTAAGGCAACCCGTATCGTCACCAAAGCGCCACCCAAGATCCTGCACCATGTCTGAAAGAATCAACTTCGGAAAACTCTACGAGGCCATCCAACCGCCCAACCTCATCGAACTGCAGATCAAGTCCTACGAGGAGTTTTTCCAGACAGGCGTCGAGCCCTCCAAGCGAAAGAACTTAGGCCTTCAGGCCGTCTTCCGTGAATTCTTCCCTATCTATGGCTTCGAGGAGAAATCCTCGCTTGATTTTGTGAGCTATCACATGGACGAGCCGAAGACCGGTCCTTTTGAATGCCAGATTGAGGGTGAGACCTACAGCGCACCGCTCTACGTGACCTTCCGGTATAAGGACGAAAAGTCCACTAAGGAGGAGAAGGTTTACATGGGTGAGATTCCTCTTATGACCAAGTCAGGAACCTTTATGGTCAACGGTGCCGAGCGCGTCGTGGTCAGCCAGCTTCATCGTTCTCCCGGTATCTGCTTCGAGTCCGACATTCACCTCAACGGAAAACTGCTCTTTGGTTTCCGAATCATTCCCGACAGGGGTTCCTGGACCGAAGTGCAATTCGACACGAATGACCTTCTCTATGTCTATCTCGACCGCCGCAAGCGCCGTCGCAAGTTCCTTGCAACCACCTTTCTACGAGCGCTTGGCTTCCCTACCGACGAGGATATTGCAGCTCTTTTCTACAAGATCGAAAGCCTCAAACTCTCGAACAAGCTCGACGAAGAGGAAATCAGCACCAAGGTTTTGCTCGGTGATGTCCGCGAGGGCGATGCGATCATTGCCCGCGCGTACGAGCCCCTGACTCCTGCCGTAATTCGTGATCTGATACGTGCCGGACACAACTCAGTCAAGGTCATCGACACAAAGGATGACGATACGATCGTCAAGTCACTCAAGCGTGATCCAGCCCACAGCGAGGAGGAAGCACTCAAAGACATCTACCGCAAGCTCCGTCCCGGCGATCCTCCAACAGTCCAGAATGCCCGCGGCATGCTCAAACGTCTCTTCTTTGATTCCAAGCGCTACGACCTCGGTCGTGTTGGCCGTCACAAGATCCAACAGAAGCTTGGCCTTGATCCCAAGATCGATGACCGCGTCCTTCGTAAGGAAGACATCGTTGAGTCGATGCGGTATCTTCTCAAGCTCCGCAAGGGCGACGGCATGCTCGACGATATCGATCATCTCGGTAGCCGCCGTGTTCGTACGGTCGGTGAACTGCTTGCCAATCAGTGCCGCGTCGGGCTCTCCCGCACGGAGCGTCTCGTGCGCGAGCGCATGGCTCTTTACGATCCTTCCGTCGATCACATCACGCCTCAGAAGCTGATCAATCCGAAGTCCCTGAGCGCTGTCGTGCGTGATTTCTTCGGCCGTTCCCAGCTGAGCCAGTTCATGGATCAGACAAACCCACTATCCGAGCTAACCCACAAGCGCCGTCTCTCGGCCCTTGGGCCCGGAGGTCTCTCGCGTGAGCGTGCTGGATTCGAGGTTCGCGACGTCCATCCGTCCCACTATGGCCGTATCTGCCCGATTGAGACCCCGGAAGGTCCGAACATCGGTCTGATCAGCTCATTGAGCACGTACGCTCGTGTGAACGACTTCGGATTCATCGAGACTCCGTACCGTAAGATCATCAACGGCAAAGTCACCGACGAGATCGAGTATCTCACCGGTGACCGCGACGAGAACTTCTACATTGCCCAGGCTAATTCAACCCTCGACAGCAAGGGAAAATTCCTCGGCGAGACGGTCTCCTCGCGTTACCGCGGAGACTTTGTCGAGATTGAGCCCGAGAAGATCGAGTACATGGACGTCTCGCCTAAGCAGCTCGTTTCCGTTGCTGCAGGTCTCATCCCCTTCCTCGAGCACGATGACGCCAACCGTGCGCTCATGGGCTCAAACATGCAGCGCCAGGGTGTGCCGCTACTTATCTCCGACGCCCCAATCGTCGGGACCGGAATGGAGGGTCGAGTCGCCCGTGATTCTCGTGCGGTAATCGTTTCCGAGTCGAACGGCAAGATCGCTTCCGTGGACTCACTACGCATCATTGTCACCAAGGATGGAGAGCTTCCCGAGGGAAAGAAGAAGATCAAGGACGATCCCCAGAACGGAGTGCATGTCTACGACCTGCGCAAGTTCATGCGCTCCAACAGCAGCACGTGCATCAACCAGAAGCCCATCGTCAAGAAGGGCCAGGTGATCAAGAAGGGTGACGTGCTTGCAGACGGTCCGAACACGGAGAACGGAGAGCTGGCGCTCGGACGCAACGTGCTTGTTGCCTTCATGCCCTGGAACGGTTACAACTTCGAGGACGCCATCATGATTTCCGAACGAGTGGTCAAGGAGGATGTCTACACCTCCATCCACATCGACGAGTTCGAGATCGGTGCCCGTGATACAAAGCTTGGGCCTGAGGAAATCACCCGTGATATTCCGAATGTCAGCGAGGAAGCCCTTCTGAACCTTGGGCCCGACGGCGTCATCCGTATCGGCGCCGAGGTGAAGCCGGGCGACATCCTTGTCGGTAAGATCACTCCGAAGAGTGAGACCGAATTGGCTCCCGAAGAGCGCCTCCTGCGAGCCATTTTCGGAGAGAAGGCGGCCGATGTGAAGGACACCTCGCTCACCGTTCCGTCCGGAACCTACGGGATCGTCATGGACGTGCGCGTTTCCTCCAAGGAAAAGGCCGCCAAGATCAAGATGACTCCGTCCGAGTCGAAGCGTCAGCAGAAGATAATCCAGGACGACAACAAGAAGCGTAAGGAAGAACTCTTTGAGCAGCTCACAGAAGGCCTTGCCAATGTGCTGCTCGGCGAGAAGATCCCGCTCGACGTCGTCAACGGCGAGTCGGGAGAGATCATCATCCCTGCCAACCGCAAGATTACCAAGATGCTCCTGCGCAAGCTGGCCGGTGTCTACAATGTTGTCGAGATCGATCCGAGCCCGATTCGCAACAAGATCCGCGAGATCATCGCACAGTTCGAGCACCGTTTTGCCGACCTCGACAACGAGAAGGAAGAGAATCTCGGTCGGGTCGAGAGCGGTGATGACTTTGATCCCGGCATCATCAAGCAGGTCAAGGTCTTCATCGCCAGCAAGCGCAAGCTCTCTGTCGGTGACAAGATGGCGGGACGCCACGGTAACAAGGGCGTCGTAGCCAAGATTGTTCCCGAAGAGGACATGCCCTTCCTTTCCGACGGTACACCTGTCGACATCGTGCTCAACCCGCTCGGCGTTCCTAGCCGTATGAACGTCGGTCAGGTTCTCGAAACCCATCTGGGAGTCGCGGCCAAGGCCCTCGGCTTCAAGGTGGCCACCCCTGTCTTTGACGGAATTCCTGAGAGCCGCATCCGCGAGTACCTCAAGGAAGCCGGTCAGAAAGAGGGATTCTCCTGGATCCAGGAGAACGGCAAGTCACAGCTCTTCGACGGTCGTACCGGCGAGGCGTTTGATCAGGAAGTTGTTGTCGGTATCATCTATATGCTCAAGCTGGGACACCTTGTTGCCGACAAGATCCACGCTCGTGCCGTCGGTCCCTACTCCCTCGTCACCCAGCAACCGCTCGGCGGAAAGGCTCAGTACGGAGGCCAGCGCTTCGGAGAGATGGAAGTCTGGGCGCTCGAGGCCTATGGCGCCGCGTATACGCTGCAGGAACTGCTCACCGTCAAGTCCGACGACGTGCAGGGCCGCACGCGTATCTACGAGAGCATCGTCAAGGGTGACAACTCCCTGGAGGCCGGCATCCCCGAGTCCTTCAACGTACTCATTAAGGAAATGCAGGGACTCGGACTCGATGTCCGCGTTGGCAAAAAGGACGAATCCCGCTCCTTCATCGATACCGCAGCTTAATCGAAGCGAACGGGCACACGCGAAGCAGATCACACCACTCACCAAGCCAGCAGCATTCCACTTACCATGAGCGACACAGCACTTGCAGTAGCACCCGACATTATGTCTGATCCCATCAAGGCCTCCTTCGACGAGGTCGGGATCACCGTCGCCAATCCGGAGACCATCCGCGGTTGGAGCAAAGGCGAAGTCAAGAATCCGGAGACCATCAACTATCGGACCTTCAAGCCCGAGAAGGGCGGTCTCTTCTGCGAGCGTATCTTCGGTCCTACCCGGGACTGGGAGTGCTCCTGCGGCAAGTACAAGCGTATCAAACACAAGAATGTCGTCTGCGACCGTTGCGGCGTCGAAGTCTGCCTGAGCCGTGTCCGTCGTGAGCGTATGGGCCATGTCGATCTGGCCGTGCCTGTCTCCCACATCTGGTTCTACAAATGCATGCCCTCGCGCATCGGTCTCATACTTGACCTGACAGGCCGTCAGCTTGAGCGTGTCATCTATTACGAGGATTACATCGTGATTGATCCAGGCAAGACTCCCTTCGAAAAAGGACAACTGCTGACCGAGACCGAGTACCGTGAGGCCGAGGACCAGTATGGCGAAGATTTCACCGCCGGCATGGGTGCCGAGGCGATCCGCAAACTGCTTGAGAACCTGGACATGCTCGAGGAGCAGCAGGCCATCGAAAAGCAGATGACTCAGACAAAGAGCAAGCAGATCCGCAAGAAGCTTGCGAAACGTCTCAAGCTCGTCCAGGGATTCATGGGATCGAAAACCCGTCCCGAGTGGATGATCCTGAGCGTTCTGCCCGTTATCCCTCCTGATCTGCGTCCTCTCGTTCCTCTCGAGGGCGGCCGTTTTGCGACATCGGATCTCAATGATCTCTACCGACGTGTCATCAACCGTAACAACCGTCTCCGCACTCTTCTCCAACTGAAGACCCCCGAGGTCATCATCCGCAACGAGAAGCGCATGCTTCAGGAGGCCGTTGACGCCCTCTACGATAACGGCCGCCACGGCCGTGCCGTCACCGGTGCCGCCAACCGACCCCTCAAGTCCCTCAGCGACATGCTCAAGGGTAAGGGAGGCCGATTCCGTCAAAACCTGCTCGGCAAGCGCGTTGATTACTCCGGACGTTCGGTCATCGTCATCGGACCCGAGCTCAAGCTCAACCAGTGCGGTCTTCCCAAGAAGATGGCGCTTGTTCTCTTCGAGCCTTTCATCATCCGCAGACTCAAGGAACTTGGCTACGTGCACACCGTTCGCAGCGCTAAGAAGCTCATCGAGCGACAGACCCCTGAAGTTTGGGACATCCTAGAAGAGGTCACCAAGGGTCACGCTGTTCTCCTGAACCGCGCGCCGACACTCCACCGTCTCTCAATCCAGGCCTTCGAGCCGATCCTGATCGAAGGCGAGGCAATCCGCGTTCACCCGCTCGTTTGCACTGCTTACAACGCTGACTTCGATGGTGACCAGATGGCTGTTCACGTTCCTCTCTCAATTGAGGCTCAAATTGAGGCCCGTACCCTGATGCTGGCTCCGAACAACATCTTTTCACCCTCCAGCGGCAAGCCGATCACCAATCCCTCACAGGATATCCCGCTCGGCTGCTATTACCTCACGCAGAATCCGCGCAATGTCGGCACCAAGGATGCAAAATCCCCCGAGGCGCGCTTTCCTCTCTTCGCTGAATCCAGCGAGGTCGAACTCGCCCTCTCGGAAAAGAGCGTCAAGATCCATACCCGCATCCGCTTCAAGAATCCCGACAGGGGTTTGAAGACAGTGTACGGCCATGAAGAGCTTGTCGTTATCGAGACCACGGTCGGCCGAGTCCTCTTCAACCAGATCTGGCCCAGCAAGCTTGGTTTCTACAACAAAGTTGCCGGCAAGAAGCAGCTCTCCGATATCATCTGGCGCTGCTATAAGGCCGTTGGTCAGGCCCGTACCGTCGAGACACTGGACAGACTCAAGGAGCTCGGTTTCCGCGAGGCGACCCGTGCCGGAGCCTCCATCGGTATCAATGACATGATCATTCCCAAGGAGAAGGCAGTTCTTATCGAGAGCGCCCAGAAGCAGATCGCTGAAGTTCAGAAGCAGTACCGCCGAGGAATCATCACCGACGGCGAGCGAAAGAACAAGGTGCAGGACATCTGGACCCACACCGGTGAGGAGATCGCAAATGCCCTCTTCCGCACCCTCGAGCATAACGATGGACGCCCTGAGGCCAATCCCGTCTTCATGATGGTCGATTCCGGCGCCCGAGGCAACCGCACACAAGTCAAACAGTTGGCTGGTATGCGCGGACTCATGGCCAAGCCATCCGGCGAGATCATCGAACGTCCTATTCTTTCGAACTTCCGCGAGGGTCTCTCCGTGCTCGAATACTTCATCTCGACCCACGGAGCTCGCAAAGGACTCGCCGACACGGCGCTCAAGACTGCCGACTCCGGGTATCTCACCCGCAAGCTGGTCGATGCAGCACAGGACGTCATCATCACCACTGATGATTGCGGTACCGTCAATGGTATTGTCGTCCGCCCGATCTACGAGGGTGACGAGGAGGTTGTCTCCTTGGCCACTCGAATCATAGGCCGCGTCAGTTGCGAGACAGTCAAAGATTCCATTAACAATACCGCGATCATCAAAGCCAACCAACTCATCGATGAAGAGATCGCAGCAGCCCTCGACAAGGTCGGTCACGAGCAGCTCAAGATCCGCTCCGTACTCACCTGTGAGAACAAGCGCGGCGTCTGCGCCAAGTGCTACGGCAGGAACCTCTCAAACGGTCTGATGATCGGTCTCGGTGAAGCCGTCGGCATTATCGCCGCCCAGTCGATCGGTGAGCCGGGAACCCAGCTCACGATGCGCACCTTCCACGTCGGTGGAACCGCCAGCCAGACTTTCAAGCAGCCGATCATCAAGGCAAAGAACGAAGGTGTCCTCCGTTACAACGACCTTCGTGCCGTTCAGGCACTGGATGGTACCTACATCGTGCTATCCAAGAACGGCACCGTGGGGGTCCACGGCAAGGACGGGCGCGAGCTCGAGAGTTACCCCGTGGTGCTTGGCTCCGTGTTCTCAATCGCCGATGGTGGAACAGTCAGGAAGGGTGAAACCTTTGTCCAATGGGATCCGTACAACGTTCCGGTCATTACTGAGAAGTCAGGTAAGATAGAATTCCGCGACATGATCGCGGGCGTCACCATCCGCAAGGAGGTTGACGACGAGACCGGCGTCATGGGCATAGTGCTTATCGAGCACAAGGACGATCTCCACCCGCAGATTGTTATCGTCGACGAAAAGAAGGAGATTGTGGCCAGCTACTCTATCCCTGCCGGGGCTCACCTTGAGTGCAAGGAAGGGGAGAAAGTCCAGGCCGGCCAGCGTCTGGCGAAGACTCCGCGTAAGATCGCCAAGACCAAGGACATCACCGGCGGTCTGCCGCGTGTGGCTGAGCTCTTCGAGGCTCGCCGTCCGAAGGATGCCTGTGAGATCGCTCGTATCGACGGCGTCGTCGACATCGGTGGCACAGTCCGAGGAAAGCGCAAGCTCATCGTCCGTGATCCGCAGACCGGATCCGAAGAAGAGCACCTCATTCCTCTCTCCAAGCACATCATCGCGTTCAAGGGTGACTTCGTGAAGAAAGGTCAGCAACTCACCGAAGGTCCTGTCGTCCCGCATGAAATCCTCGATGTCTGTGGACCTCAGGAGCTCCAAGAGCATCTCCTCAACGAAGTGCAGGAAGTCTACCGTCTTCAGGGCGTCGAGATCAACGACAAGCACATTGAAATCATTGTCCGTCAGATGCTCCGTAAGGTGAAAATCACCGATCCGGGTGACACCACATTGCTCTGGGGCGATCAGATCGACCGCCTCGAGTTCGAGGGTGAGAACGAACGTGTCAGCTCCAAGGGTGGAAAGCCAGCGGAAGCGGCCCCCGTCCTTCTGGGTATTACTAAGGCATCGCTTGAGACCGACAGCTTCATCTCCGCCGCATCTTTCCAGGATACAACTCGTGTTCTCACCGAAGCGGCCACTCTCGGCAAGTCCGACAGACTCCGCGGATTTAAGGAAAATGTCATCATGGGTCACCTCATCCCTGCGGGAACTGGCTTCATGCCGAATCGCAACTTTGATCTGGTCCACCTCGCAGAATCCTCCCCGCTTGAGGGTGACGAGGAAGCCGAAGAAGCCTCCCTCTAATCAATTAATCAGCAACAAAGCCCTAAAAACCACGTATTCCCATGTCCGTAGAAGCAATGACCGAACTCCTCGAAGCCGGTGTCCATTATGGTCACCAGACCAAGCGCTGGAATCCCCGCATGCGGGATTTCATCCTTGAGGAGAAAAACTCCATTCACATCATCGATCTTTCCAAGACGGTCAAGCAACTCGCAAAGGCGGGAGAGTTCCTCTCGGACATCTCGGGCCGCGGAGGCAAGATCCTCTTTGTAGGATGCAAAAAACAGGCTCAGGAGGCTGTGAAGGAGGCTGCGCAGGCCTGTGGACAGTACTACGTCAACCAGCGTTGGCTCGGCGGGACTCTCACCAACCTCGTCACCATCCGCAAGAGCGTCTCCAAGCTCCGTGACTTTGAGGCGCTTGAAAAGAGTGCCGGATTCAACAAGATTAACAAAGCGGAGGCTTCAGCCTTGCGCCGCGAAGCCACCCGTATCCGCCACAATCTCGAGGGTGTCCTAGACATGGATAAGCAGCCGGATGTGATCGTTATTATCGACACAGTCAAAGAGACGATTGCAGTTGCCGAAGCCCGCCGTCTGGGTATCCCCATCGTGGCCATTGTCGACTCTAACAGCAACCCCGAGGAGATTAACTATCCGATCGCCGGTAACGACGACGCGATCCGTGCGATCCGAATCATTCTTCAGAAGCTGGTCGATGTGATCGCCAAGTCCGGTATTGGTGGCCGAGCCCCGATCTCCGCCCCCACTGAGACCCAAGAGCTTGCTGCCGTCGCTGAATAAACCATGACCGAAGCAACTTTTTACTTTTCCACCCGTTCATAGATTAACCGCTTATAATCATGGCTGATATCACACCAGCAATCGTCAAGGCTCTCCGCGAGAAGACCAACGCCGGAATGATGGACTGCAAACGAGCTCTCACAGAGGCGGGCGGCGACATCGAGAAGGCCGAATCTCTCCTCCGCCAGAAGGGCATCGCCAGCGCCGGCAAAAAAGCCTCCCGCCATGCCAAGGAAGGCGCCGTAGTCGCGTTCATCCAGCCAACCGGGAAGGTGGGTGTGCTTGTTGAGATCAACTGCGAGACCGACTTTGTTGCCAAGAACGAGATTTTCACAAGTTTTACCAAGGAAATCAGCGAAGAGATCGCCGCGGCCAAGGCTAAGACCGTCGAGGATGTGTTGGAGGCGCCCACATCCTCAGGAGTACTTTTCAAGGAAGCGATTGCTTCCAAGATTGCTGCTCTCGGCGAGAACATGGTCATCCGCCGTTTTGCCCGCTTTCAGATCGGACAGGGCAACGGAGGC
Source organism: uncultured Spartobacteria bacterium (assembly GCA_903858595.1). GTDB lineage: Bacteria > Verrucomicrobiota > Verrucomicrobiia > Chthoniobacterales > UBA6821 > UBA6821. The sequence continues at coordinate 5,068 of CAIOJL010000012.1, read as the reverse complement.
CTTGTAGCTTCCTACATCCATCTTCAGGGCAAGGTGGGCGTGCTTGTTGAGATCAGCTGCGGCTTGGAAGTCACGGCCCAGCACGAGGGCTTCCGCGATTTTGTGAAGGATATCACGCTCCAGATCGCCGCCGCGCATCCTACCTGCGTGTCCCGCGACCAGGTTGATTCATCCTTGATTGCTTCAGAGCGCGAGATCTACAAAGCACAGGTCGCCGGCAAGCCCGAGAACATCGTCGAGAAAATCGTCGATGGGAAGATGGACAAGTTCTACAGCACTACGTGTCTTCTGGAGCAGGCCTGCATCAAGAACCCTGACATCTGCGTCAAGGATCTTGTGGCCACCAAGGAGAAGGAACTGAGCGACAAGATCGTTATCACCCGCTTTGTCCGCTATGGTTTGGGTGAAGAGTCCGGCGAGGCTCCGGTCGAAGAGCAGGCCTAAAAAATCAGTTGGTTCGCCTTTGCGGGATCACAGCACCTATGACTCTCGCTAGCCTCCTCTCCGAGGAACTGATCATCCCCGAGATGGTTGCCACAGATCGGTGGCAGGCTATCGAGGAGATCGTGAACCGACTTGTCGAGGAGGGTCAATTGGACATTGCCCACAGGGATGAGGCGATAGCCTCATTGCGTCACCGCGAGGAGACGATGAGTACTGGGATTGGTTTCGGAATTGCCATCCCTCATGCCAGTTGCGATGCACTGAGTAAAGTAACGGCTTGTTTTGGACGCTCCAAGATTGGAATCGATTTTGAGTCTCTGGACGGAAAGCCCGTGCACTTCATTGTTCTTTTCCTGGTACCGAAGGATCAATTTCAGACACATCTCAGAACCTTGGCTGCAATTGCCAAGTTCCTGAACGATCCATCCGTGCGATCCGAACTAGGGGAGGCGGGCGACGCCAAGACCATTCTTTCTGTCTTTGATCGCAAGCGCACCTAGATTGAGCCTTTATCTCGCGTAGGATGCGTCATTCTTTGTCACGGGCTCAACCATGATGATCGATGGCGGTTATTCGGCGGGAAAATAATCCATAAACCATAAAAAAACATAATAAATGAAAATAATACGTTATAAAAATGCAGAGCAACAGATTGGCTACGCTTCACTTCAGGAAGACGGAAGTGCCTTGGAAATCAAGGGTGATATCTTCGGCACGCACGAAGTCACCAACATCAAGGCGAATGTTGCCAAGCTCCTCGCGCCAATCAAACCAACCACCATTCTTTGCATCGGCCTCAACTATCGGCATCATGCCGCTGAGAGCAATGTGCCGATCCCTGAATATCCTGTCCTCTTTTGCAAAGGACCAGGCACTCTACAAAATCCGGGAGATCCCATCATTCTTCCGACTCATTTACGAAGTGACAAAGTCGATTATGAATGCGAACTCGCCGTCGTCATTGGCCGTGCCTGTAAGAACGTGCCGAAGGAGAACGCCTTGGATTATGTCCTGGGGTACACCTGCGCGAACGATGTAAGTGCTCGCGATTGGCAGGTTGAGCGCGGCGGCTCTCAATGGTGCCGGGGCAAGACCTTTGATACCTTCATGCCGCTGGGCCCCGCACTGGTGACCAGCGATACCATCCGAAATCCTTCGGGACTGGGCATCCGCACCTTTTTAAATGGAGAGACGATGCAGGATTGGAACACCAACGACCTGATTTTTGACGTGCCGACATTGATTAGTTTCCTCAGTGGCAGCACCACCATCGAAGCGGGCAGCGTTATCTTAACCGGTACGCCGCACGGAGTCGGCATGGCGCGCAAACCGCCCGTCTGGCTGAAAGCGGGCGACGAGGTCACTATTGAGATTGATAAGATCGGGAAACTCACCAATCCGGTGATATTCGAAGCCTAGGACCGTCAGGTCGGGTGAATTTGTACTTTATGCCCCAAAGATAGACCGTGCGACACGTCCTCCATCACCTTCGCTATCGTGGAAGATGTAGGTCATACTGGACGTGTCGGGCCTGGGAAAAGTTCAAAAAATCGTAAAATAAAGGCACTCTCCTCATGCAAAGAATTACCGCGCCCACATTAACACAATTCGTTTTGGACGTTCTCACCCAATGTGGTGTTTCTAACGCCGACGCCGAAACCACAGCCGAGGTTTTGGTTTCAACCGATAGTTGGGGGATTTTTACCCACGGCACAAAAGCCCTCTGCGGCTATGCAAAAAGGTTACGCGCGGGGGGCCTTAATCCCAAAGGACGACCGTTTATCGAACGAGAAGGCCCTGCCTGGGCGCTCGTCAATGGCGATGCCTCCATTGGCATGGTCACCAGCGTATTTGCGATGAAATCCGCGATTGAAAAAGCTCGTATCAGCGGAGTGGCTGTGGTCACTGTGCGGAACAGTTGCCACTTTGGTGCGGCAGGGTATTATGTTCATCTGGCGGCACAAGAAAAGATGATCGGGTTAGCCATGGCGAACGATATTCCGAGCGTCGCCGCACCCGGTTCCAAGGGGCCCGTGTTAGGAAGCAATCCCTTTGCTTTCGGGGCGCCGGGGGGAGTCTATCCGCCGATAATGCTCGATATCTCCACTGCCATCGTGGCGGGGGGCAAAGTAAGAAATACCATGGCCGAGGGTCGTCCCATTCCCTCCGATTGGCTGGTCGATTCGGAGGGACTCCCTACCACGGACGGTAATCTCTATCCTCTTCACGCCTCGCTTAATCCGATGGCGGGGCACAAAGGTTATGGACTGGCTCTCATGATTGAAATTCTTTCGGGCGTGCTCAGCGGTGCAGGAGTTCGAGACGATATCCCTTATTGGAATACGGGCGACATCTCACGCCCCACCAATCACGGTCATGCCTTTCTAGTCATTGATCCGGCGATTATCACCGGGGGGAAGCGGTTTCCGGATGACATAACCTCCCTCTTCCGCGGCATCAAGGAAGTGCCGGTCCGCTCTGAAGTAGGAGAACTAAAAATTCCGGGTGAAATCGAATCTAACAAGGCGGAGCAAGCCCTAAAAGAGGGCATTCCTTTTCCGGACGACGTTTGGGAAAGCCTGAAAGAAGCAGCGCAGGACGCCGCGGTCGCTCCTCCCGGCTATTGAAACCTACCGCTGTATTCGCCCGGACACATCACTTTCCATTACTGCCTGCACCTCGGCGACAGTGACGTGGTTGACATCCCCGTGAATGCTGTGTTTCAGGCAAGAAGCTACAAGGGCGAACTCCACAGCCCCTTTCAGAGGCATTTGCTGTATTAATGCATGGATCAATGCTCCAGCGAAGGCATCGCCTCCACCCACTCGGTCTACCATCCAAATTCGTTCAGTGCGACTGACGGCCACCTCGGAGCCATTGGATAAAATTGCCGTCAGGCTGTTGTCGGATGCGGAATGAGTTTGTCTGAGCGTAGTGGCAATGTGGCTGAATCCGAACCGCCGGTGCAATTCGGTCGCAACCCGCCGATAATAATCCACCACCGCCTCCAGTTCCTCCCCTGCCTCATCCACCGTTTCAAGACCCAGCATGGAGGCGGCATCCTCTCGTCCGCTGATTAGAACGTCCACATTTTGCATCAAGGCAGGCATGACCGCGCGAGCCTGTTCGGTGTTCCAAAGTTTTTTGCGAAAATTCAAATCACAGCTCACGGTCAACCCTGCCTGCTTTGCAGCCACGCATCCCTCGCCAACCAGCGCTGCCATGTTTTTCCCTAAGGCTGGTGCCGTTCCGGACCAATGCAGCCATTTTTTTCCCGCCAAAACTTCAGCCCAAGGGACTTGACCTAGTCTCAGTTCTGAGAATGCACTGCTTGAGCGATCGTAAATCACTTTTGCGGAGCGGTTCGAAACTCCTGTCTCGAGGTAGAAAACTCCGAGTCGTGAACCGCAGCGTTGCACATGATCGGTATCTATGCCGAATTGGCGAAAATAGTTGATACAAGCCTGCCCCAAATCATGATTCGGCACTGCGGAAAGCAAATGAGCTTTACCCCCTAGGTTGGCAAGCGAGACTGCCGCATTGGCTTCCGATCCAGTAAACCCAGTCTCCCAGTCCCTAGCCTGAGTAAATCGTTCAAAGCGCTTTGTGCCGATGCGCATAAGTAATTCGCCGAAAAAAACGACTCCTTCTCCGGGCATTTTCATGGAAATCATGGGCGCTCTTCCTGGGCTTCTTTCAATCGGTTAACTAGCTCCACCGCCTCTCGTGTTCGGGCCGTGATTGTTTTCCAATCCTTGGCGGCTATTAAATCCTGATTCACTGACCATGTGCCACCCACGGCGGCAACCAAGGGCAGGTTTAAATACGCCTCCATCTTTTCCAATAGTACACCACCTAGAACGATTAAACGCAATCCGGTGTGGAGGTAAGGTCCCTGTAACGCCTTGATCATCTCGCGTCCACCGGCAATGTGCGCCGGAAAAAACTTTAAAAGAGTATGGCCTTCAGCCATTGCCGTCTCGATTTCAGAGGGGGTCATTGCCCCTGGAATAAAAGGAAATGCGGCATTGCGTGCCGCTACAAACACACTTTTATTGAGACCGGGAGCTACTCCAAAGTGCGCCCCAGCGTTCTGGGCCATGGAAATCTGATCGACCTTTAAAAGCGTTCCTGCACCCACATACATTTCGGGTAAGTTGGAGCGGATCAATCGAATCGATTTTTCGGCGCAAGGATTGCGGAACGTTACTTCAATTAGATTTAGGCCGCCTGCCAAAAGCGCCTCAGCAACGGGCAACGCATCGTCCGCATCTTTAAGATCAGTAACCGGCACCAGTCGCTTAGTAAAAAATGATTCCATAGATTACTAGTGTTCGATTGAGAGGGTTATTGGTTTTTGTTGATTCTTCAAGGTGAGTGATTTGCGATCCAAAATAGATGCCACACATTTGAACTTTGAGCGACGTTTTTTGAGGATGGATGGCTATGAGCTCTGGCCGCTACATCCTCTCCCAAGTCCTCGATCTGGTAGATCGCAAGTCTCTGTCCCGGTTGGTCCAACGATACGACGCGGAGAGTAAGGTTCGGCATTTCGGTTGCCGCCAGCAGTTGATCTGCATGGCCTTTGCGCAGTTGACCTGGAGGGAAGAACTAAGCGATATAG
>CAIOJL010000011.1 GCA_903858595.1 uncultured Spartobacteria bacterium | reverse complement strand
TTTTTACCGTGAAGGAATGTGATGCCATTCTTCGTGAGTTCGGTGCTCGTCCAGCAACTGCAGCACAGATCAAAATCTTTACTGAGGCTGAAGCACGATCAAAGGCGAAGCACTCCAAGCATCTCGTAGCAGCCTGACTTGCCTTAATTTTCAAAGAAGACCCATCTCCTTTATCGGGGATGGGTTTTTCTTTTAGTCTGTAGAGGTAGGTAGAATGAGATTCTACGGCTATTCAAGCTGCTACTGGCATCTGATGCTGGTTCTTGATCCAGACAGTCCTAACCCGAACAACCGTCCCAAATCCCTTTTTGGTGATCGCAGCGGTATTGCGAATGGATTGTCCCTCCTTGAGCTTCCGAACAATGTCGCTGTGCTTCTGAAGCAGTTTTGTAGAATACGAGGAGGTTTCTAAACCCCCGGAGTGTTTTGTGGTTCTGAGCCCTTTCATGGATCCGTTCCACCTCCCGTCGCTTACGCTCTGCAATCTTTTTTGGAATATCCTCTACCTTCCTCTGGGCCTCTTCAGTTCTCCGAAGAAGCTCCTGCCTCTGGCGTTTGACCTCTTCTAGCTGGAGAGTCAGCTGGGACTTGTCGTCGCTGGTTTTAGCCCTAGCAGCTGGCTTGGCTGGCATCTTCTTTTGCTTACGGTTGAAGGAGAAAAAAGCCATCGAGGATAAGGCTACTCTACTTGCCCCTAAGGCGAACTGTCTCCTTTTTGATGAACCCATTTGACTCACTGACTACTTTGGGAGCCGGTAGTGCCCCTTGCATACTTCTGGACTATTGGCTTTCACCAAATCGCCTTCGGATCCTCCTCCTCAAGAGCAGCTCGCTTAAAAGCTAGCTCCTGCCTTTTAGGAAACGTGCATATCTTCTTCGGTTAATTCATCAATCAAACGCTCCACATGGCCCGCAATCTCGGAGAGAGCGAGCGCAGGATGGGCCTGATCGACATCGTGAACATGCCAGTACGTCACTTTGTCGGGCCATTCGGGAAACCTCTGAATCAGCATGGGTCGATGTTCCGTCTCTTTAAGAGCGATGATCAGATTTGCCTGGAGCAGGTCCTCCTCCGTGCATTGGAGGGGATGTCTGACAGGTTGCATTGCTTGAAGGTTGCGTCGTTCCAACTCCTCTAAGGTATACGGACTGATAGGCCCTACATTCCCGTGCCCCCTCTCAATGGCAAGAGCCCGAGAAGTAGCTTTCCAGTTCGGAAGCCTGATCGGAGCGAGGATATTGAAAAACTCCTCCGAGAAACGACTTCGGTAGTAATTTCCTGTGCAGAGAAATAGGACTGTTTTGTCGTTAAGTTCCATAAATCTTAGATCTTCACGACCGGCAGTTCGTTCCAGTCAGTCGTGTAGTGGGGTGAATGCCTCTCGGCTTTCATCTTCCATCCCCTCCCCGATCGCTCGGTTCCTTGGGAGGCACGGGTGATAACGGGGTTCTTGGGGTCGCCCAGTCTGCGGTTGAGCTCGTCCACGATCTTGTCCACATCGATCCGACTCTTCGGCGCATCGAAGAGACCGGGTTGATAGGCATCCTCGTCCACTAGGTTGACCAACTGGATCCCTGTCTTCTTGTAGCGATAGCCTGGCCTATAGATCCGTTTGAGCAGAGCGCGCGCCGCAAGCATCAGCTCCGAGGTCGAGTGCGTGGGGCGGTCGAGTGTGATCCCGATGCCTGGTGAATACTGGGGCTCCTCCTTCTTGAACCGGTTGGTCTGGAGGAAGACCTCCATCCGAGTCGCGAAGAGCCCAAATCGGCGGATCTTCTCGCTCGCTCGGGCCACATGATTGGCAAGGGCCTCTTCCAGCTCCTCCAGAGACTCCACAGCACTGCCGAAGGACCTGCTCGCCATCACCCCCTTCCTATCGGGCGGCATCTCCTCCAGCGTCAGGCAGGGAATGCCATTAAGCTCACGGAAGAGACGCTCCCCGACTACCCCCATACTCTTCCTGATCGCCGCAGGATCCGCATGCTGGAAATCCAGGGCCGTCTTGATCCCCATCCCCTTGAGACGTAGTGCCAGGTTCTTGCCGACACCCCAGAGACCGTCCGTGGGAGTTTCTGCCATGATCCCGTCCGGATCCCAGTAGTGCGTCAGGTCGAAGACACCGCCTGTCAGAGCCTTGTTCTTCTTCGCGTGTCGGTTAGCAAGCTTGGCCAGGAGCTTGGTCGAGCCGATCCCGATACAGACCGGGATCCCTGTCCACTGGAGGATCTTCGCTCTCAGGGCTCGGGCATGCTCTTCGCTAAAGTTATTCGGAAGCTGTAAAAACGCCTCATCGATCGAGTAAACCTCCATGGCCGGCACTTCATCTCGCAGGATCGACATCACCCGCGCCGACATATCGCCGTAGAGGGTGTAGTTGGAGCTAAAGACATGGACACCGTGCTTCCTGATGACTTCCTTCTGCTCATGCAGAGGAGCACCCATCGGAATGCCTATCGCCTTCGCCTCCTCGCTCCGGGAAATGATACAGCCGTCATTGTTCGAGAGCACCACGACCGGCACCCCACTCAAAGCAGGGTTGAAGACCCGCTCGCAGGAACAGAAGAAGTTATTGCAGTCCACTAAAGCAAGACGACTCCTTGAGCTGGTAGGTGGCGGACTCTCTTCCATGGGTTACCGGATAACATGAGTCATCTGCATGCCCAACACCAAGAAAGCGATGAGTCCAAAATACATTGATGCCATGATCACGCGTTGCTCCGTAGTGACCTCGTAATAGCGGCGCTCCGCATCGGACTTTTGTTTAAAGAGAGAGAAAAGCCTCGGCAGGGAAAGAATCAGAATCAACAGCAGCAGGAAGTTAAAGTGGAAGTAGGTCAGGCCCGCAAGAATCACAAAGCCTACAAGCCAGATCCACGGAGAGAGTGCGGTCACAATACGCCCACCATCCAAAAATCCCAAAGGAACCAGATTGAAGAGATTCAAAAAGAACCCCGTGTAGGCCAGATCACGGAAGAACGCATTGCCTGTGAGCAGGAAGATCACCTCGCAGGCCGCTGCACCGATGGTTCCTAGGATCGGACCACCAATACCCACCTGGGATTCAATCCATGCGTTCTTTGGGGCTTCCTTGAGGGCGATCAGGGCCCCCATAAAGGGGATGAAGATGGGAGCGCCAACCTTGAGGCCGCATTTCTTGGCCGCGACGAGGTGACCGCATTCATGGACAAGAATCAGCAGGACAAACCCCACTGCAAAGAGCCACCCCCAATGCATGGCGTATGCGGCAATAGAGAGGACCATCGTCCCCCCGGTCTTAAGGATCGGCAGGAGAAATTTCATCCCGGCGAGATATTTGAAACCAACGATGCAACCCGCAGCCACTGGGGCAAAGAACCGCTTTATCTTTTGTGTGAATGCCGATGTTTGAGATGGTGCAGACAGCGCGAGTTGCGTTACTGGAGTTAGCACCTCCTGGTTGTGAATAGGTGGAGGTGTTGCTGTTCGTGATGGGAAAAGCCTCTCGATGGACGAAGCGGTAACCCACTGGTCACCCATAGTGAAATTCCAAACCAGATCTTGAGGCAGGATCCCTCCCTCTCGTACTAGGCGATTCAGTTCGTCCTCATGAATAGGGCCGAACCGATTGCCGTTTTTTGCGTAGTACCAATACATTTCCGCCTCCGATACTAAATGGTCATTACCTCGCCTATCTGGCCTATCTGGCCTGGTGGATGATATAGGAGACCACGCCGAAGATCGTGAGCTCCTGCCCCTCCGTCACCTCGATGGGCTCGAAGGAGGAGTTCGCCGCCTCTAGAAAGATCCGACCATTAGTTTTTCTGAACCGCTTCACCGTGAAGTTCCCGTCGATCATCGCCACCACGATCTTCCGGTCGGTCGGAGTGACTGATTTATCAACGATCAGGGTATCCCCGGAGTGGATCCCAGCATCCCTCATAGACTCACCCTGAACCCTGATGAGGAAGGTGGCGGCTGGGTTTCTGATCAGCTCCTCATTCAGGTCGATGCCATGCTCCATGTGGTCGTCTGCCGGCGAGGGAAAGCCCGCCTCTACGGATGCAGAGACCAGGGGGAGCTTTAAGTTTGTGCGCTTTGCGAAGGGGATAGGAGTGGAGATTTCCATCTAGTGATTGAGCAATGTGTGGAGTGGATTCTGAAGGGGTAAATTGATGGAAACAACAACCGTCCTCACCAATTATGACACACTGATTGTCCCTCGGCGGCTTGCAATGAGTGAGGGCTTCTGCTATACCAGTAGAAGCATCAGGAACGCACTTGGGTAACACCAAGGGCTGCCAACCGGGGACGGAGAAATCCTACGGTGGCTGAGCGAAGCAATTCGCTCGATGTGCGGAGGGAGAAATCCTCCGAACAAAAATCTCTCCAGGCTTATCTAAAGCGCCTTCCCTGATCATCCGATCAAGGAGGCGCTTTTTTGTTGCTCGGGTTCCTGGTGTGCAACCCACACATCACACACCCATGAGCACCGCATCACTAGACCGTCCCTTCCTGGCCATCAGGACCACCGAAAATCCGGATCACCACCTCTGGAACAATAACGGCACCTACTGGTGCCACTATACCGAGCACCTGCCGAACTACACCAAGCGACGGGTTCGGAAGAACCTTCATACGGCTCATCTCGGGATTGCTAGGGTCCTTCGGGATAGCCTCCTCAGTGAGGCCGCTCACTTTGAAGAGGAGGTGACCCGATGAGCACATCGAAAGCATTCAAGATAGTCCACGGACTACACGAGAACACCTACATCTGCTCGGAGATCGATCTCAGCAATCTCCTGAAACTCCCCCTCAGGGACCGCTGAGCAGAGGAGAAAGTCGCCAACTGCTAAAAACCTCAAAAACAATCACATAGGGTAGAGGGGTGTGTGTTTTTCCCAAAACCATGCCCGTCACAGAAACAGCATCAAACAACCATCAAAAGCCCTATGACCCTAAAAGAACTACAAAAAAAACACCCTGACCTTAGATACGACTATGGCGACTCGGTTTTCCGTCGCTCCGTTTGGGCTCCCTTCTTTGAGAATCTCCACGAGAGCAAGGTCATCTACAGAGAAAGGTTCATCTGCTTGGCACGTATCGATGACCTGGAGATGGACGAGCGCGGGGTTCGGGGAACGGTTGTCCCCCTTCAGTTCCTCAGGACATACCCACACCTGATCATTCCCTCCCGCCCATGGCGCTTCGGTGGTTCCTGGGAGCATATGTGGCAGGGTGACCGTACTTTGGGACAGCCCTACGCTTCATGGACCATCTGGCCAGAGGCAAAGCTGGTCCGTGCGATCGAGAAACTGCTGGCCAAGGAAGATGTATCAGGAGCCCTGAAACGGCTGAAGCCAGACCTCGAGTAATCAACGGACTCAACCCCCCGATACCCCATTACCAAAACCCGATAACCCAATCCACCATGCTCAAAACCACGAGAACCACAAAAACCGCCTCGAAATCCACTGCCACTCCCACCACTCCCACCAACACACCCAGCCCACGCCTCATCCACACCAATGAATACGGAGAACCCGACACGAAATCACCCGCCCGAGACACCCGAGAGAACCTTGCAGGCGCGATTGCTCTCCTTCGATCGAAAGATTACAGCCAAGCAGATGCTATCCCAGGCCTCTCTCAACGGTTTCGGAGAGGAGAAGAAGTCTCCCAAGCGGAAAGACGCGAGAACGGACTCCGGGAGATAAGAGCCCTTGAATCCTGGGCCGACCAGAAAAGGCTCATTCTGGATCCCGAGATGTTCCGGGGTACCGTTATGAATGGCCGCCCCT
>CAIOJL010000010.1 GCA_903858595.1 uncultured Spartobacteria bacterium | reverse complement strand
TGTCATAGCTATCAAGTATCCGTTCTCGGAGATCCAAAGAGAGTGTTCTCATCCACCACCTCTATCACCTCACATCACAAACGGCTACACTATTGTTTAAGATGCTCTAAAAGAGCAGTTCTCTTGTGAATTAAATATGAATATGGACGATACAGCGTTGATCAAACGGTTTGTGCGAGACAGTTCCACGTAGGTGTTCCGGGAACTAGTCGAGTTACACACCAACTTCGTGTGCTCCTGCGCGATGCAACGGTTGCATGACGCGCATGTGGCACAGTATGTGACGCAGAGCGTCTTCCTCACGCTCGCTCTCAAAACCAAAGAACTGCATACGGAGACGACATTGCCGGGCTGGTTGTACAGGGCGACCCAGTATTCCTGCGCGATGTATCAACGCGGCGAACAGCGCCGAAAGGAGCGAGAACGGATCTCAATCGATGAACACCAATTCAACCAGACTGGAAGTAGCATGGCGGCATGGGAAGAGATCCTGCCATATTTGGCCGGGGGCGCTCGACTCCTTGTCGGACTCTGACCGCGAAGCCGTGCTGTTACGCTTCTACCAACAGGCCAGCCACCGGCAAGTGGCTGCCACCCTGCGTACCTCGGATGATGGGGCTCGCAAACGGGTGGACCGCTCGCTCGAAATCTCCGCCGGTTCTTTGCAAAGAAGGGCGTCAGTTGATCCGGAGTGGCCCTGCCTGGAGCGTTGACTGCTCACTTCTGTAGGCGGCTCCGGCTGGATTGGCTGCAACCTGTGCCAGCGTGGCGCTCAGTGGAACTCTAGCCCCAACCGAAACCTTAAAGCTCGCCAAAGGAGCGATCCTTATCATGTCAAAAAAATAAACCCATAACTCTAATGTCAAAAGTGAAAACCGTATCCCTCATCGGCACCTCTGCTGTAGTCGTCTATACAGGCTTGCTAGTGTCAGCACAATTCAAGGAGAGCCAGTCCTTGCCACCCCAGGTTTCCTCTGTGAAACTCACGCCCGTTCCAACTTCAGCCACGCCACCGGTCGGCTCAACGATTGTCGGATCACTAGCGGCACCGCAGGCACCAGCGTCGACGGTCGAATCGAAACCGTTACTTGCCACCGATCCGGAGAGGCAGGCCTGGAAGGGGTCGCCGCGGCAATACTGTGGTAAAAAACTGCTGGTCGCCTTCCACCACTATACCGCGACTGCCATAGACCACTATCCCACGATCACGGACAAGCAAACGGAGGATGCCGAGTATCTGGCCGGATACCAGGCGCTCGGTCAAACCGTCCGCGACGAAATCGCCAAGGGGGGGCTGAATTTTGTCGAAGTCGTATCGGAGCCGCCGGGCCCTCAATTGCATGAGACCGGGTTGCATTACGACGCGCTGATGTTGGTTGACTGCCGGGGCAAGACGCCCGAGGCAGCGCTGAAAGGATTGTCCTACAACGTGGGCGCCGTCGTCTTTCGCGACGGCAACTATCTCCGCGGATTGCCCGGTCCCGACAAGTCGTTTGCGTTTGCGGGGACGCCGATGGCGTATACGGGGTTGGGCCTTCGTGGTGATCAGAATTCGGACGTCTTCTTGTCGCGCTGGAGCAACTTGCCCTATGTGACTGTCGAGTTCATCGCACCGCCCCCCCCTTCGTAGGCGGCTCCAGTGGCACAATCCAACTCACGCCGAAGAATGGTGCGACGCTGTTGGAGGTTTTCCTCCGAACGCGGGCAAAGCTGATGTACTTCGAGAGGAAGGATGAGACCTGTCTTGACAGAGAGCGGAGAGAGAGGGCGTCTATGTCGTAAGCACGGCCTACGACAAGTAGGATGATAGCTCAGGCAGCGAGCGCCGCAGTCAACTGCCCTTTCTGAGATTTCGCCCAGTTTTCTGGGGTCAGTTCACCGACATTCCAGTTGGTGGCATGAGGCAGGCGGGTAAGGACATCCCCGCGGAGAAGCACGCCGATGACCTACTCCATCGGCCTCGACGGAAGCACCGCGTGTCAGCTCACAAACTCGAGCTTGTCTAGTCGTGGTACCAGCCCCTGATCGGCGGCTCGACCCAGGAACTCCCTGATCGCAGACCGCCCGCTCTCCCCATAGTCGAGGGTATAATCGTTCACATACATCCCGATGAATTCGTCGGCGAGAGGGACTTCCATGCCGCGGGCATGGGCCATGCTGTGGTCGACGGCGGCGCGCCGGTTCTCCAAGCCGTAGCGGATGCTCTCCTTCATGATGATGTTCAGCTCGCGGCGCTGATCGGCATCGAAGTCTTTGCGGATGACATTGCCCCCGAGCGGAAGCGGTAGCCCTGTCTCGGCCTTGAACCACTTGCCCATGTCCGCGATTTTCTCGAAGCCCTCGTTGGCGTAGGTGAGCTGTCCTTCGTGGATGATCAGGCCCACATCGACGGAACCCGAGCGGATCGCATCGAAGATCTCGTCAAAGGGAACAACCACATGGTTAAAGACAGGCCCAAGAAAAAGCTGAGCGCTCAGATAGGCGCTGGTCATGAGGCCGGGAATGGCGATCTTCCGGGACCGAAGCCAGGTCTTCTTTTCCTCGAGCGAGGCATCGGCGGCAGGCCCTTGACTCTTGAGAGCCACGAACATCGGCCCGTAGCCGTCACCCATGCTGGCGCCGCAAGGCAGCAGGGCATACTTGTCGAGCAGGTGGGCATAGGCATGGATCGAGACGGCGGAGAGGTGAAGGTCGCCGAGCATCGCCCGCTCGTTCAAAGTCTGGATATCCTGGAGGATGTGCTGGAAGCGGTAGCCCATCAGGTCGATCTTCTCGGCGGCCATGGCGTAGAACATGAAGGCGTCGTCGGGATCGGGCGAGTGCCCTAGGAGAAGCGTGGTATCGGGTGCGTGGGACATGAGGAGCAAGGAGCAAAAGCTAAAAGGGCACGGCCTCTGTGACAAAGGCTACGGCTACTTTTTCCCGAGGGCATCAGCCTCGAGGGCGGCCTTTACGGCCTTCTCGATCTCGGCATAGAGAGCGGCGTCCGACTTGAGCAGCTCCTTGGCGGCATCGCGACCCTGGGCGATGTTATTCCCCTTATATCCCATCCAGGAACCGCGCTTCTCGATGATGTTCTTCTCGAGAGCAAGATCCAGCAGCGAGCCGGTGCAAGAGATCCCCTCGTTGTACATGATGTCGAACTCGGCCTCGGTGAAGGGGGGGGCGACCTTGTTCTTTACGATCTTCACACGCGTGCGGTTGCCGGTCACGGTACCGTCGGTCTGCTTGATCGCGCCGATACGGCGAATGTCGACACGGACGCTCGCGTAGAACTTGAGCGCCTTGCCTCCGGGCGTGGTCTCGGGGTTACCGAACATGACGCCGATCTTCTCGCGGATCTGGTTGGTGAAGATGCAGCAGGTGTCGGACTTGGAGATGAAAGCGGTGAGCTTCCTCATCGCAGCGCTCATCAGACGGGCCTGGGCCCCAACGACCGAATCGCCGATCTCCCCCTCGAGCTCGGACTTGGTAACAAGAGCCGCCACAGAATCGAGCACGACCACATCGACGGCATTGGAACGGATGAGCGTCTCGCAAATACGCAGGGCCTCTTCGCCGGAGCTGGGCTGGGAGACAAGGAGCTCCTCCAGGTTCACCCCGAGCTTGCGGGCGTAGGAGGGATCGAGGGCGTGCTCGACGTCGATGAAGGCGGCGACGCCACCACGCTTCTGGGCCTGGGCGATGACGGTGAGGGTGAGGGTCGTTTTTCCCGAGGATTCGGGGCCGTAGATCTCGATGATGCGCCCCTTCGGAAATCCGCCGACCCCGAGGGCGCGGTCGATGAGGAGGTTGCCGGTCGGGATGGAGGCGATGTTTACTGCGGATGCCTCACCAAGGCGCATGATGGCTCCGTCGCCGTAGTCCTTGGCAATAGCCTGGATGGCGAGGTCGAGATTCTTGGCGCGCGCTGTGGCGGCTTTGTCGGTTGCTTTGTCGGCGGATGCGTCTTCTTTGGCCATGGTTCGGAGAATAAGGTTGATGATTCGGTGCACCCACAGCGTAGACCTCCCCTTGGCGGGAGCAACCGGAAAACGGCGGCTTGCCTTTAACGGGGGTATTTCTACCTTGAACGGCTCGGCATGCGTTCGCTCCCCTCCTCTTTCCTACCCCGCCTTATCAGTACCGTGATCCTATGGGGGGCACTCGTCGTCGCCTACAGGCTCCGCTCGGAGGTGGCCTTTGCAATCCTGATTAGCATCCCTGCACTGGGGGCACTCTGGGAATACTTCGCCCTGCTGAAGGCGGGTGGCATCTCCCATCACCGGGGCATGGGCATGGTGGCGGCTTTAGGGCTGATTGGCCTGAACTTCTGGCTGCTGCCCTCAGCGGACCCGCTCATCCGGTTCTCGATCTTCCCAAGCGAAGCCGCCGTCATGGCGTTCTTCGTGATGGGTCTCTTCCTGCGGGAGTACGGACGCAATGATCCGGGCCGCGCCACAGTCGAGGGCATCACCTTCACTCTCCTGGGGGTAATCTACATTCCGTGGCTCTTTCTTTTTTTGGCGAAGCTACTCTATCTCACGCCTCGAACACCCGACGGCCATACCACAGGCCAGTATCTGGTGCTCTTTGTGATGGCGGTTACGAAGTTCACCGATGTGGGTGCCTTCCTCTTTGGAAGTCTCTTCGGCCGCACATCCTTCTTCCCCAACATCAGCCCCAAGAAGACCTGGGAGGGAATTCTCGGCGGCATCGTGCTGGGCGTCGCCGTGGGTTGGGGCCTCTTTCACTTCATGGGGCAGCATCTGCCTTCCTTCCCCTTGATGCTGGTCTGCGGTCTGTCGCTACTTCTGGCGATTGCGGGAGTCGCCGGCGACCTCGCCGAATCGCTGCTTAAGCGCTCGGTGCACAGCAAAGACTCGGGTCATGCCCTGCCCGGAATCGGCGGCGGACTCGACCTGATCGATAGCCTGCTCTTCACCCTGCCGCTGTTCTATTTCATCCTGCTGTTCCTGCTGCACCCATGAAAAAACGAGTCGTTGTCCTCGGGGCTACCGGCTCCATCGGCGAGAGCACTCTGCGCGTGGCGCGCGCCCTGCCGAATCGGATCGAGATCGTTGGCATCTCCGGCGGACAAAATGTACAGCGCCTCCTGGAAATCGCCCGTGAATTCCCCGCAGCCCGAATTTGCACGGGGGATGAGCTGGGGGCTGCGACACTCCGCTCCGAACTGCCGGGACGCGAGGTTCTGCATGAGGCGGATGGTCTCGAGACTCTAGCCTCAACACCCGAGGCGGATCTTGTGCTGGTCGCGATCGTCGGCACGGCGGGACTGAAGCCGGCTCTGCGCGCCCTGGAAACCGACAAGGACCTGGCCGTCGCGAGCAAGGAGATTCTGGTCATGGCAGGTGAGCAGGTGATGGCGACCGCCGAGCGGATGGGAGGCAGGGTTCTCCCCGTCGACAGCGAGCACAATGCGGTCTTCCAATGCCTCGAAGGACAAGATCTCTCGGCCGTAAAACGGCTGATTCTGACTTGCTCGGGAGGCCCCTTCCGCAAGGCTTCTGCCGCCGATCTGGCCATGGTCACCCCGGAGCAGGCACTGAGGCACCCGACCTGGTCGATGGGGCGTAAGATCTCGATCGACTCGGCCACTCTCTTCAACAAGGGACTGGAAATGATCGAGGCGCGCTGGCTCTTCAACATTCCGATGGAGAAGATCGACGTGGTGATCCATCCCCAGAGCATCGTCCATTCCATGGTCGAGTTCGTGGATGGCTCCATCATGGCTCAGATGAGCTCGACCGATATGGCGCTCCCTATCCAGTACGCGCTGACCTATCCCGACCGTTACGCGGGTCCCTGCGCGCCGCTTGATTTGGCATCGGTAAGAAGGTTGGATTTTGAAGAGCCTCGAACCGATCTCTTCCCCGCGCTGGAGCTAGCACGCCGTGCCGGAACTGCAGGCGGAACGCTCCCGGCCGTGCTGAATGCCGCAAATGAGTCGGCCGTCGAGGCATTCCTTGCCGGACGACTCAGCTTCATCGGCATCTGGGAAAGCGTAGACAGGGCCATGAATGAAGTGCCTTTCGTGCAACATCCCTCGCTGGATGAGTTGATCGAAGCGGATCACGCGGCGCGCTCCATCGTCGTCAGATAAGAAAAAGCCCCGCGCCGTTTCCGGAGCGGGGCTTTCTAAAGGTGTTGATTTTGGTTCAGGGCTAGGCATCGCAAGCGATGCCGCAGCAAAACCTACGGCGAGCGCGCAGCATCGACGCCCTGGGCCGAAAGAAACTACTTTAGCGCGGTCTGATAGTTCTGTTCGGCGTGATCCCAGTTGACCACATTCCACCAGGCCTTGAGATAATCGGGGCGGCGGTTCTGGTAGTGAAGGTAGTAGGCATGCTCCCAGACGTCGTTGGCGATCACTGGCTTGTTGCTATCCATGTAGGGGCTGTCCTGGTTGGGCAAGGAGATGATCTCCAACTGGCCCTGATTATTGACGATGAGCCAGGCGAACCCGCTGCCGAATCGTTTGACACCGGCCTCTTCGAACTTGGCCTTGAACTCGTCAAAGCTGCCGAAGGTCTTGGTGATGGCCTCGGCCAGTTTGCCGACAGGTGCTCCACCCTTGCCCGGTCCCATGATCTCCCAGAAGAAAGTGTGGTTGGAATGACCGCCGCCGTTGTTGCGGACGGCCAGGCGGATTGCCTCGGGAATCGCGGAGAGATCTGCGATCAGGTCATTCACCGGCTTGGCAGCAAGCTCGGGATGATCCTTGAGGGCGTTGTTGAGGTTGTTGATGTAAGCAGCGTGGTGCTTGTTGTGATGGATCTCCATCGTGCGCGCATCGATGTGCGGCTCGAGAGCGTCGAAAGCGTAGGGAAGAGGAGGCAGCGTGTAGGACATAGGCTACTAAGATGAACCTACTGACCAATACCACACAAGCAGGATCTCTTGGGACCCACGGATTCGATGATCTCCTTAAAGACCCAGCCCCTCCAATGGATACAGCTTCCGATATTCGATGGCCTGAAGACCGATGATGGCGGCGATGGCCGCGATGTCCTCGCTGTGCGTGCCCCTGGAGACCTCCGCTGCAGGCCGGGAGAGGCCGGTCACGATCTGGCCGTAGACCCTGGCTCCCGAAAGATATTGAACCAGCTTGGCGGCGATGTTGCCGGAATTTAGATCTGGGAAAATCAGCACATTGGCTTTTCCAGCCACCAGACTGTCGGGAATTTTGATCTGCGCCACAGCGGGCACGATCGCTGTGTCACCCTGCAACTCCCCGTCGATTTCCATCGGATAATCCAACCCAGCGGCTCCTCCGACTTTCACGGCGAGCTCCTTGGCCAGCGCGGCGGCAGCTGACATCTTGGTCGCTGAGGTGTGGGCCGAGCTGCCATGTGTGGAAAAGCTGAGAAAAGCAATGCGTGGAGTTTTTCCAAAGACCTGCCGTGCCAGAAGACCCGTCTGCACACCGATCGAGGCGAGCTGTTCCACCGTCGGCTCGGGAACCACGCCGCAGTCGGCGAAGAAGAGTACCCCCTTGTCCCCGAACTCGTGCCGTGGTACCTCGACAATCATCGCGCTCGAGACAACCGGCGCGTGGGGCAGAGGCTTGATGAGCTGTAACAGTGGGCGGAAGAGCGAGGCAGAATATGATCCCACCCCGCCCACCAGGCCATCTACCAGCCCATGCTGCAACATCATGCAAGCGAAGTAATTCGGAGTGATCAGCAGATTGCGCAGATCCCCCTCGGCCATCCCTCTGTACCGCTCAAGCACCGCTGCCATCTTCAGGAAACGCGGCATCTCCGAGGAGGTTTCCGGATCCACGATGGCCACCTTCTCCAGCGAGACATGCTGGGAGGCCGCTAACCGCTGGATCTCGTCGCGCTTGCCGATAAGGACCGCCACACCAAGTCCCTGATCGTTGAACATTCGCGCCGCCCGTACCACGCGCGGATCGCTTCCGTCCGGGAAGACGATCCTCTTCGGATGACGGCGAAGTTTTGTGTAAACGGATTGGAGAAACGACATCTTCCTCAAGGTTGGAAAAGATCCGCCTGATAGACAAGGATGTTCCCAGTCATCGGGACACTCCGGTGGAAGAGCCTCAAAAGAGGAATTGGAGTTTTGAAATTCAAAAAGGCTTAGATGCTTTTTCAGTTTCTAAGCCTCCACTCAAATCCAAGAGCCTCCAGTTGGGCTACTCGATCAGCTGAAACTATCCACTTCGAAAAAAACTACGTTGAGATCCAACCCAAGTGGCAAGTTGTGGATCTTTATGAATTCTCGTTACTCGGCAGTGCCCATGTTCAGCTTTGAATACTTGTAGTTTTCCGAAATTCTCCTCCCAAAGAGCGGTATGGGGATCCCACTCAAATCGAAGGACCTCAAGTCTGGCGATGCGTACTTTTGAAATGCTTCCTATTAAGAAATATCGACGCTGTGATCTGACCCATGAGTGAAGTTTAGGTTCATCCGTATATGTGATAGGAACTCGGCAATGGCCATAGGAATCTTTGTATGATTTGAGCTTCTCAAAGCTAATTTCCCATTTGTCGGCTCTTAGATCCCCCTGGAAGCCTAATTTCTCAAGCCTTGTTATGCGGTCTTGAGTGAGTCGGTCCTTACGAAAGCGTAGACCAACTATCCAATTACCAAGTTGGTGATCGTCTTTGTATTGATAAGGCACTCGGCAATTGCCGGCAATTGTTTTAAAAGCCTGAAGCTTTCTGAAGTTATATTCCCACTCTGCATCAGTGGGATCCCACTCAAACCCTAGATAGTGTAGTCACGAGATGAGATTCTGTGTGTAAGTAGTGGATGGAAGAACCAAAAGGTAAGCGTCACACCAAGCACCGTCTTGACAGAGATCTGATAGAGAAGGCGTATATGTCGTAAGTACGGCCTACGACAAGTAAGATGATAGCTCAGGCAGCGAGCGCCGCAGTCAACTGCCCTTTCTGAGATTTGGCCCAGTTTTCTGGGGTGAGATCGCCGACATTCCAGTTGGTGGCATGAG
>CAIOJL010000009.1 GCA_903858595.1 uncultured Spartobacteria bacterium | reverse complement strand
TGAGGGTAATGCTCATGCGGTGGCCGATCTCGATCTCGTTGCGGCTGTTGACCACGGGTTTCTTGACGATCGCTCCGACCGCCAGGATCGCGGCCTGGGGAGGATTCACGATGGCGCAGAACTGTTCGATGCCGTAGGATCCGAGGTTGGAGACGGTGATGGTGCCTCCCGCGTATTCGTCGGGCTTGAGCTTCTTATCACGCGCGCGGGTCGCGAGATCCTTCACGGCGGCGCTGATCTGCTGGAGCGAGAGGTTCTGGGCGTCGCGGATGACGGGGGTGACAAGGCCATCCTCGACGGCGATTGCGACGGAGAGGTTCACGCTGCCATACTCGATGATGGCATCGCCGGCGAAGGCTGCGTTGACATTCGGCTTCTGCATCGCGGCGCGGGCCACGGCGGAGAGGGCGATGTCGTTGAAGGTGATCTTCCCGCCGCTCGCAGCGATATACTCCTTGCGGAATGCCATCATCGGGGCGGCGTCGATCTCGATGGTGAGATAGAAGTGCGGGATCTGGGTCTTGCTCGCGAGCAGGCGCTCGGCGATGACACGGCGCATGCCGCTGAGCGGCACCTTGGTCTCGGGCATCCCGGCGATCGGTGTGGGGAGAATAGCGGCCACGGGGGATGAGCCAGCGGCAGGGGCCGGGGAGCCTACTTGAGCACTCTCGACGTCAAAAGCGATGATGCGTCCGCCGGGACCTGTGCCCTTGACGGCATCGAGCCGGACCCCGCGGGCGTCGGCGATCTTGCGGGCGAGGGGTGATGACTTCACGCGGATACCGGCGTTGATGTTGCCGCCGGAAGCAGCGCCTCCTCCACCAGAGCGGAGAGCGGCGGCACGAGCCCGGGGAGTGAGCGGGCGTCCGGATGAGATAGCGGGACGGGAGGTCGGGGCTTCAGCTGCAGCCGCAGCAGGAGCGGGTGCTGCTTTCGGTTTGTCACCGGCTTTTTCTCCATCCTTCAGCACAAGGGCCAGCGCAGCGCCTACTAGGACCTTGCCACCCTCTGGAACGAAAATGTCGGCGAGCGAGCCCTCCTCGAAGGACTCCATCTCCATAGTTGCCTTGTCGGTCTCGACCTCAGCCAGAATGTCGCCGACCTCAACCTTGTCCCCCTTCTTCTTGTGCCAGCGCAGGAGGGTGCCCTCCGTCATGGTGTCGCTCAACTTGGGCATCGTGATCTCTGGCATGGTCGTAGGAGGTAGGTTGTTAGCGGTTTAGGCTGAAGACTGTTAGGTCAGAAGGGTTAGAATTCTAGGACTGCATGTTCTCGCGCAGAGGCGCGGAGGAAATTCATTGTGGAATCAGAAGCTTGAAAGCACTTTAGCTACGACGGCCTGGGCGTCGGGGAGCTGGAGCTTCTCGAGTGGCATGCTGTAGATGGCCGGGGCATCAAGAGCCGTGACGCGAAGGACGGGGGCATCCAGGTCGTCGAAGGCATGCTCGGCAAGCAGCGCGGCGATCTGCGCGCTGACGCCGCAGAAGGGTTTGTTCTCGTCGACTAGGACGGCGCGGTGAGTCTTGGCCACGGAATTGAGGATGGTCTCTTCGTCGAGCGGGCGGATGGAGCGCAGGTCAACGACCTCGGCTTCGATGCCATGTTCTGTCGCTAGGATCTCGGCGGCGGCAAGGCAGGTGAGTACGGCGCGGCCATGGGCGATGAGGGAGACATCGAGCCCCTCGCGCTTCACGTCGGCAACGCCGAGCGGGATGGTGTAGGAACCGTCCGGAACCTCGCCGAGGTCTCCGTAGAGAAGGGTGTTCTCCATGAAGCAGACGGTGTCATTATCACGGATGGAAGCGATCATGAGGCCCTTTGCATCGTAGGGAGTGGCGGGACAGACAACCTTCAGGCCGGGGGTGTTCGCCAGGAAGTTCTCGGGGGTGTGGGAGTGGGTCGCACCGACATTCGTGCCGCCATTAGCAGGGCCGCGGATGACCATCGGTACATTGATGAGTCCGCCCGACATGTAGCGGATGCAGCCAGCGTTATTCATGATCTGGTCGAAGCCGACATACGCAAAGCTCCAGAACATGAGCTCAACCACCGGACGCAGGCCCATCATGGCGGCGCCGACGCCTAGACCGAGGAAAGCTGCTTCGCTGATCGGCGTGTCGATGACGCGCTTGGAGCCGAAACGCTTCCAGAGACCCTCGGTGACCTTGTAGGCGCCGTTGTACTGGGCGACTTCCTCACCCATGAGGAAGACGTTCTCGTCGCGGGTGAGCTCCTCGGCGAACGCGTCGTTCAGGGCCTGGCGGTAAGTGATGAGAGGCATGCGGGAAGGTGTTTAGCGGTTTAGGCTATTAGGCTAGAGAATGCCGCTGGAAAAAAAGAGTTCATAGCGGGCGTTATTCGCTGAAGAAGAAGCTGCCGGTCTGGCCAGCCTCGGTCTTGTGATCCACCTCGTGGTAGATGTCCTCGAAGATGCTCTCCTCCGAGGGCCAGGGGCTGGCGATCCCGAACTCTGCAGCAGCGGCGGCTTCGGCCTTGGCCTCGTCATCGATCTTCTCGATCCCGGCCTGAGTGATCACTTTCTCGCTGAGAAGCTGGTTTTGCCAGAGAGTAATCGGGTCATGCTCAGACTTGTAGAGATCGATCTCTTCGGGGGAGCGATACTTCTTGGTATTCGCATCAGCCACGGAGTGGCCGTAGTAGCGGTAAGTGGAGACCTCGAGCACCATCGGCTTAGACTCTTTGCGGGCACGCTCCATGGCGGCTCCGAGATTGGCCCGTAGCTCGTAGAGGTCAAAGCCTCCACAGGTGGCCCACTCGACGCAGAAGCCCTCGGCACGCTTGGCCAGTGAGCCGTTCACGGCCGAGGAACGCTCGAGGCTGGTCCCCATGGAATAGCCGTTGTTCTCGATGACATAGACGATCGGAAGATCCCAGAGAGCGGCCATGTTCAGACACTCGCTGAAGACGCCCTGATTCACCGCCCCGTCACCAAGGAAGGCGACTGCGCAGCCGTTGATCTGCTTGTATTTGATGGCGAAGGCGAGGCCTAGGCCAAGCGGGGTCTGGCCGGCGACGATGCCGTGACCGCCCCAATAGTGCTTGTCGGGAGCAAAGAAGTGCATCGAGCCCCCCTTGCCCTTGGAGCAGCCGGTGCCTTTGCCGAAGAGTTCGGCCATGCATTCGTTCATTCCCATGCCAACGGCCAAGGCGTGGCCATGGTCCCGATAGGCGGTGATGATTTCGTCGTGGCCGTTCATCAGGGAAGCGGTGCCAACCGCGACCGATTCCTGGCCGTTGTACAAATGCAGGAAGCCACCCATGATCCCCTGATTGTAGTACTTCAGGGCCTGTTGCTCGAAGCGGCGGATGCGGAGCATCTCGCGGAGAAAGCCGATCTTCTCGGCAGGCTTCAAAGAGGAGTTGAAGGGGGAACTGGAGAAATCGGAGGAAGTCACCTTGGGTGGGGCAGCAACAGCTTTGGTGGGCGCTTTGGCCGTGGCTTTTGCAGTAATCGGCTTGGTGGGGGATTTTTTACCAGTCTGGGCAGGGCCTTTAGTCTTCAGGGGCTTGAGGGACTTAGGAGACGCCTTTTTTGCTACAACCTTGGGGGCTGCGAGACGGACCACCTTTTTCGCGGCGGTCTTTTTGGATTTCGAAGGTAAGGAAAGCGTGCGTGCCATAGGCGTTTCCCATCCGGAGAAAGCCGGTCGGGAAAGGTAAATTATTAAGAAATCAGCCGCGTGCGGCAAGCCCGAAGAGGAGGTTGAAGACTATTAGGAAATCGCTGAATAAATCCTGACCCACGCCGAAAACCCTTCATAATTCATCCCTCATCCTTCATGTTTTCCTCCCCATGCCTTCCCCTACCACACTGCTGATGACCCTGGACTGCCCGGATCAGGTTGGGCTGCTGGCGAAGATCACCGGTTTTGTCGCGAAGCAGCGGGGGAACTTCGTCGAGGTGAACCAGTACACCGACACGATCAACAGCTGGTTTTTGGCCCGCTTTGCCTTCGAGATTCCGGAGGGGGTCACCTTGGAGACGGTGCGTACTGCTTTCGCTCCAATCGCAGTGGCCATCAAGGCGCGCTGCTCCATCCGCGACAGCTCCAAGCCGTTAAGGACTGTCCTGATGGTTAGCAAGGAGGATCATTGTCTGGCCGATCTGATCTGGCGCTGGCGTTCCGGGGAAATGAACATCGCGGTGCCGCTCGTTATCTCGAACCATGATACGTTGCGCTCCTCGGTGGAGAAGGAGGGGTTGCCGTTTCTCCATGTGCCGATTCTCTCCGACGAGGCGGGGAAGGATAGGGCTTTCCGCACGATCAGTGATGCCATTCGTGATGTCTCGGGCGAGCTAACCGTCCTCTGCCGCTACATGCAGATCCTTCCGGCAGGATTCTGCGAAGAGCATCACAACCGTGTTATCAATATCCATCACTCCCTGCTGCCCGCCTTTGCCGGAGCGGATCCCTACCGGCGTGCCTACGACCGCGGCGTGAAACTGATCGGCGCCACCTGCCACTACGCCACCGAAGAGCTGGATGCCGGCCCGATTATCCATCAGGAGATGATCCCGATCGAACACTTCCATTCTCCCTCGGACATGCGGCGTCTCGGGCGCGACTGCGAACGGCTCGCTCTGGCACGGGGGGTACGCCTCCATGTCGATGACCGCGTCGTGGTTCACGGCTCCCGCGCCATCGTCTTCGGGGATTGATCTTATGACCACAGCTTCCTCCTCCATCCATCTTCGGGCGCGCGGGCTTTGCCAGACCTATGATCTGGCCGGGAACCACTTGCAGGTTCTCAAGGGAGTCGATCTGGATGTGGCCAAGGGCGAAGTGGTCTTCCTGCGCGGTGACTCAGGGGCCGGCAAGTCCACCCTGCTCTACATTCTAGCCGGCCTGGAGCATCCGAAGCAGGGAAGCGTTGAGTTCGAGGGGGAGCGTCTCTTTACTCTCAAAGCGGATCGCGAGGCCCTGCTACGTAACCGCCGCATGGGGTTCATCTTCCAGTCCTATTTCCTGCTGCCGGAGCTGACGGCCCTCGAAAACGTCCTCCTACCCTCCATGCTGGGTGGCAGGAAAAATGAAGCCCATGCCCGCAGCCTGCTCGACCGGGTTGGGCTTTCGGGACGCCTCGACCATCTCCCCTCCCAGCTCAGTGGCGGCGAGCAGCAGCGGGTAGCGATCGCCCGGGCCCTGGTGAATGATCCCGGCATCCTCTTTGCCGACGAACCGACAGGCAACCTCGATACTGCGACGGGCACGGGGATCATCGAGCTGCTTCTGGGACTGGCCAGGCAGGATGGACGCACCTTCGTCGCCGTCACGCACGATCTGGCGCTTGCCACTCTCGGCGACCGTCAGCTCTATCTAAAGGATGGTCATTTGGAGGAATTAGGGGCGCCGGCTTAGATCCATGACCAACACGACAATCATCACGCCTGTCCAAGTCATGTTCTTCGACACGGATGCGGGTGGAGTCGTCCACAACATCGCCTACCTTCGCTTCATCGAGACGGCCCGCACACTGCTCGCCGTCCAGCTCGGGATGGACTGGAACCGGATGGGCCGAACCTCGGTCTATCCCGTGGTCGTGCGGACCGAGATCGACTACAAGAGGCCCGCGATCCTGGGCGATGAGTTGAAAGTCCACGGCCGGTTGGGCGAGTCAACCCCGGCCCGCTTCTGGTGCCATTTCGAGATCAAGCGCCCACGCGACGGCGCCCTGCTGATCACCTGCCAGCAGGCCCTGACCTTCGTGAAGATGCCCGAGGGGAAACCTCTCCGCCTACCCAAAGGCTGGCCGGAACCTTTTGCGCCGGATGCTCCGGAAGTTTAACGAAACATTTCCATTTTCAGGTTTCAGGTTTTAACATCCCCGGATGGAACAAGTCGTCATCATCGGATCCGGTTGCGCCGGATGGACCGCCGCGATCTACACGGCGCGCGCCAATCTCAACCCCCTTCTCATCACAGGCCAGCAACCGGGCGGCCTGCTCACCACCACCTCGAGCGTCGAGAATTTCCCCGGCTTCCAGAACGGCATCGAGGGAACGGCCCTGATGATGGAAATGCAGGAGCAGGCCACACACTTCGGCACACAGATCCAGTACTTGAGCCGCGTGGAGTCGGTCGATTTCTCCTCCAGCCCGCTGAAAGTCACGGTCGACGGAAAAGTGATCGAGACTCGCAGCGTCATCGTTGCGGTCGGAGCAGGACACCGCCACCTTGGCGTCCCCGGAGAACATGAACTCGAGAACCGAGGGGTCACCTACTGCGCCACCTGCGACGGGGCTCTTCCGATTTTCCGCAACCAGCCTCTTGTGGTCGTGGGAGGAGGGGATTCGGCCTGTGAAGAGGCCAGCTACCTCACCCGGTTCGCCTCCCAAGTCTATCTGATCCACCGCCGCGACTCACTCCGCGCCTCCAAGATCATGGCCGAGCGGGCGCTTGCCAACCCCAAGATCACCCCCGTTTGGAACTCCGTCGTGGAAGAGGTGCTGGATGTCGCGCAAAACCGCGTCACCGGAGTGCGCCTGAAGAACATCGTGACCGAAGAAGTCAGCACGCTGGATTGCGCAGGGGTCTTTGTGGCGGTCGGCCACACACCGAACACGCAGATCTTCCAAGGGCAGCTCACCATGGATGAAGCTGGATACCTCGTTCTCGGGGAGGGAAGCCGCACGAACATTCCAGGGGTCTTCGCCGCCGGGGACTGCGCCGACTCCGTCTACCGCCAGGCGATCACGGCCGCAGGCATGGGCTGTGCCGCTGCGATCGACGCGGAACGCTGGCTAGCGGGCCTGTAAGCGGGGCACCAGCCCTTTCTCATTTTCAGTGGTAATTTGCGACCTCACCCAATTCTATTCCCCGTTCTCGGGGGGTGTGAGGCGTTATGTTGCGGAGAAGGCGGCTCACTTGGAGGCCGCCGGCAATCGCCATGTGCTGATCATTCCAGGCGAAAAGACCGAATGCTGCGTCAACGGTCTCCAAACCATCTACACCATCGAATCGCCGCTGATTTCCCGGACGGCCCGCTATCGCGCGCTCATCAATCTCAACCTTGTGGAAGAGGCCTTGGAGCGGGAAAAGCCGGATCTGATTGAGTCGGGCGATCCGTATCAGGTAGCCTGGAAGGCGCTCGCCTCGGGCCGTGCGCTCGGGATTCCGATCGTGGGCTTCTACCATTCTCATTTTCCCGACGCGGTGCTCCGCTCGGTGGCCAAGTACTTCGGTTCCATCTCCGTGATGATGGCCGCGGAGATCGGGAAAAAATATGCCGTCACGCTCTACAACCGCTTCGAGCGCACGCTTGTCCCGAGTGCCGGCCTCGCCGAACTCCTGAGCAGGTGGGGCATGGAGAATGTCGAGACGCTGGAGCTCGGCGTCGACACGGAGATCTTCTTTCCCGATAGAGAGCGCGGCCATGCGGCCCGCCAAGCGCTCGGATGGCCCTCCGACAAACAGGTCCTGCTCTATGTCGGCAGGCTCAATGCCGACAAGAACGTACGCAAGCTCTTCGAGGCCTTTGCTCTGCTGCACAAGAGCGATCCCGGACGGTTCCATCTCGTTGTGGTCGGCGACGGCATGCTCCGTAATGTGCTTCATCATCTGGAAGAAGAGACGCAGGCCGTGAGCTGGATTCGTTACTGTAATGAGTCCCAGGAGCTGGCTGACATCTACAGGGCGGCGGATCTCTTCGTGCATCCCGGGGTCAAGGAGACCTTCGGACTGGTGACCCTCGAGGGTCAGGCTTGCGGAACCCCCGTGGTCGGGATCCGCGGCAGCTACATGGACGCGATCAACTTCAGCGGCCTGCACAACTGGTCGGCGGACAACAATGCGGAGGCACTGGCCGGGGCGATCCGCACGGTCGCTGCTCAGGATCTTGCAGAGTCGGGCCTCCGGGCCTCCGCCTTCGTAAAGGGCCGTTACTGCTGGAAGGAAGTCTTTGCGCGTCTCTTTGCGATTTACCGGGAGGTGATCGCCTCGTACAACCCATAGGGTGTCTTTTGTCTCCACCGCGGCCCAGCCGTCTGCATCGTTAACGAACGGCGTCCTGATCCGGCGTTACGAGGCGCGCGATCGCAAGGCCGTCCGCCATCTCTGCTGTGAGACTGGATTTCTGGGTAAGGCGATCGATCCCATTTTCCAGGATCGCGAAATTTTCGCCGATTACCTGACGCGCTACTACACCGACATCGAGCCAGAGTCTTCCTTCGTGCTGGAGCAGGAGGGCATTGTGAAGGGCTATCTGCTCGGCTCCTACCGTCCCTTCCGCCAGCAGCTCTTCAATTTCTTCAACAACATCCATCTCTTCACCCGCGGGATGGCCAAGTACCCTTTCTACAACAATGCCACGCGGGACTTCATCGGCTGGATCCTGCGCACCTCGTGGAAGGAGGTTCCACAGGCTCCCCGTCGCAGCGCCCACTTCCACTTCAATATTCTGCCCGAAGCACAGGGGCTTGCCCACAGCACCAAGCTCATGAATAGCTATCTGGATCATCTGCGCAGCAAGAACGTGCTCCAGGTCTACGGCCAGGTAGTGACCTTTGAAGCGCGTCGTGGAGCCAGGGTTTTTGAACGCTACGGCTTTCAGGTGCTCAACCGCAGCGAGATCACGAAATACCGCAAGACCCACCCCGAACCGGTCTACCTCACGACCGTGCTGAAGGAACTCTCGTAGCGCGGCTGCGAGAGAGGCATTTAGGCTAAAGGCTGAAGGCTATTAGGTCGAAACTTTGCCCTACGGTTTCAAGCCTTGAATTTTCAGCTATCGAGACGATGGTCGGCTCTCTCGGCTTCTCATTTTCCCAACTAACAGCCTTCAGCCTTTAGTCTAAACCCTTTCTCCAAATGACTGACACCGAGGCAGCGATCGTCCTGAATATGCTTCCCCAGGTGGGGCCCGTCCGGGTACGGCGGCTGACCGAGCGATTCGGATCCCTTGCTGCGATCCTCGGGGCCACAGGCTCAGCATTACGGAGTGTGGAAGGGATTGGGCCTGAAGTTTCCTCCGTCATTAACTCCTGGCAAGAACACGCCGATCTGGATGCCGAGCTGGCTTTGGTCCAGAAGGCCGGGGCCCGCGTCCTGACTCAGGTCGACACCGAGTATCCCGAACTCCTCAAGGAAATCCATGATCCCCCGATCGTCCTCTACATCCTGGGCAAGCTGGAGGAACGTGACCAGCGGAATGGCGTCGGCATCGTCGGTACGCGAAAGGCAAGTCTCTACGCCTTGGAGTCGGCCAAGAAGCTAGGCTACCAGCTCGCCTACTCTGGACTGACGGTCTACAGCGGTCTGGCGCGCGGCATCGACACGGCAGCCCATCAGGCAGCCCTGGCGGCTAATGGACGAACTGTCGCCGTCTTGGGCAGCGGCCTTGCCCATATCTATCCGGAGGAAAATATTCCTTTGGCTGAGAAGATTGTTGAGAACCATGGGGCTGTGATCAGTGAGTTCCCCATGGGGGTCACCCCGACCAAGCAGACCTTCCCCAAGCGGAACCGGATCATTAGCGGCTGCTCCTTCGGCCTGCTGGTCGTGGAGGCCGGCCAGAACAGCGGCGCCCTGATCAGCGCGCGAGAGGCCGGGGATCAGGGCCGCTCACTCTATGCCGTTCCCGGTCGGATCGATCATCCGGGCACGCTCGGCTCGAACCGTCTGATCCAGCAGGGGGCCAAGCTCGTGATCGACGCCGCCGATATCCTAGCCGATCTCCCCATGATCTTTGCGACACCTCCGGAGCTCTCCCGTAGCCGTCCGAAGGTGGAACTGACCGGCGAGGAGCTTCTGGTTTACGAGGCGATCGAAGAGGATCCGACCCCCGTGGACACGATCATTGCGAAATCCGGTTTGCCTGCGGCCACAGTCTCTTCTAGGTTGCTCGCGCTTGAGCTAGGTCGCCATGTCCGCTCCCAACCTGGCAACCGCTTCCTCAAATTGATCTGATTTTTTGCAGTTTTTCCCATTAATCCTTTTAGCTTTCAGCTTTTAGCTTTTCACTTTTCCCTCCATGTCCAAAACCCTAGTCATCGCCGAGAAGCCCAGCGTCGCCGCCGATCTGGCCCGAGCCCTGGGGGGAAAAGCAGCCAAGGCCGAGTTCTTCGAGGTGGACGACTACATCATCACCTCGGCGGTCGGTCACTTGGTGGAGCTTTGCCTGCCAAACAAGATGACAGGCGGCAAGGGTCTCTCCTGGAAGCTCGATTCCCTGCCGATCATTCCCCAGGAGTTTGAGCTTCAGCCGATTGCGCGCTCCGCGGACCGGCTGGCCGTGGTCAAGCGACTGCTCAAGAAGCCCGAAGTCACCTCGCTCATCAATGCCTGCGACGCCGGCCGCGAGGGAGAGCTCATCTTCCACAACATCATCCAGCTGACCGGGTGCAAGAAGCCGGTAAAGCGTCTCTGGCTCCAGTCGATGACCAAGGAAGCAATTCAGGAGGGCTTTGCCCATCTGCGCGACGATGCCGAGATGCAGCCGCTGGCAGCAGCAGCCGTCTGCCGCTCCGAGAGCGACTGGCTGGTCGGGATCAACAGCACCCGCGCCCTCACCGCCGTGAACTCCGGCCAGGGCAGCTTCCAGCTCACGCCCGTCGGCCGGGTCCAGACTCCCACACTCGCGATCCTGGTCGAGAGGGAAGAGAAGATCCGCGCCTTCGTGCCGAAGACCTACTTTGAGGTCCACGGAGTCTTTTCCGTGACTGCCGGAAGCTATCCCGGCCGCTGGTTCGACGAGAGTTTCAAGAAATCCGAAGGGGAAGCCGACTCAGCGGACAAGAAGGCCGAGCGCCTCTGGGATCATTCCCGTGCCGAGGCGATCCGCACCAAGTGCGAAAACAAGCCCGGAGTCATCGAGGAGACCAAGAAATCGACCAGTCAGGCCTCCCCTCTCCTCTACGACCTGACCACCCTCCAGCGTGAGGCCAACGGCCGCTTCGGCTTCAGCGCCAAGCGCACGCTCCAGCTGGCCCAGCGTCTCTACGAGCATCACAAGGTGCTCACCTATCCCCGAACCGACTCCCGCTACCTCCCCGAAGATAGCATGCCTGCCGCAAAAGCAGCCTTCAAGTCGTTCGAGGACAAGGAGCTGCGCAAGCACGCCGAACATGCCTTGAGCCAGAACTGGCTCATCAAGACCGGCAAGGTCTTCAATAATGCCAAGGTCTCCGACCACCATGCCATCATCCCGACCGGCGCCTCCACAGCGAATCTGGACGAGGTTGAGGCCAAGCTTTTCCAGATGGTCGCCCAGCGTTTTGTGGCGGTCTTCTATCCCCCCGCCCGCTTTGACGTCACCACACGTATCACCCGTGTGGAAGGAGAGCCCTTCAAGAGCGAGGGGAAGGTCCTCACCGATCCGGGATGGCAGGCTGTCTACGGCAAGCAGGCCGTCGCCGAAGGCGAGGAAGATGCGAAGACTTTAGTCCCGGTTGCTGGTTCCGATGGCGCACTTGAGCCCGCCCGTACCGACTCCGTTCAGGTGCATGAAACACAGACGCGTCCTCCGGCCCGCTACAACGAGGCAACCCTGCTCAGCGCTATGGAGGGCGCGGGTAAGCTGGTCGAGGATGAGGAGCTTCGCGAGGCCATGAGCCTGCGAGGTCTCGGCACTCCCGCCACGCGCGCCGCCATCATTGAGGGACTCCTGGGCGACGGCTATGTCCTGCGCGAAGGGCGCGACCTCACCGCCACCAGCAAAGGCATGGCGCTGGTCAACCTGCTCAAGCACATGGGCGTGGCCGTCCTGACGTCGCCGGAACTGACCGGCGATTGGGAGCACAAGCTCAAGCAGATGGAGGCCGGAGAGTTCCAGCGCCCCGAGTTCATGGAGGAGATCCGCGTCTTCACGCGCGACATCATCACGAAGGCCCAGGGCTTCTCCGACGATGCCGAGGGCGCCTTCCCGGATCTGGAGGTCGTGTGCCCCAAGTGCGGTAAGGGCCCCTTCAAGGAGAACGTCCGTCAGTTCAAATGCCGAAACTGCGATCTGAGTCTCTGGAAGTCTTTGGCCGGCCGGCCGCTGGAGCGCCCCGAGATCACCGAGCTGCTCACGAAAAAAGCCGTCGGCCCGCTGGACGGCTTCCGGAGCCGTTTCGGAAAACCTTTCTCTGCCGAGCTGGAGTTCGATCCGGAGTTCAAACTCAAGTTCGTCTTCGGCGAGCGCGAGGGCGACCCCGCCGCCGAAGAGGCCCTGCGAAATTCCGAGGCCATCGCCCCCTGCCCTGTCTGCAAAAAAGGAACCATCCGCGAAGGCGTTACCAGCTATGTCTGCGACCAGTCGATCGGGGCCGAAAAATCATGCGAATTCCGCACAGGCAAGACCATCCTCCAGCGTGCCATCCCGCGTGAAGAGATCGTCAAGCTGTCCGAGACTGGCAGGACAAATCTCATCGCCTGCTTCATCTCCAAGAAAGGCCGTAAATTCGCCGCCTACCTCAAGCTCGAAGGGAAGAAAGTTGGCTTCGAGTTCGAACCTAGGGAACCAAAGGCCTCGAAATCCGGGGGAGCCGAGAGTGAAGGATCCACCGTAAAGCGCGGCCGCTTCGGCAAAGCGCTCAAGCCCAACCTCAGGACCGACGCCGTGGCTGAAGCCGTGGAGAAGAAAACAGCGAAGGCAGCCGAAACAAAGAAAGCTCCCGCAAAGAAATCTGCTGCCAAAAAGAAGGAGAAGGTCGTCGAAACGGCGGCGGAAGCGTGATCGCTACCCTCTGGAAATCTTTAGGCGGCGGATAAACTGAAGAAGCTGGAGGGGCTAGATTGGCTGGAGGCTGTAACAGCTTGGTCTTTACCTCCTGAGGGAGGTTGGAACTATTGATCCGCTGGATCGCGGCCGCCCTACTTTTACGTCATGCGTCTTATGGTAGCGACAATAACGGACTGCCTGGCAATGTCGAGATCTGGTTCGTCGGCCAATCTTAAAAATGGCTCCTCGCTGTTTGGAGTGGGTGTGGACGTAAAGCCGAGATGCAGGGGAAAATCTGTAACTCAGCCGTAACGGCTGAGTTACAGATTCATTATTGTCCCTATTCCCTGTCTCCCCTACTCTCTGAAGAACCCACTGAAAATAGCGAAGAACCACCAATCACCATCAGAAATGACACTCTCTGGCTGGTTCTTTTGGTGTGCCGCACTGTCGTCATCGCTCTGGTTATCATCAGAGAGCCATTACTCTTCCTCCGCTCCACCCACCAAAACTCCTTCGCTTCCCTAGCGCCATTTCTTCCCGTGATCGGGATTACTGGCAGGCCCACACGGCGATCCGCCGATACCCCAAGACTTCTATTCCTCGCCGAAGCGGGTACGTATCAGCTGCTCTAGTTCCGCGATCAATGTCGCTGCATCCTCTCCCTCGGCGGTGACACGTAAGACGGATCCCTTGCCAGCGGCCAGCATCATGAGTCCCATGATGCTTTTGCCATTGACGCGCTCCCCGTCCTTCTCGACCCAGACCTCGGAGCGGAAGCGGCTGGAGGTCTTCACAAAAAGGGCGGCAGGCCGGGCATGGAGACCATTCCGGTTTTCGATGGTGAGATCCTTGGCGGACTTGGAGTCGTCTGGCTGATTGGTCATGGCTTAAAAGAGTTCCGTGAAATTCCCTTAGTGGTCCCTGGCCGGTTTCATCGCGCGCAGGAGACGGTCGTTGAATTCCTGGGCCGTGTCATGGCCCATGCCCCTGAGCTTTTGATTGAGGGCCGCGACTTCGACGAGTCTGGCGAGATCACGGCCTGGTCTGACGGGAATGGTGACATGTGGGGTTGGGATGCCGAGGATCTCGTAGGTATCCCGATCGAGTCCCAACCTATCAATCTCCTCGACGTCGTGCCAATCCTTTAGCGTGACGATCAGGTCGAGTCGCTTCTCGGGCCGGACGGATCCGGCGCCGAAGATGGCGGCCACGTTGATGATGCCGATGCCGCGCACCTCCATGTGGAAGCGGGTGAGTTCCTTGCTGTTTCCGATGAGTTCGCGCCCCTCGAGATTCCGGAAACGGGTGATGTCGTCGCTGACCAGGCTGTAGCCGCGCTCGATGAGCCCGAGGACACACTCGCTCTTGCCAATCCCGCTGGAGCCGCGGATCAGGACTCCCATTCCCATGATGTCGACCATGCTGCCGTGCTCAGAAGCAACGGGGGCGAACTCGTCCTCCAGGGCGATGGTGGCTGAGTTAATGAACTTCATGGTCACCAGGGGAGTGCGAAACACAGGGGTTTCGGATTGGGCGGCAAACTCGAGCAGGCCGATCGGGAGGGGAAGTCCCCTGGCAATCACGAGGCAGGGGATCCGTTGCTCGAAAAGAGCCTTGATTCTGCTCGCGCGCTCTTCGGCGGGCAGGCTGCGCAGGTAGCTGAGTTCGGCGTGCCCGGCGACCTGGACACGCTTGGAGGCGAAGTACCTGAAGAAGCCGGCCAGGGCGAGTCCGGGCCGATTGATGGTGGGCTCGGCGATGGGTCGCTCCATGCCGACGGAATCGCCCATGAGCTCGAGCTCGAGCGCCTGTCCGTGATCGGCGAAGAACTTGCCGACTGTGAGGGACTTGAGCAATAAATCTTTGGGCCGTGCCATGGCTACATTGCGAAGGATTCGCCGAGGTACAGCTTGCGGCTGATGGGGTCGCGCAGCAGGAAGTCCTTGTCACCCTGGCTCTCGACCCGCCCCTCGTAGATGAGATAAGCGCGGTCGGTAATCGCTAGCGTCTCACGCACATTGTGATCGGTGATCAGGATGGCCAGCCCCATGTCGCGCAGGTCGGAGATGATCTGCTGCACGTCATACACGGCGATCGGATCGACGCCGCTGAAAGGCTCGTCCAGCATGAGGAGCTTCGGATTGGTGACCAGCGAGCGGGCGATGGTGAGGCGGCGTTTTTCGCCGCCCGAGAGGGTGAGGGCCTCGTTCTTGGCGATATGGGCGATGCCGAACCGCTCGAGCAGCTCATCGCAGCGCTCGTCCCGCTCCTTCTTGGAGAGTGCTGTGGTCTCGAGGATCGCCATGATGTTCTGCCGTACGGTGAGCTTGCGGAAAATCGACTCTTCCTGGGGCAAATAGCCCATGCCGAGCCGGGCGCGCTTGTACATCGGATCATGCGTGACATCCTTCCCGTGAAAGAAGACACGGCCTCCATCGGGTCGCACCAGCCCGACGATCATGTAAAAGGTGGTCGTCTTGCCCGCGCCGTTGGGACCAAGCAGTCCGACGATCTCACCCTTGCACACATGGATGTCGACCCCGTTCACGACGGAACGGCCGCCGTAGATCTTCACCAGCCCGTCGGTGCGCAGGATGGGCTCGTCAGCCGGATTTGCTGCGGCGGCAGCGTCGGCTACGACTTGGGTAACATCGGTTTCTTGGCTCATGCGTATTCGGTTAAAATCAGGGGGTGGCGGGCTTATCGCCCTGACCTTGATCAACGATCATGGTGCGGCTAGGGCCGCTCGTTAGGGAGTGTCCCTTGGCATTCAGAATCATCACCGTGTTGCTCTGCGTGGCCACCTGGTTATTGATGCCCTGCTGGATCTGCGGCCACTCCTTCAGGGTCACGTCGCCGGTGGCGGGATCGTAAGTCGCCTTACCGCATTTACCGACCGATTTCACGAGATCGCCGCGGTCGTTTTTCTTCTGCTGGGTGACGATCACACTGCCTGTGGCAATGACTTGCTGAAGGCCCTTGCGGTCGGGTCTGAGCACCACATGCAGCCTCTCGCAGGTGAGATCGAACTGGGGATCGCGCACTACGACATGACCGAGGAAGTCGGCTGAGTTGCTGGCATTCTCGAAATTGGCCCCGGCATCACTGTCGATGATCGTGCGGGCATTCTTGGGGCGTTCGTCATTCCCCACCATTCCGAAGATGCCAGTCGTGGGGCCTGACGGAGCGCCTGAAAAAGGTCCAACCGGTCCCACAGGTCCCACGGGCCCGGCATCCTGTGCGTGCAGCAGAGCCACCTGGCCGGCGGCAAGGATTCCCATGCCTAGGAGGATCCTCAGAGCAACAAATGCCCGGATGGGAGCGAGGAGCAGGTATAGGATTGGGCGTGGGAAGTTCATGGTAGGTTAGCTGTTTCCCCGTTACGGAAGGATGCATGGACCCAGCCCTTGAAAGTGCCAGATCGTGAGAGTGTGTCAAACTCCGCGCTTTGTCCGATGATCTCGAAATCCTCCCTGCGGACCGCAGTCTCCGTGTCGGCGATAAGCACCTTGGACTCCATGTCGAGGACGCTATGGGGGATCTCCACGATGATGGTCTTCTCCTCCTTCTCATTGAACTCGATCTTCAGCTTCCCAAATTCGACCTGCTTCTCGTCCAGTTTACGCGCCCTCTCGGCGATCAGGTTCATGGTCAGCTTGCCGTTCTCGTCGTACTGAGGGATCTTGATCCCCTTGACCCACTCACCCACCGGAATAGGAAGATCGATTTTCTGGCCCTGGCTCTGGCCCGTTGCTTTCGCTTGGGCCTGCCCATTTCCATTTCCTTTTACCAGAGAGGCAACGGGAGAAGGCGATGATGTGTTGCTGCCAAGCAATGCGGAATCAGGTGCAGCGACAACAATGCCCGTCGCTGAAAGAACCACGACAACCGGCATGAGGCGGAAAAACTTGGGATCAGACAAGCGCACGGCGAATCGCGATAAGGGATTTGAGAACGGCCGGGAGATGCGTGTGGGAAATCTGGTTCGGCCCGTCCGAGTGTGCCTTGGCGGGATTCTCATGGGTCTCGATAAAGATCCCATCCACCCCAGCGGCCATGGCGGCCCGTGCCAGCACGGGAGCCAAATGCCCGTCACCTGTTGTATGGCCTCCGCCGCCGCCCGGACGCTGGACGGAATGGGTGGCGTCGAAGATCACAGGGAATCCCTGCTCCCGGATCCAGTAGAGAGAGCGCATGTCGGCGACCAGGTTGTTATAACCGAAGGTCGTGCCGCGCTCGGTGAAACAGAAGTGCTTGCATCCCGCCGCCTTGAGCTTGCCGGCGATCGGGGCTAGATCCCATGGGGCAAGGAACTGTCCTTTCTTCACATTCACGGCTCGTCCCGCAGAGACCGCCGCCCTTGCAGCTGCCTCGATCAGATCGGTCTGACGGCAGAGAAATGCGGGGATCTGAAGCAGATCGATGAAGTCAGCCGCGATCTCAGCCTCCTCGGGAGTATGGATATCGGTTGTTACAGGCACCCCGATCGCGTCACCAGCCTCGGCAAGCATCCGGCAGCCATCGAGAACCCCGACCCCGCGGTAGGAAGAGCCGGAGGTCCGGTTAGCCTTGTCATAGGAGGCCTTGAAGATGAACTGCACGCCGAGATCATCACAGATCGCCTTGATCGTGCGCGCTGAGCGCAGAAGGGGCTTCTCCCCCTCGATCACGCAGGGACCGAGAATGAAGAGCGGCTCCTTTCCTCCAAGGGTCACGGAACCGATGGAGATCTCGTTTCCGGGGGGTTTGGTAGTTTTGGCAGAAGTCTTTTTCCGGGATGGCATGGATTTTTGACCCTATCCCCTGTAAGGCAGGCTGGTCACGAGGATTGTGCAGGATAGTTCCCTAAGGAACCGCTGACGAGGGTGCTTTTTTCTCAATGGACTTGCGCCCATTGCATCATCCGCTGGGCATCGTCGAAGATATACCGAGCACGACTTCCGAGCTGGACCAGAATGAAGTCGCGCCCCCCCTTGCTATAACTGGTGATCAGGCACTTGCCTGCTGATTCGGTAAACCCGGTCTTCATCCCATTGCAGTGGGGATCGCGCAGAAGGAGCCTGTTCGTGGGGTCGAGATTGCAGAGCCGGCCACTAGCATAGCGGAAGCAGTAGGATCTCATCGCCATGGCATCGCGAAGGTCCGGATTGCGATAGGCCCGGAAGGCGATACGTGCCATGTCTCGCGCCGTCGAGTGCTGGGAGGCTGGCAGTCCGTGAGGATTCACGAAATGGGAACAGGTGGCCCCGCAGCGGACGGCCAAGC
This sequence comes from uncultured Spartobacteria bacterium, assembly GCA_903858595.1. Taxonomy (GTDB): domain Bacteria; phylum Verrucomicrobiota; class Verrucomicrobiia; order Chthoniobacterales; family UBA6821; genus UBA6821. The sequence continues at coordinate 3,375 of CAIOJL010000009.1, read as the reverse complement.
CATTCATCTCCCCGGCAAAGCCACCAAGGCTTCCAGCATGAGAACGGGCGAGCGCGGCGGCGCAATCGTTCGCGCTATGGACCAGCATGGCACTCAGAAGCTGGCGTCGGGGATAGCTCTCACCAGCCCGGATCCCGACCTTTGTCGGCTCCACCGCCGCATCCTCTCGGGCGATGCGAACCGGTGCGTCGAGCGGATCCTGTTCGGCGACAATCAGGGCTGTCACGAGCTTCTGGGTGCTAGCGACCTGACGCGGTTCATCGGCATTCTTCTGGTAGAGCGTCCGGCCGGTACGGGCGTCGATGAGAATCGCCGAGACGGCCCGGATCGGCGGAGCATCCGCGGGCCAAAGGGATCGGGCGGCATCAGGAGCGACCACAATAGGTTGGCTCGAAGCAGGCCCGCGCTCTGATTGTTGGGGTTGTTGAGCATCGTCCAGGGCACATCCGGAAAGCAAAATGAAAAGCAGGGGCAAAAATCGGTGTCGTGACATCACTCTTCCGTAACTGCAAAACCGGCGCGGGCAAGTCAAACTATCAAAACTATCCCTTTCCTACTCTTCCGGACTTGACCGGAAGCCCGGCACAGACCGAACTGCTGCTTGTTTTCCTTTCATGAATTTTCCGATTCCTAAAAATTCTCTACTGAAGGTCTTATTCTTCCTTCTGATCGCGATTGTGGCGATTGTCGGGTCTTTCCTGCTGGATGATCCCGTCTCCAAATTGGTGCAGGCTTCCAATCACGCTCACTGGAAACACAAACCCGTAGCGGAGGTGCTGAGTCGCTACGGAGACTGGCCCGAGCTGATGGTGCTTGGAGGCATTGGTTTCCTAGTGGCCTGGCGTCTGCGCAATGTCCGTTGGCAGCGCATGATCCTCGCGGCAATGATTGCCTCCACACTAGCGGGCATGACGGTGAATCTCTCGCGTCTGACCACCGGCAGGACCCGCCCCAGGGCTGTTGCGGAACAGGGATGGTATGGACCTAAAAACGGTGAGAAATGGCTGATCGGCGAAGCCGACTTCAACAGCTTCCCCTCGGGTCACACGGCGACCGCCTTCGGCTTCGCGGGAGTTTTCCTTTTTGCTGCCCCAGAGTGTGGCTTGCTAGCCATCGTTGTGGCATCTGCCGTTGCGATCTCCCGCATTCTGCTCGGTGCCCACCACCCATCGGATGTGATCACCGCTGCAACCGTGGCCTTGGGGATCGCCTGGCTGGTCTGTGAATTCCTCGGCCGCCGGGGCCGCGTGGATTTTGGGGATCGGGGATAGGGGATAGGTTATCGGATCTCGGGAATAGGCCCTTGGGTGATCCGGGGGGCAAATTAACCCAAAAAATGCATTAGGGACGGGATTAACGATGGGTGAAGAAGTTAAAGAATTTTACAGGGATCCGTAACGGATGCGTAGCACCGGCCGGCTCTAGCAAAACAGGGATAGAGGTACATGGGAGTTTTTACAGGGATGAAGAGGATAAAAGGGATGTTTACAACCGAGTTCTTGGTTTAGCGGACGAACCGAGGCTGATTTTCAGGTTGTCCGATTCAACTCCATGCCAAGAACGCGGCCCACGGCACTCGGGAATAGCAGACCGAGGCAGCCTAGCACTGCGGTCATAATGGCTCGGCAGTTGGGCAACAGCATCATTCTGGAGACAGACCGTTCAAGGCTCTAACGTCAAACCTGACCGGACGGCGAACCCACCACGAGTGAGCCATACGCTTCAGGCGCTGGTTCGGTGCTCCTGATCATATTGGCGATTCTTGCAAGTTCATCGTCGCTGGATATGTATCCTTTGTACTGGGTGGAGAACTTGCGATGCGTTGAGTGAATCGGCTTCCACTGGGCCATGTCACCCGTTCCATGCATTGGGTAGAGTTTCGCGTGGAGGTGGTCGACGCCGAATCCCTCGAAAATCATTCCGGTACGGCCGACACCCGCCGACCGATGGTCAATAAGCAGCCCAACACTCCTTGCCGCGCGTACAAGCCCAGTGAGCACTTCGTCGGGCAGATGAAATGCATACGAACTGTAGTGCTCTCGCGGAATGACAACGGCAACACCGGGCATGTTCGGGAATATGGATAGGAACGCTATGTGATCAGCGTCTTCCCCTATCTTGTGAGAAGGTGCGAAGCCCTGTGCGATTTCGCAGAAGATGGCTCCTCGCTATTTTGAGTGGGCAGGAAGGATTGAGACGGGGAAGGTAGGAGGGGTAGGATTGTCATCCTATGACACCGGAAGGACTTTTTACCGTGGCCCTTGGACTTGGAGAGGGATGGAGCGTGAAGCAATGCAGTTTTGAGGGAACTCCTCCCGAGCTACTCCTCAAGCTAGACTTCAAGGCTGGACACTGTTTTGGGTGCCCTGAGTGCGGAGCGAACTCACCCACCCATGACACCGTTGTGAAGAGATGGAGGCATCTCGACTTTTTCCAATACCGATGTGAGCTTGAGGCACGAGTGCCCCGGGTGGACTGCCAAGAGCATGGAGTCCGGCTTATCGATGTTCCCTGGGGCAGAGCAGGAAGTGGCTTTACCCTTCTCTTTGAAGCCTTGGTGATGATGGTCTGCCGGGAGATGCCCATGGCGGCAGCAGCCGCCTTCTTGAACGAACATGACACCCGCCTCTGGAGAGTGGTGGCCCACTATGTGGAAGAGGCCCAAGCGAAGAGGGACTGGTCGCATGTGAAGAACGTGCTCATCGACGAGACCTCCTCCAAGAGAGGACATCGGGATGTGACCAACTTCGTGGATGCCACAACCCAGGAACTCCTCCTTATGGTGGAAGGACATGGAGTGGATGATATTGCCGCCTTCCATGGGGAACTTGCCAAGCACAACGGGGATGCGGAGAAGATCGAACTGCTGAGCATGGACATGAAGCCGGCCTTCATCGCGGGAGCTCATCGTTACTTCCCGAAAGCAGAAGTGGTCTTGGACCACTTCCATATCATGCAGATGGTGGGCAAGGCAGTGGATCAAGTACGCAAGCAACTGGCTTGGGAGGGAGCACCCATGAAGGGCTCACTCTGGGCCATCCGAGGCAACTCGTGGACGCGGTCCTCCTCCCAGATGGAGAAGAGGCAGCAGCTCTGCAATGCCTATCCCAAGCTTGCACGGGCACTGGGATTACGGGACCTCCTGCAGGGTGTCCTCAAGGAGGAGGATCCCGAGATGCTCTCCTGGTGGTGTCAGAGAGCTAGTCGCAGCAGGCTGGAGCCCTTCGTTCGCCTCTCTCGTTCCATCAAAAAGCACTGGAACGGGGTGGTGGCCTTCATGAGGACAAGGCTTACCAATGGGGCCATGGAGGCCATCAATGGACTGCTCCAACTAGCAAAGAGGCTAGCCAGGGGGTTCCGTTCCCTACGCCACTT
>CAIOJL010000008.1 GCA_903858595.1 uncultured Spartobacteria bacterium | reverse complement strand
TTTTCTGGCACGCGATCCGAAGACCCAAGCCCGCTTCACATGAAACTGAGGCCAGAAAGCCTTCACTGCCTCAAGCCGGGGATCAACTTCGGAAAGATGAATCATACAAATCTTTTAAAGCCGAATACCGGATATTGCAACAACTGCCCACATGCGCCCCGATCAATGCTCGTTCCTGGCTGAGTTTAAACCCTAGGGCTGAATCCGAGAAAGTCTAGCGATGGCAAGCCGAGGCAGTTGAGAATTCAAGCTAATGCTCAAAGAGGATGAGTCTGTTTCTTACCTGTGAGCTGTTCCACCAATCGAGTGACGAATGTCAGGGCTGTGAAGGTGGTGTTTGCATTTCCGGAGGTTCTGAAGGTGGAGGCGCCGACCACATACAGGTTTTCTGTTCCAAAAAGTTTCAGATCCCTGTCGACGACTCCGTCTTCTTCGGAAAAACCCATTCTGGCTCCCCCAACCTGATGGTAATTATCCCTCAGTGAATCCAGGAATCCCTCATCACCGTTTTCCAACCCCGACTCCACGCGAAGCTCCGCCATACCCGACTCCTTGAATGCCGAATCAACACGTCTTGTGAAATCGCGAATGGAGGTCAGTTCCTCTGACCCCGTGCGCCAGTCCAGAATCACCTTTGGCATTCCCGTAGAATCCTTCACAAGCGGGTCGATAGAAATACGGCTTTCGGGCATGGCCGGTTGCTCGGACTGGATATGCAAAGAAACCTTCGAGGTGCTGGGAACAAAGACCCTGTTCGCCACCACATATTTCCACATCAGCGGAAGGAGATGCTTCCAGCAGGCGATCAGATTTCGGAAGAGATCCCCGACTCCCTCGATCTTACGGCTGAAGATCGCAGCTTTCAGAAACTGTTTCAGATAGACGAGATTCTCGCTCACGGAACTCTCGAACGCCATCATCCCGTAGAGATTCAGGATCCGTTCGCTTCTCAGCGTTGCATCACTCAAACGCACCTTTGGTTGGAACTTCTGACCCGACCTGACAATCGTACTGAACGTATTGAAAAAACGTTTTCTGTCCCGGATCTCCACCGAGGCCACGCGACCGATCAGGTGATCCTGAAAATAGCGACCGATATTCCGATTATTTCTCCACGGACAGAGCCCGCCATCACTCGATGCCACATGCAGAAGGAGGCGGGAGATCTCGAACGTGCCGCAGGCCAGAATGAAGCTACTGCCAGAGATAAGCTGACGCCCGCCCTTGGCGCCCACGATTAGAACTCCCGAGATCTTCCCTTCCGAAAATTCAAAACCGTTCACGGAATGCTCAAGCAGAACCTTGAGCCGATCGCTCAAACGGATTTCCTCCGAGTAGGCCACCGCCATGCTCGGAACCTTGAGCCACCGCGTCAGAAACAGCTCCAATCCTTTCCCGAACTCAGGATCTGGAACACCAGCCTGCTTCAGCACCAAGGCATCATCTTGGAATTCCCTGCCAATCCCGAGGTTCTCGTAGGTCTGCCGATGGTAGGAGGCCACCTCCTCGTAGGTGACCGGCCATTTAGAATCGAGCAACCACTCCCTACCTAGGAAATCCACGGGTTGAAATTCCACAAGCTGTCCTCCCCAGAGATTGGAAGTCCCCCCCAGACTTTGGGATCTTCCGATGCGGATTCCTTCATGGGTTTTGCCCACGGAGTCATAAGTCTCCGGGGCGAAGTTTCCCAAAGCCTCCGAACCAGACTCAATGACCAGCACTTCCTTGCCCTTCCGGACTAGTTCGTGCGCCGCATAGAGCCCTGCCGTACCGCCGCCGATGATGACGATGCGGTCAGATTTGGCGGCCTCGGCTTGATCTATCTCTTTTAGAATCATTGGTAGAGGGATGCTAATTTTGAGAATTACCTAATCTGTGTCACGGGAGATCTCTTTCTTCATCGAGGCCATCAAATCAGAAAAACCCTGCACCTGATCTTGCGAAAACGCATTGCCATCAGCCACACGGGCAGCATCCCGAATCCGATCGCAGCGGGAACTCGAGAAGAGAACGATCCCCTCATGATTAGATCTCATCGATTGCCCTAGCAACAGCGCCGGGAGAGCCCCCTTCTCCGAGAGGTTCATACTTATTCGACTCTCCCATTCCGAACGGATCCTTGGATTCGCGTCGAGCCATCCGGAGACGACGGGCAATACTTTAAGAAATGTCCTGTACGTGATGCAGTTAGCTCCCAGAGCCCTGATTTCGCTGACATGGGGAGCCAGTATGTTGTCCTCGAATTGCAGCCACCGGGAAGTAGGTAGGCCAGCTTGAGCAATCTCACGGATCATTGGAAACTCCCCGCCGCATCCATAGGCAAGAATCGTTCCTCGCCTCACCTCCTCCTCGAGGAAATCTAGGATTTCCGGAGATCCTGCATCTCTCGAGGTAGGCTCATGAAGGAGATAGAGATCAATGTGATCGGTTCCCATTGACTTGAGGCTCTGATCCAGACTGGTGCGTGCGGCCTCTGCAGAGAAAGCGCCACTCTTGGAGAGACTCTGCGCCTTC
>CAIOJL010000007.1 GCA_903858595.1 uncultured Spartobacteria bacterium | reverse complement strand
TCCGTGCCCCCACCAGACATCCTTCATGTGGGCGTGGAAAATACGTCCGGCGAAGTTCCGGATGAACTTCACGTAGTCGACCCCCTGGTAGCCGAGGTGGGAGGGATCGTAGTTGAAGCCGAATCGCCGATGATTCTTCACGGCGGCGAGGGCGCGCTCCGCGGACGCGGTGTCATTTGCGGGTCTGATACCCACTCTCAAACCATCGTGTACGCAAACTGGTGGCAACCGGACCCAACCTGAAATGCAGCGCGTCCATTGCGTGTGGCCATGGTTTCGGTTCCGGAATATGTCGCCACCGGCTCGACGTTAACAGTCACCGCACTCGAGCCTTGAGGCAGCTCAACGGTGGCCGTGCTGTTGGCCGGCACGGTCATGATCCCGTCGCTTCGGTTTGGCGTCAGAGAAAAGTAGAGATTCCATTCATCTTATTAATCTATTCCTGCTCGTCTGAGCCATAGGTCAGTGGATAAATTCCTTTTTTAGCTTGGCATGATCTTTCAAACCACCCTTGCTGATATTGAACTACTTCCCGAGGGGGATGATGTGTCCTGTCGGGCGAAGAACTCCTGGAACGCCAACTGGACCCTCCACATAACGAGCATCATCGGCATCGTCACCTTATTTAAAGGACATTCCTGATTGGGAACCTCTGGATTTAGTGCAAACATGTCCTCACTTTCATGAACGCCTACACCCTAGCCAAAGAAAAATACGCCTCCCAAGGAGTCGATACCGAGGAGGTGCTTCAGCGCCTCGCCTCCACCCCAATCTCGCTCCACTGCTGGCAAGGGGATGATGTTCGTGGATTTGAGAATACCGGCACCGATCTGGCCGGAAGCGGTCTTGCCGCCACGGGGAATTATCCCGGCAAGGCCCGCACCCCGGAGGAGCTCCGTCAGGATCTGGAGAAGGCTCTCTCGCTGATTCCCGGAACGCACCGGCTCAATCTCCATGCCTGCTACGCGGAACTGGGAGATAACAAGAAGGAGCGGAGTGACTACGGCGTTGCGGAATTTCAGGGTTGGATCGACTGGGCAAAGGTTCAAGGCCTAGGCATGGATTTCAACCCCAGCTTCTTTGCTCATCCGGAGGCCGCCTCCGGTTTCACTCTCTCCAGTCCGGACAAGGGAATCCGCGATTACTGGATCGAACATGGCAAAGCCTGCCGTCGGATCGGCGCCGAGATCGGACGCCAGCTCGGATCGACCTGCGTCACCAACGTCTGGATTCCCGACGGATCCAAGGATCTTCCCGCCGATCGCAAGGAACCCCGCCTCCGCTTAGAGGCCGCGCTCGACGAGGTTTTTTCCGAAACGATCGATCCGAGGTACAACCTCGACGCAGTGGAGAGCAAGCTCTTCGGGATCGGCAGCGAGAGCTATGTGGTCGGCTCCCATGAGTTCTATATGGGATATGCCGTGAAGAACCAAAAGCTCCTCTGCCTTGACGCAGGTCACTTCCATCCGACCGAGCAACTGTCGGACAAGATCTCCTCGGTTCTTCAGTTTGTCCCTGGTCTTTTGCTCCACGTCAGCCGGGGTGTGCGTTGGGACAGCGACCATGTCGTCCTGCTCGATGATCCGACGATCGCCATCATGGAGGAACTGGTGCGCGGCGATTTTCTAGGCCGGACGCACATCGGCCTCGACTTCTTCGATGCCTCAATGAACCGCATCGCTGCCTGGGTCATTGGAACCAGGAGCGCCCAGAAGGCGCTCCTGCTGGCACTTCTCCAACCGATCGGGAAGATTCGTAACGCCGAGGAGAGCGGCTTCCTCTGGGAGCGCCTAGCACTCATGGAGGAATCAAAGACCCTGCCAACGGGAGCCGTCTGGGAGGAGTTCTGTCTCAGGAACAACGTTACCTCGGACTGGATGGCCGACGTCCGCTACTACGAAAAGAGCGTTCTTTCCAAGAGAGGCTGACTCTAAAATCCGTTATGCAGAGATCTAGTTTCCCATGAGCGAATCAACCCACTATCTTGCTATTGATCTTGGTGCTGAGAGTGGCCGTGTCATGCTCGGAACGCTTCGGGATGGGCTACTGAAGCTGGAGGAGATTCATCGTTTCACCAATGCAGCGGTGTTGGTGAACGGCTCACGTCGTTGGGATCTGCTTCATCTCTACGCCCAGATCGTTGTAGGGTTGAAGAAAGCTGGAACCAGAGGGCTTCCAATCCAGTCACTCAGTTCCGACTCCTGGGGTGTTGATTACGCCTTCATGAAGGGCCGCGAACCCTTTCTCTCCGCCCCCTACCAATATCGCGACGAGCGGACCGATGGTGCCTACGAGCGCCTTGGAGATGTCACCCGGGAGGAGATTTACGCGACGACCGGCATCCAGTTCATGACGATCAATACGCTCTGCCAGCTCCACACGGACCTGCTGCAGCGTTCCGAGATCCTCGGCTTTGCGGATCGATTCCTGCTGATCGGCGATGCCATCAACCACCTTCTGGGAGGAGATCCCGTGGCTGAGGCTTCGCTGGCCAGCACGACCCAGCTCTTTGATCCTGCAACGATGGCCTGGGCCCGCCCGCTGATCGCACGACTAGGTCTTCCCGAGACGATCTTCCCGAAGGTCGTCTCTTCCGGAACAGTGATCGGGAGACTGACCCCGGAGCTTCAATCAGAGACCCGTCTTGGCGCGGTGCATGTGGTTGCCACCTGCTCCCATGACACGGGCGCGGCGGTCGCTGCTGTCCCCGCAAGCGACGAGCCAGGCTGGGCTTACCTCAGCTCCGGGACATGGTCGCTGCTCGGCGTGGAATCCCCCACCCCTGTGCTCACAGACGAGGCGAGAAAGCTCAATTTCACGAATGAAGTCGGCTATGGCGGGACGGTCCGGTTGCTCAAGAACATCGCAGGGCTCTGGATCCTCCAAGAGTGCATGCGTTTCTGGCGCGAGAGTGCCGACGACCACTCCTACACCGATCTGGTGAACCTAGCCCTTGAGGCACCGGCGCTTGTCTCACTGTTCAATCCCGCTGATGAACGCTTCCTGCGATTTGGAGGCCCGATGTCTTCCGGAGGCATGCCGGCGCGCATCGCCGAGTATTGCCGCGAAACTTCGCAGAGCGTTCCGGAAAGTGTCGGCGCGATTGCACGCTGCATCCTGGAGAGTCTTTCCCTACTTTACCGCAAGAGTCTCGGGGAACTCGAACTGCTCACAGGCCGGCCGATCAATCGTCTCCATGTTGTCGGAGGCGGCACCCGCAACGATCTACTCAATCAGTGCGCGGCGAGCGCCACAGGCCTTCGCGTCATCACAGGCCCAGTCGAGGCGACTGCCGCAGGGAATATCCTTATCCAGGCGCTTGCCGACGGGGCCGTCTCCTCGCTCACCGAAGCCCGTCAGATCGTCGCCCGCTCCTTCCCTCAGAATACCTACGAACCACAGGACGCTTCCATCTGGGAGGCAGCCTACGCCAAGTTCGTGGACCTTTCCTAAGTTCGTCAGTTACCTGCAAAACAGCCTTCAGTCTAAATGCTTAACCCTATGAAACATACACCACTGCCCAACCTCTGGGACGACGCGGCAGCCTCCAAGCTCGATCCTGTTGCCCAACTTATCTACCGCTCCAACCTGCTCGGTTCCGACCAGCGCGTCACCAACACCGGCGGCGGCAACACCTCCTCCAAGATCACCGAGAAGGATCCTCTCACCGGCCAACCGACCGAGGTTCTTTGGGTCAAGGGATCCGGAGGCGATCTGCGCACCTCCAAACGCGAGAACTTCTCCTCCCTCTATCAAGAGAAACTCCTCTCCCTGCAAAAGATCTATGGTGACTCACCCAAGAAGGGTCCGAAGACCCTTGTCGAGGATTCCATGGTTGGAATGTACACCCACACGACCTTCAACCTGAATCCCCGTCCCTCCTCGATCGACACGCCTCTCCACTCCTTCGTGCCGCGCGCCCATGTCGATCACACCCACCCGAACGCCGCCATCTCAGTCGCCGCCTCCAAGAACAGCGAAAAACTCACTAAGGAGATCTATGGTGATGACGTCATCTGGACGGCTTGGCAGCGCCCCGGCTTCGACTTGGGCCTCCAGCTCCAGGAGGTCTGTAAAAAGCACCCGAACGCCAAGGGCGTCATCATGGGCCAGCATGGCCTTATCAACTGGGCCGACACCCAGAAGGAGTGCTACGACCTCTCGCTTGATCTGATCAACCGTGCTGCCAAGTACATCGCAGATCACGACAAGGGTGAAAAGACCTTCGGCGGGGCAAAATATCAGAGCCTCGACGCCGTGAAGCGCCAGGAACTCTGGATCGCCATCCTTCCCTGGCTCCGTGGCCAGGTCAGCCAACAGAAACGCTTTATCGGCACCATCCAAGAGGACGAGACCATCCTCCGCTTCGTGAACAGCGCTGATGCCCCGCGTCTCGCCGAACTCGGCACCAGCTGCCCCGACCATTTCCTTCGCACCAAAATCAAGCCTCTCTTCGTTGACTGGAATCCTCAGACCGGTGATCTGGAGAGCCTGCGCGCGCTTCTTGCCAAGGGCATCGAGCAGTACCGAAAGGACTACGCCGCATATTACAATGCCTGCAAGCGGGACAACTCCCCCGCGATGCGAGATCCTAACCCAACCGTCATCCTGATCCCCGGACTGGGAATGGTTGCGTGGGGCAATGACAAGAGCGAGAGTCGGGTCACCGCCGAGTTTTACAACTGCGCCGTCGAGGTGATGCGCGGTTCCGAGGCCATGGACGAGTATGTCTCTCTGCCGCACCAGGAAGCCTTCGACATCGAGTACTGGCTCCTCGAGGAGGCCAAGCTCCAGCGCATGCCCGCCGAGAAGGAGATGGCCCGTCAGGTCGTCGCCATCGTCGGTGCCGGAAGTGGTATCGGCCGTGAGACTGCTTACCGTCTCGTGAAGGAAGGCGCGCATGTCTCCTGCCTCGATCTGAACGTGAAGGGTGCCGCGGAGACAGTGGATACCATCAATGCCAAGTATGGGATGGGCATCGGCGTCTCCGGTTCTGGTGTCTCCAATTGCGGACTCGCCACCTCCGCCCCGATTAACGTCACAGACCGCGCCACCATCAAGGCCGCCATCGATCACACGATCCTGGCCTACGGCGGCTGCGACAGCATGGTCGTGACCGTCGGTTTCATCGCCTCCCCCGACCGCGACGGTCGGATTAAGGACGAGGGTTGGGGCTTCACCTACGACGTCAATGTCATCGGCTCCTGCTGGTGCGTCGAGGAGGCCGCCAAGGTCTTTAGGGCCCAAGGCCTTCTTGCCACCGCGTGTATCACGACTTCAGCCAACGCTGTCGTTTCCAAGCGCGGCTCGCTGGCTTACGACACATCCAAGGCTGCCGCCAACCACCTCGTCCGCGAGTTGGCCATTGAGCTCGCTCCTCTCATCCGTGTGAACGGCGTTGCTCCCGCCACCGTCGTGAAGGGCTCAGGACTCTTCCCTCGTGACCGCGTCATCGCTAACCTCGTGAAGTACAACCTGCCCGCGGATGACAAGGAGACCGATGATGTTCTCGTAAACCGTCTCGCCCAGTTCTATGCCGACAGGACCCTTACCAAGGTGCCGATCGAGCCTGCGGACCAGGCGGAGGCGATCTTCCTCTGTGTCAGCGGCCGCCTTAGCAAGACTACCGGGCATGTGATCGCTGTTGACGGCGGACTGATCGAGGCCTTCCTGCGCTAATTAGCTCTAAGCATCCGGGTGGCGAATCCGCCCGGATGCCTCGAGCGATTAGCAAAAAAATAGATTTTAATATGGGACTCAGGAACTCAGGAAAAAGAATTGTAAGTTCAGCTCATGAACCGGTGAGACCTATCAGTGTTTCTTCTCATCGTTTCAGCTCTTTTTTCTTCGTCTACGTTCTTTTAATCTCTTCCTGAGTTTCTGAGCTCCATATTTATCATTCCATCCTTCAGCCTAAACTCCTAGTAAGCGTGCGCATCTCCCTCTTTGTCCCCTGCTTCGTCGACCAGCTCTACCCGAACGTGGCCTGGTCAGTGGTGCGCGTCCTTGAGCGACTTGGTCACGAGGTGGTTTTTCCAGAGAGCCAGAGTTGCTGCGGGCAACCGCCTTTTAACTCCGGCTACTGGGATGATGCCCGCTCCTCGGCACGCGTCACCATGAAGGCGTTTCGAGACGCTGAGGTGGTTGTTGGACCCTCCGGATCGTGCGTCACGATGATCAAGGCCTTCTATCCCGATCTCTTCAAGGGAGAGACCGACGAGCTGGCGGCCCGCGAACTGGCGGCCAAGGCCCATGAGTTCTCCAGCTTCCTCGTCAATGTGCTGGGCGTCACCGACGTCGGAGCCAAGTTCGATGGCAAAGTGACCTTCCATGACGGCTGCCATGGACTGCGTGAGCTCGGGATCAAGAGCGAGCCTCGTGCACTTCTGGCCAATGTGAAGGGACTGGAACTGATCGAGATGTGTGAGGCCGAGACTTGCTGCGGCTTCGGCGGAACCTTTGCCGTGAAATACGCCACAATCTCGACCGCCATGGATGAGGTGAAATGCGCCTCGATACTTGAGACCGGCGCAGATACCGTGGTCTCCAACGACTCCAGCTGCCTCATGCAGATCCGGGGCATGCTCGAGAAGGAGAAGAGTAGCGTGCGCAGCCTTCACCTCGCCGAGATTCTGGCGTCCCGTTAACCCATGAAGCCTCCCACTGAAAAGGCTGCAGGGTCTTCGCGCCTCTGCGTTTGCTTGTCCAGCCGTTGCTTCGCATCCGCTACCGCCACGTGAGATTTTCTTTTCCGATCTTTTCCAATGAGTGCTTTCTCTATCTAGCTAAAAGAATGGCCTCGCAATCTTCAGATTTCCAGACGCTCTCTCGCCGCTATACAGCGGACAAGGGATTCCGTGCCTTCATCCAGAAGGGTATGAGCGGTTATTACAAGAAGCGCGACCAGAACAAAGCCAACTTCCAGGACTGGCAGGGGGCGCGAGACCTAGCCGCCGAGATCAAGTACGAGGCAATCAACCATCTCGACAAATATCTTCTCGAATTCGAAGAGAAGATCACGGCCCGAGGCGCCAAGGTCTTTTGGGCTCAGAATGCGGAGGCCGCTCGGGAGTACATTCTGAAGGTAGCCAAGGAGAACAACGTCCACTCGATCATCAAGTCGAAGACGATGACCAGCGAAGAGATTCACCTCAACGACGCACTCGAGAAGCAAGGTTTCGGCGTCGTTGAGTCAGACCTTGGCGAATACATCGTTCAGCTTAGGAAAGAGGCTCCCTTCCACCTTGTCTTCCCCGCGATGCACCTCACGCGCCGTCAGATCAGTGACCTCTTCCAGAAAGAGCTGGGCTCCGAGCCAACCGATGAGCCCGAGAAGCTGACCATGATCGCCCGTGACATCATGCGCCGAAAATACTGCGAGGCGGATATGGGGATCAGTGGAACGAATTTCGCCATAGCGGAGACCGGTATGATCTCGATCACGGAGAACGAGGGAAACGCTCGCTTGACCACCTCGCTTCCAAAGATCCACGTGGCGCTTCTTGGCATCGAGAAGGTGCTACCCAAGCTCGAGGATCTCTCTCTCTTCCTTCCCATGCTCGCCACCGCCGGTGCGGGTCAGACCATGACCTGTTACAACACGATGTACGCCGGTCCACGCCAACTAGGTGAGCCCGACGGGCCTGAGCAGATGCATATCGTACTTCTGGATAACCGCCGCACAGAACTTCTAGCCGATGCCGAGCAGCGTGATTCACTTGGATGTATCCGCTGCGGCGCTTGCCTGAATATCTGCCCCATCTTCAAAAACGTGGGCGGTTACAGCTACGGCACCACCTACGGCGGCCCGATCGGCTCGGTAATCACACCTCATCTGCGAGGCCTCAAGGATTGGAAGCATCTCTCGGCCGCCTCCTCTCTCTGCGGCGCTTGCACCGAGGCATGCCCGGTGAAGATCGACCTGCATCATCATTTGCTGCAAAACCGCCGAAACGGTGCGAAGACTGCGCCCAACCCCCTGGAGAAGATCTCCTTCGGAGGTTTCTCCCTCATGATGGGCCATCCCTCGCTCTACAGGTTGGCCTCGGGTCTTGGTCGGATCTTCCAACCTCTGCAGGGCCTTGTGAACGGGACAATCCTTGATCCTCTCCGTTCCTGGACTGACTCGCGGAAGCTCCCGACACTGGCACCGCAGTCCTTCCACGAGCAGTGGAAGAAACAACGGAACCGCAAGCTATGAATGGAGGACGCGCCATTATCTTAGGTCGCATCCGCGAGGCCCTGCGGAATAATCCCGCACCGCGTCCCCATACCTCGCACTCTCAGAGCGAAGCCGCTGCTGATCACAACGGCCATGCCCAGCGCGAATGGCTCCCCAAGGTCGGGGAGACACTACCAGAGAGGATCGATCTCTTCGCCAAGATCTCCGAGGGGCTGACAACCGAGTTCCAACGCGTTCCGACAATGAGTGCGGCACGCCATCTGATCACTAAACTCGCCACAGAGAGTCAATGGAAGAAAATCGGCAGCCATTCCCATCAGGATGTTGATGCTCTTCTGGAAGAAATCGAACTGCCCATTGTCCGTACCGAGAAGGGCTATGCGATCAACGACCTTGAGTCATGCGATGCCGGCATTACCGGCTGCGATGTTCTTGTCGCCCAGACCGGCGGCATAATGGTTTCTGTCGAGAGTGCCGGAGGCCGCGCTCTCTCCGTCCTGCCTCCCCATCACGTGGTGATCGCCCGGACCTCCCAGATGGTTCCCGATCTCACCGCTGCCTTCGAACATGTGAAGCAGAAGTATGGAAAGCAGTTTCCCTCCTTCCTGAGTTTCATCACCGGCCCCTCCCGCACAGGTGACATCGAACGCATCCTTGTGCTCGGTGCCCACGGCCCGAAAAGACTCACGGTCATCTTGCTGGACTAGGCCACTAGGGAAGCGCTGACGATGGAGGGGTAAATATGGAACTCAGGAAATCAGGAAACGAAAGAGACTGGAGAGATGTCGCGCTGACGATGAAAGAACCTTTTCTCTCTCACAAGAGCTTGCCGCCCTCCTAGGCTTATTTTCCTTTCGGCTGACCCTTTTGTTCTGAATTTTCCTTCCTACTTTCCGGCAGTTCTGCTCGATCCACACTGCATAAGCTCCTTCAATTATCTCTCCTGAGGCTAATGCCAGGTTTTTGATCACGGTATCGGCCTCTATAGCAACAATCTGTGTCGTCAGATGAGGTTTTTGGCATAAAGAAGCCCGAGCCGTACCCTGTGACCGCCCGAGAAGCACACATTGAAGGCACCTTATTGATTTTTCCGAGAGTGAGGAATATCACCCAACCCTCAATGAGGCGTTTTTTAAAAGGGCGACTGCGCTTCAATCACCAAAAGCCAAAAAGCGATTTCCTATCAGATGTGATATTTCATCTGATACGTTTTAGGAGAGATTCCGTGATGTCTCTTGAAAAAGCGGGAGAATTGGAATGGATCTGATATACCGATCCTTCGACCGGTTTCCTGGGCGTTAAGATTGGTTGTTCGGAGATATCTTGCTGCCTCCTCAGCACGAAGACTGTTTATCCACTTGGCCGGTGTAGTTCGAAGGTAGCGCTGGAAGAGACGGTGAATCGTCGCTACGCCACATCCCTGCCGTCGAGCAAGATCCGAAACCCCCAAGTTATCGTTCACGTGAATCTTAACGTAATCTATCAGTCGTTGCAACGGGCCAGGGATTATCTCGGTGCCTGCTTTTGATGCCTGAGCAATCTCCTGTCTTAGCAGGATGGCAAGTGATTCCATCGTCGCTGGATCCGGATCTCCCATGGAGAAACGGTCTACAATGAAAGTTGAGAGCAGCTTCAGGCATGGCGCCAGTCTCATGGAGCCTCTCACAACACCCTCTAACCCAGGCCAGACAGCGTCACTACGGTAACGCGATTGGAAGAGTGGATCAGAGATTCCATGGGCAACCTCAAACTGGATTGGCTCTCTATTATGATGTTGTGGAATGATATGAATACCTCCCACTGAATAGGGTTCTGACTTGGACGCTTCATAATGAATCTGTCGGCCCCAGGGAAGGAGCAACCAATCTTCCGGGGTAAGCTCCAAGAATTCCCCATTTAACCGGATCCTTCCATGCCCTGCATTGCACCAGAGAAGCATCCGGCTCTCCTCAGACTGTAACCGGATTTGTTGCCCAGCTGAGAAATGATACCAGTTTGCATGGACAATGACGCTTTTCCCAAAAGATCCAGGATTGCTATTGATAGAAATAGTCATGAAATGGAGTTTATAGCCATTCCATGATTTAAACCAGTCTGCTTTATTAATGTTATGACAAACCCATTAGTTTCAACCAATGAGGGATCGGATGATTCTTGTGAGATTTCCAACAGATTTACCGATTCAATGGACCTGTTGCATGATTCTGAGGCATTGCGTCAGCGTGCCCAAGAGGATGGATATCTCTTTTTTAAGGGGCTCCTCCCTAGACAGGAGATCCTGGATCTTCGAAAAGATTTTCTTTCAGTTGTGGACAGATATGGCTGGCGAAAGCCCGGGCAGGATGCTCTTGGGGGAGAGATGGATCTGGACTTGCTAAACATGGTTCCGGATGAACAGATACGCAGTGATATCGGCGTAAGTGAGGCTGCCTACAAAGATGTTCAGAAGCTGGAGAGCTTTCACCGATTCCCACATCACGATAGACTCAAAGCACTCTACAAAGAACTCTTTCAAGACGAGGTACTGGTGCATCCCCGGCACATTGCCAGAATGGTCACGGGTCATCGTGTCATGGTTCCCACTCCACCTCATCAGGATTTTCCGGCAATTCAAGGTTCGACCAATACCTGGACAGCATGGATCCCTCTCGGAGATTGTCCCCGCAGCATGGGAGGATTGAGCGTGCTGAGAAGCTCCGATCGTCTGGGTTATGTACCCATCACCTTATCAAAAGGGGCCGGGGGGGTTGCAGCCCAAACCTGCCCCTGGGAAACCGATTGGGCCGAAACCGATTTCGAGGCTGGGGATGTGCTAACCTTCCCAAGCTTAACCATCCATAAGGCCCTGCGATGTCAGCATCGTCAATTCATCCGGCTCTCCATGGATATCCGCTATCAGCCTAAGAGTGAACCAGTAGAAATTAAATCCCTCTATCCCCATGCCGATATTGAATGGGACGATATTTATTCAAACTGGGTCGATGATGACCTGAAATATTATTGGGAAAAAGACTCCCTGACTCTCGATGAATGGAATCCAAACCTGCTGCAACCCTCCCGGAGAATCTGTTAGCTGGGTGCTGAAAAAGCAGGGCAAAACGAAGGGCACTCTGAAAACTCACTCAATCAGCGGTTGCTTAGGGTTGAGCCAAAGATTTTTCGGGTGACCTTCTAGAGCATTATTAAATAACAGTGTAGCCGTTTGTGATGTGAGGTGATAGAGGTGGTGGATGAGAACACTCTCTTTGGATCTCCGAGAACGGATACTTGATAGCTATGACAAGGATGAGGCGACACGGGATCAGATTGCCAAGCGCTTCAGGGTCTCCCTG
>CAIOJL010000006.1 GCA_903858595.1 uncultured Spartobacteria bacterium | reverse complement strand
ATCTGGATTGCGGTCGCAGTTTACCTCATGGTGGCCATCCTTCCCAAGCAGCTTCAACTCCCCGGCAGACTCCACAGAACCTTCCAGCTTTTAAGTGTTCATCCGTTTGAGAAGGTGCCTATCCATGAACTACTTACAGAAGAAGACCTCAAATCTTATATGCCTCACAAAAATAACCAGTTGATGCTGTGGGACTTATAACCGGACGCTAGTGAGAGGATTTTAAACAATAATAGAGCCATTCTTTGTAGCAGCATTTGGCGTATAGCAGCGTCGTATCGGTTGGACTGTAGCGCAGTGACTACACCCGCTTCGCTTGCTCCTTGCTAAGCCACCAATGGTGCGCGCAAATCGAAGGCCACATTATTATTTAAACCTCTAGCTCGGAAGGAAAGATAGACATCCCTCTTGGAGAGGAACATCAGACATCGCCCCCGAAGTCGCCGCCGCCATCATCGTTGCCGCTATCGAAGTCCGAGGTATCGTTATCGACGACGTCGTATCCGTCACCGTGTGTAGGGTCGTTATTTCCATCCGTGTAGTAGTTGTTGACGACTTCCGTGGGCTGGTTCCCCCCGCCAAAACCGCCCCCGTGTCCCATGAGGTTTTCGATGCCCTGAAAGAGGAGCGCCCCGCCGGCAACGCCCGCGGCGGTGGCCATGGCATTCTGAAGGAATCCCCCGCCCTGCGGTGCGGTCGCCTGAGCCGGAATCGAAGGTGGGGGAAACGAGCGTGCTGGTGCTAGCTGTGGTGGGCTAAAGAGGTTGGCGACGCCGGAGAGAAAGCTTCCCCCCTGCGCCTGATTGCCAGCTTCTGCAATCTGTTTTTCGAGGGCCGAGATTCTGGCCTGAGCCGCGGTGACGGCCTGCTGGAGGATAATCGTGCTTTGTGCCAACACATAGGGAGCGTGTGGAGTGGCGGCGATCTTGGACTGAATGAGCTGCTCGGCTTCCTGGTCGTGCTGTTGCCCAGGGGACTGGGCGACACGGTCAAAGAGTTCGTTGATAAGGGTGGCTTCCTGTGAATTCATAAAAGTGAAGTAAGCCCAAGTGGTCTATTTAATCAAGAGGTGTGAAGTAAGAATTCCGTCACAAAAGGAACCAACTTTAGTAGTCCAAGGTAGGATTTCCCCCTTCTTCCTTCAGCTTGGCAGCTTTCTCCTCGGCAAGACTTGTCTCCCGCTCAACGACCTTCTCCTGGAGAAAGGCCTTCAATTCGGGGATCCCCTCACCCAGTTCGGCACAAATCGGAAGAATCGTGACACCCTTGAATTTCTTTTTGAAGAGCTTGAGATTGGCCGCAGCTTCGGGCATATCCATCTTATTGGCGATGATACACCAGGGACGTTCTGATAATTCGGGATTGTAGAGTTCCAGTTCCTTGCGAAGAGCATTCAGATCATCCAAGGGACTGCGTCCCTCGGATCCGGCCATATCGAGCACCATGAGCAGATAGGCGCAGCGCATGACATGACGCAGAAATTGATGGCCCAGGCCCCTGTTCTCATGGGCTCCCTCGATCAATCCGGGAATATCGGCAACGGTTGTCTTGTGATAATCCTCAAGATCGACAACTCCAACCTGTGGGTTACGCGTGGTGAAGGCATACGACCCGACCTTTGGATGGGCGCGGGAGATAGACCTAAGGAGCGTTGATTTTCCTGCGTTCGGATAGCCGACCAGGCCTGCAAAGGCGATGGAGCGCATCTCGAGTAGGAACCAACTTTCATCACCTTCGGTTCCTTCAGTGAATCGTCTGGGAGCCTGATTTCGGGAACTCTTGAAGTGGATGTTGCCACGTCCCCCTTTCCCTCCGTGACAGATGATGAATGCCTTGCCCACCTCGTCCAGGTCAGCGACCAGATCCTCGGGCATCGGGTCGGCGAGGCCTTTCTTAGCACGAGGCTCATCGGAAGTGAGTTCCTCGCCATCGATCAACTCGGGGTCGGCAAAGGGATCGTGAGGGGCCGGTGTCTGGAACCGGTAGATCAGGGTGCCGACGGGAACCGGCACCACGAGATCGGGAGCCGACTTGCCGTGCCGTTGGCGGTAGGAGCCCTTGCCTCCCGGCTTGGCCTTCAGGATTGGCTCGAAGAAAAGATTGGCCAATTGGTCGATATGGTTGTCGGCACGGAGAATGACATCCCCGCCATCGCCGCCGTCGCCGCCGTCCGGCCCGCCTTTCGGGATGAACTTTTCACGACGGAAGCTGGCGGAACCATCGCCTCCATCTCCCGCCTTCGCATGCACCCTAACTCGATCAATGAACATTTTGTTACAATTGCAGAAGCTTGGCGTAAAGTCGCTCAGTTTTGCGGGCAATCGCATCCCAGCCGAAGAGCTCTTCGGCGCGATTCCTTCCGGCGGCCCCCATTCGAGAAGCAAGCTCGGGATCGGCCATCAAGAGATTGATTTTGGAGGAGAGGTCTGAGGCAAAGGTCTCGGGCTCGGTCGCCTCGAAAGGACTCTCTTTCATCTGCTCAAGGCAGATAAGGAAACCGGTCTCTCCATCCACCACAACCTCCTTGATGCCGCCCACGGCGCTGGCAACGACAGGCGTGCCGCAGGCCATGGCTTCGAGATTAATGATGCCGAACGGTTCGTAGATCGAGGGGCAGACAAAAACAGAAGCGCCTGAGTAGAGAACAATCGCTTCGGGACGGCTCACCATCTTCTCGATCCAGACTATCTCACCGTGATGCTCCTGCGCAGCGGCAATCGCCTGCTGCATCTCCGCAGCAATTTCGGGCGTGTCAGGGGCGCCGGCACAGAGCACAACCTGGAAACCGGGATTCAGGTGACGGATTGCACGTACAAGGTGAATGATCCCTTTCTGACGGGTGATACGGCCAACAAAGAGGACATACGGACGATCGGGATCAACTCCAAGCGATCGGAGCATCTCGGGATTTCTGGTAGGACGATATTCGTTCAGATCGATGCCGTTGTGAATCACGCTGATGCGATCAGCGCTAACATTGAAGAGGGAGAGAATATCCTTTTTGGTTTCCTCCGAGACTGCAATCACGGCATCGGCCATTTCGAGGGCTGTTTTTTCCACCCAGAGGCTGAAGTCATAACCGCCTCCAAGCTGTTCGCGCTTCCAGGGGCGCAGAGGTTCGAGTGAATGGACAGTAATCACCAGCGGGATGCCGTAGTTCAGTTTGGCCATGATGCCGCCCAGATGAGTGTACCAGGTGTGGCAATGGACGAGGTCGGCGTTGATTCCAGCCCCATTGAAGTCAACACACCGGCGCGAGGCGCCCAGCGGGCTCTGAAGGGACTTGGGGCAGGTCATCTCGGGAGTGCCAAGGGCGAATCCCCTGACCTCGATGCTTCCGATCTTCTCATCATGATCGCCGAAACAGCGCACCTCAACCTCCATCAGCTTGGCAAGTTCACGGCTCAGGTAGTCGACATGAACACCCGCGCCCCCGTAGATATGCGGCGGATATTCGTTGGTGAGAAGGAGTGATTTCATGGGAGTGATTTTATAAAAACTTCACAGGTAGGAGATACTGCAGGATCCCCGATCCAAACTGCAGACGAGGGAGGTTCACCCCAAGAAGAGAGGCCTTTGCAAACTGAATGGACTCGCTCCATTCCAGCCCGATCAGCGAGGCGCTCAGGGAACTTAAATCCGGTTCGTGCCCCACAATCATGAGGGAATCCAATTTTGCATAAGCGGATAACTCGGCAAGGGACACATCGGGATTCATTCCGCAAGCGGCCCAGGAAACTTCGGTGAGAAGCGGTTTACCTAAAAGCTTCGCAACGATCTCCGCCGTCTCACGGGCACGAACGACGGGACTGGTGAGAATGATCTGAGGTCTAAAGCATTGCTCCTTCATGAAGCAACCAATACGACGTGCCTGCTTGGAGCCCTTTTCCGTCAGGCGACGTGTGAAGTCATCGGCCCGATGGGGTTCGGCCTCGGCATGACGGAGAAGATAGAGAAGCACAACGGGAAAAGGCTTGGATATAAAATCTAAAGCAATTTTCAGAAAAGACGAGCCAATGTTCTTATAACTTGTCGATGCTTTGAGCGGATTGATGATGGTTCGGCACCTGAGGGGAAAATCCCTTATCCCTCACAGACGAAACACTCAAAATAGAGGGAAGTCTCAAAAGTTTACTCCGGTTGATCCATGTCGGTACGGAATGGGGCTGCCGGAAGCCCTTCCTTATTGTAGAGAGTGCCGTTGGGAAAACCCCTCCATCCGTAACGGACAGCAACGGGATGGGGAACGGCGTCACTCCAGAGCAAAACTGTCTCCCTCTCGATGCGGCCTTGGGCGGGGAACCACTTGCGGTTGCTACCCGCAAGTGCAAATCCCTTGAGAGCAGTGACAAGTGACGGGGAAAAGCCCTCTGATTTCGAAGGAGAAACACCAAGGACAAGACCTCCCCCGACGGAATCGAAATCGACCCGGACTTTATCATTATCCCTATCCTTACCCCTCTCCAGTTTCATTCCTCGATAACGAGGACCCGAATCCATGATCTCCTCACCATAGACTCGATGACGGGCCAGGAGGGCCAGACGCCTTCCCACATCGAGCTTATTCGGAGGAATCCTCTCGTCTGCGAGGCCCAGATCACTTGCTTGCGCCATCCCGGTGAATGGCAGAAAGAGTGCACAGGCTGACCCCTCCCTGAGCCAGGGCAATGCCCGGCCCGGGACCGGGTTGCCAGGCTGAGTATGATAGCTCTCAACGGCTGAAACCTCCTCATCCCCAAATCCGGCTTGTGACACAAAATAAAAGGGGAAGGGTCCCTCCCCCCATCTCTCTCTCCAGTCACGGATCATACGGGGAAGAATACGGCGGTACTGCGGGGCGTCACTCCCCTCATCAGACTCTCCCTGATACCAGATGATCCCCGTGATGGCGTAGGGTATGAGCGGATGGATCAGTCGCTCGAAGCATGAGCTCTGCCCAGAGTTGCGATCATCGTGATCCGGAGAGGGAGGGATGGAAGGCGACTTGGTAAGTCCGCTCGGACTGATCCAAGAGACAATGGGCGAGTGTTTCCGGGTGCATTGGATCATCCCGATCGGGAGGTGATGGGAAGTTCTCAGGTCCCTTGCAAAGAAATATCCCACGGCGGAGAAGGCGGGAGCAGTGTCGGGGGAGCAGACAACCCATCGTCCCTTTCTGGGGCAGGCCTCATTTCCGACTAGATACCCATCGCGGCTCAAGGAGTTGTCCGAGGAGCTGTGCAGGGAGTTCTCGTACTGGAAAAAACGCAGGTTCTCATCAGCGATTTTCTCATCCGATTCCTTGCCGACAGGTGCATCGGAAAGAAGGGAAGCCATATTCGCTTCGCCGGCACAGACCCAGACATCGCCTACGATGACATCATGGAGTTCCAAGCGGTTGTTTCCATTGATCACAATGACCAAGGGCTCGGATGAGGATGGCAATGGGCGCAAGGTGATCCTCCATTTTCCAGAAGCATCGGCCACAGTCTCGCTTGAGAGACTAGCGATTGAGAGCGAGACATGTTCGCCCGGCGAGGCTGCCCCCCAGACAGGAAGAGTCACTCCCTGCTGAAGCACCATGTGATCGCCAAAAATCGGCGGCATCGAGACATCCGCGTGAAGCGGAGCCAAAAGCACCAAGCTAAAAAGAAGGGATCTTTTCACAACTCGAAACCCCGCCTCTTGAAACCCAATAGCCTAACAGTCCAATCGCCTAACCTTGCTTTTCACTATCTTGGCCCACGATCCTTCTTGAATCCCTTGGCGAATTTGCCGGGTTTTCCTTTCTCAAATGGAGCTTTGAAAGCTGGCTTAAATGAAGGCTTCACCGCAGTTTTGAATCCCGGCTTCGCACCTCCTCCCTGGGAAACTTGAGAGGCATAGGGTGGGACAATGCCTGGCTCCCGTGGCTGAAAGTTCCCTTTCTTAAATCCCTTAGATCCCTTTGGCTGTGCAAATCCCTCGTGATCCGGCAACTCATTGGGGAACTCACTCTTGCCGGCAGGTTTCGGAGCCGAATGGGACTCCTCTCCGCCGCTCTGACCCAGCAGAAGCGAGAAGAGCGCAGAGCATACTTCCGTCGCCTGGAACCCCTCCTCCATCAAGCGGTCAGTAAACTGGGTCTGGTCGGTGAAGTTCCTTGAGGCCAAAAGGGCCTGAACCTTCCCGAACATCTGCTCGGAACGCTTTCCCTCAACCTCGGAAGAGGTAGGGATATTCGCCCTGCGGATGCGTGAGTGGGTGAACTTCTCGAGATACTGGATCTTGTAGATGTCACGTCCGGTCACGAACGTAGCGGCCATTCCCTTACGGCCTGCACGGCCAGTGCGGCCGATACGATGGACATAGTCTTCGGGATCATGCGGAAGGTCGTAGTTGATCACTACCTCCAGATCCGAGACATCGATGCCACGGGCGGCGACATCGGTGGCCACGAGGAACTCAAACTCGGAGTTCTTGAACTTATTCATGACACGCGTGCGCTGGGCCTGTGTAATGCCGCCGTGGAGGCGATCCGCGGAGAATCCCTGCGCTAGCAAGGCATCGGCAAGTTCGTCCACCATGCGCTGAGTGTTGCAGAAAATAATACCGAGTCGGAAGGCATGGAAGTCCACCAGACGGATAAGGGCCTGGGTCTTGCCGCGCGGCGGGATCTCGTAGAAGAACTGCTCTATGTCAGGAGCGGCAACATCCTTTCGCTCGATCGCGACAGTCTTGGCATCGCGGGAGTAGCGGCTGATGAGCTGTTTGATCGGACCTGATAGTGTGGCTGAGAAGAAGACCGTCTGGCGCTCATCCGGCGTCGCGTCCAGGATTTTCTGGATGTCATCGCGGAAACCCATGTCGAGCATCCGATCAGCCTCGTCCAAGATCACGACCTTGAGCTGATTCAGCTTAAGGGTGCCGCGCTCAAGATGGTCGATGATACGTCCGGGAGTACCGATGACGATCTGGACACCTTTCTTGAGCTCAAAAAGCTGACGGTCATAGGAGGCGCCACCATAGATGGGCACCGAGTGGATAGAGCGCTTGAAGGCAGTCAACCGGTGCACCTCGTCGGCGACCTGCTCCGCGAGCTCGCGGGTGGGGCAAAGGATCAGGACCTGAACGGCCTTGCTGGCGGGATCGACTTTTTCGATCGCGGGAATTGCAAATGCCGCTGTCTTCCCGGAGCCGGTCTGGGACTGTCCCACCAGATCTCCTCCTTCCATCAGGACCGGAATCGCGGCGGACTGAATCGGCGTGGCCTCCTCAAAACCAAGCTGGGCGACTGCCTTGAGGATTTCAGGTGAGAGCCCAAGGCTGTCGAAGCGGTGTTTTTCCATAAGGCAGGGATTCTACGCACTAAAGAAGCCCACGTCACCAAGGAACGGACGGGAATGAAGTATGAATGATGAATGATGAAGTATAAAAGTCTCGGCAATCGCGCCTTTTTCACTCACCACGCCAATTCATTCTTCATAGTTCATCATTTATACTTTCCCTTGTTTCCCACGCAGCCCCCCTCTGTCATGACTATCTGGTGAGCACGGAGATACCCGAACAGTATGATGTCATCGTGATTGGCGGTGGTGGAGGTGGCATGTTCTGCGCCTTCACGGCGGCGAATCGTGGAAAGAGAGTCCTTCTTCTGGAACACAATGAACGCCTCGGAAAGAAGATCGAAATCTCGGGGGGAGGACGTTGCAATTTTACCAACATCAACGCCTCTGCAGAGAACTACCTCTCCGGGAATCGTGATTTCTGCAAATCGGCACTGGCACGATACACGCCCTGGAATTTCATCGCCCTCGTCGAAAAGCACGGAATTCCTTACCATGAAAAAAAGCTCGGACAGCAGTTCTGCGACGGCAGTTCACGCCAGATCATCGGAATGCTGGAAACAGAATGCCGGGAGGCGGGGGTCCGGATCCTCTCCCATTGTGATGTCCGGGAAGTCGAGAAGTTCGATCAGTACGTCATCCAGACCTCACGGGGAACTTTTCACTCCGATGCGTTGGTGGTGGCCACGGGAGGCCTCTCCTTTCGTAAGCTCGGCGCCAGTGATCTCGGTTATCGGGTCGCTAGGAAGTTCGGAATCAGCGTGACAGCACTCCGACCAGGACTTGTTCCCCTCAACTTCCAACCCTCCGAAAAAAGCTTTTATGAGCCGCTTGCCGGAGTGGCTCTCCCGGTGCGAATCACTGCCGGGGGCCGTCGATTTGAGGAGGCCATGCTCTTTACCCATCGAGGAGTGAGCGGGCCGGCCATCCTCCAGATCTCCTCATATTGGGACGGAAGTTCGCCTCTCTCCATGAACCTGCTCCCGGAGAAGGCTGATTCAGAGGCTTTCGCTGCATCGATTCGTAGCGGAACAACGGCATTGCAGAACCTCTCCAAGGTCTGGCCGCGACGTTTTGCAGAAGCATGGTGTGCCAGAAATGCTCCCGATAAACCACTTGCTAGGTGCAGCAAGGAGGAGATCGAAAGACTGCATGCATCACTCCAAGGCTGGCAGCAGTCCTTCTCTGGCACGGAGGGATACCCTAAGGCAGAGGTGACCTGCGGAGGGATCGACACCGGCGAACTCTCTTCCAAGACCATGGAATCAAGAAAGGTTCCGGGCCTGTATTTCATCGGTGAAGTTGTGGATGTCACGGGCTGGCTAGGCGGCTATAATTTTCAATGGTCCTGGGCCAGCGCACATGCGTGCGGCACTTCGATCTGACTCCCCTTACTTCATTCTTCATAATTTTTTATCCCCGTGCGTAAACGTAACCCCCACAAAACCTCTGACCCCCGTCGCGACACCGAAGAGGCCGTTGCCGGAGTCCGGCAGATCTATGCTGAACTGAAGGCCAATCCTCCCGAGCGACATTGCACGCTGCAGACCGAGTGCTGCCGCTTTCATCTCACAGGACAGACTCCCGTCCTGACCAAAGGGGAGGCTCTCACGGCCGCCAAGGCTGTCCGTGCTTCAGGACGCAAGGAACTACCGAATCGCGAGGATGGAGCCTGTCCACTCCTCCATCCCTACACATCACGCTGCATGATCTACGAGGGACGTCCCTTCGGATGCCGTACCCATTTTTGCGAAGCCGCAGGAGGTCCCTACACAAGAAAGGAGGTGAGCGAGTGGATCCACCGCCTCGAGGAGATCGACGCCCGAATCGGGGGGGATGGGGGGCGAGACATCACCGTGGCCATCCGGGATGCGCTGGAAGACCTGAAGTAAAAGTTGGAAGCTGGCGAGTGCAGGCTTGATTCCCTTGCTCCTTTCTCCCTGACAATTATTCTTACAGAAATGGAAAAGCGCCCCGGCACAACACTCCTGATAGTCGGTCACGGATCGACGACCAATCCGGATTCCAGCGAGCCCAATCACCGTCTTGCCGATGCCATCCGTGAGCGGGGCATCTTCGACCAGGTCCTCTGCTGTTTCTGGAAGGAGGAGCCCTCCATGAGGGAGATACTGCACTCGGTCTCTTCCCCGGATGTCTACATCGTGCCGAACTTTATCAGCGAGGGATACTTCACCCAGACCGTGATCCCAAGAGAACT
>CAIOJL010000005.1 GCA_903858595.1 uncultured Spartobacteria bacterium | reverse complement strand
TCTCACGTATCTTCTGGCTGTTTTGGGCATCTGTTTTGTTGCCATCTTCACGGGGGCTATTGCCTCTGCAATCACAGCGGCCAATACGAGTTCAAAGGTTTTTCAGATCGAGGATCTGGTTCATTATCGGACGGGTGCATTCAAGGGCTCATCTCTGGATCTTGCCCTTCGTGAAAGAGGGCTTCCGGTCATGGAGTATTCCAGCCCAGAGGAGGGTTTAGCTGCCCTTGATAGGGGTGAGATCACGGCCTTTGGAGGTGATGCCACCCCACTGAGTTATATAGCCATGAACCATTTCCCCGGGCACTTTATGCTTTCTATTGTTCGCTCCAAAGTCCTCTTCTATGCCATGGCCACCAGGCCCGGCCTTCCTGAGTTTTCGGAAATCAACAAAAAGCTACTCGAGATCACACTCTCCCCTGATTGGAGGTCTCGGACGGAGCGCTGGACCGGTCCTCTGAGCTTCTAGAATTAGGCTGGTGGGGAGGCTCTGCCCCATGATTTCAGTATGCAGAGCAAGCCTTGGCTGCAATCTCCTCTAGTAGTGACTGCATCTTGACGGCAACGGGATTCCCCTCCTGCCCGTAGGCGGCCGTCAACTTGTTCATCTGAGGGAAGGCCACCCAGATGCTTCCCTTTGCATCTTCCCACACTGAGATCCGAAGCGGCAGTTCGAGCGCGATGCTTTGGTCAGCTTGCATTAGTCCCGTCCCGACGGAGGGGGACCCGAAGACAATGACCCGGGTAGGACGCAGTTCCAGATTCACTTCCTTGGCATTCTGCGCATGGTCGAACCTGGCGAAGGCCGGGATGTTCCTCCTTTTCAATTCCGCCTCGATGCGGGCCATGGTTTCGTCAACGCCGAAGGAGCTTTCCCTCAAGAAGACATTCCGGTCATCCCCGCCCGATTGGAGCGAACTTCCGAAGGCCGATGCGATGCGGCGTCCGAGGTTGGTGAAATCAATCCCTTCCTTATTGGCCAGCAGCGTCACACAGACCAACTCCGAGGGGTCGGTGAACCGGCTCAGCGAGGAGGAAAAGCCCGGAACGTGCCCCTTGATTTCCATCAGTCCCTTGTGGTGGTAGAACTGCCATCCGGCCATGCATGGAACTACCTTGCCGTTATCCAGTTTGGTCGGGTGGTAGATGAGCGCACGGTTCTCGGGTTTGGCGATGAGGAGGGAGCCGGCTAAGCCGATGTCCCAAAGGCTGATATCCTCGGCTGAGGCCCAGATGTCACTGAAGCCCTTGAGACCCGTGAAGGTTGAAACAAGAACTGGTGTAAGTTCGGCCGTGTAGCCCGTTGCGTGTTCCGTCGGATCGATGAGAGTGCGATCTGTTAGAAAGGCTTTGTGCTTGTTTGCGTTCAAGGTCACGTTCTCCTCCTTAAGATTGCAGATATCCTCTGCAAACAGAGTGTGCCTCAAGCGGAGTGCCTCGATCTGATTCTTGGAGACGAAGTCCCGGTAGGAAGCGCCGGAGGCTTTTTCTACGATGAGAGCCAGCAGTAGGAAGTTCGTGGCGCTCTGCGCTACATCGGTGCCGGGCTTAAAGGCGAGAGGTTGGTCCCTCAGCGTCGCGATGAGTTCTGCGGGGGGGAGGCCTTTTGCAGTGTCATAAACACCCTGTGAGCGGTAATCCGCAATCCCGCTCGCATGCTGAAGGAGTTGGAGAATCGAGATGCTCTTCCAGGCCGCAGGGAGATCCGGAATGTACTTGGAGGCCTTGTCTTGGAGGTCGAGCTTACCCTGCTCAACGAGTTGCATGATGGCCACGGCGGCATACCCCTGAGAGATCGGCCCGATGGCCCAGACTGTCTTGGTGGAGGCAAGTCGCCTCTGTTCAATGTCCGAGAGTCCGTAGCCGACAAGCCTCGTGATGTAGGGGGCCTGCACGATCGCGAGGGTCAGGCCCGGGATCTGCTGCTCCTCCATGAAATCATAGATCATCTGGTCGACTGATTGACCGAGATGCGCGACCTTCGGGTTGCCGCGGCCATCAGTCGGAAAAGGCGCTGTGGAGGTGCTGGGAGAGGGCATGGGTGCGGATGGTGCTCCTTGTGCCCGCAGCAAGGATGGGGTGAGGAGAAGGAGGAGAAGGAGGAGTAGGGGGGGTGTTTTGATCACGTCCGGATGATCAAGAAGCAAGTACCCCGCAACAAGAGATTTATCCGGCAATACCTCGCTCCGGCTCGAAGCGACGTAACGGCCTCCGGGAATTAGTCATGCACGACAACCGGCCCTTCGATGATCTCCGGCTTCTGCTTCATCAAGTCAGCAAGATGTTCATGCACATAGGATGCGGCCAGTCGGACGGAATCGTCCGCACCATCCTTGTCATGGAAAACACTGACTGAGGTGCCTTCGCCATTCCCGTTGTCGAGCCAGTAGTAGCGGACGAACCCTTTTGCTAACCGGATGATCGGCAAGAACTCATCGGCGATTTTCTGGTCGATCTCTTTGCTGTCCTTGGGGGCGAAGTGGTAGTGGCGTATGACTGCATGCATGGGTCTGTTCTTTCATGCTCATCAGCTTCTGGCAAAACCTTTCCAGCCGCAGGGGATTTGGGGAGGAGACTGCAGAGATCTTTTGGATCTTAGAATTTCTTCTGCTGAGCCTTGGAGAACCAGTCTCCACCGGTTCCGGGTTTTCCTGAATCGTTGCGCATAAAACGGCTGAGATCCTCTCCTCGGCCTCCCTGACCGCGGCGATCACCACCCGGAGCTCCCCCGCCCTTAGGATCACGAGGAGTGAGGTCGATCTTGGTCTTCAGCGAGAGGGCGATGCGTTTGCGGGGCAGGTCTACCTCCATAACAGTTGTCTGGACTTTCTGGCCGACCTTCAGAAACTCAGCGGGGTTCTGGACGAAGTCGTCGCTGATCTGGCTGATATGAACGAGGCCGTCCTGATGGACCCCGATGTCGACGAAGGCCCCGAAGGCGGTGACATTCGTCACGATGCCGGGGAGCTTCATGCCCGGTTGGAGATCCTCCATTTTCTCGACACCGTCTGCGAAACTGAAGGCCTCGAATTGCTCGCGCGGATCGCGGCCCGGCTTGGCCAGCTCGGCGACGATGTCCTTGAGAGTCGGAAGCCCCACCTCTGGGGTGGCATAGCTCTCGAGCCTGATTGCTGATCGCTTGGCCGGATCTCGCAGCAGGTCGGCCACGGAGCAGCCGATATCTGCCGCCATGCGATCCACGAGTTCGTACCGCTCGGGATGGACGGAGCTGGCATCGAGGGGATGGGCGCCGTCGCTGATCCGAAGGAACCCCGCCGCCTGTTCGAAGGCCTTCGGCCCCAGGCCGCTGATCTTGAGCAGCTCAGCGCGGGACTTGAATGGGCCATTGGCATCACGGTGGCTGACGAGACTCGCCGCCGTGCGGGAGTTCAGGCCCGAGACATAGGCCAGGAGATGACGGGAGGCCGTGTTGAGCTCGACGCCTACCTTGTTCACGCAGGAGATGACGACATCGTCGAGGGAACGCTTCAGAGCGGCCTGATCGACATCGTGCTGGTACTGGCCAACACCGATCGATTTCGGATCGAGCTTTACGAGCTCAGCCAGAGGATCCATGAGGCGTCGGCCAATGGAGACGGCTCCGCGGACGGTCAGGTCCAAGTCGGGGAATTCCTCACGGGCGATTTCACTCGCCGAGTAGATGGATGCCCCACTCTCGCTCACCACGACGATCTGGATGGAGAAGGGAAGTTTGAGTTTCTTCACGAAGGACTCGGTCTCGCGCGAGGCGGTGCCGTTGCCGATGGCGATGGCCTCCACTTTGTGAAGGCGGACCATATTCAGAATGGCCTCGGCGGCTTCGAGTTCCTCGCCCCAGCTCCGCCCCGGATAGATGACCTCATTGGCTAGGAGCTTTCCCTGACGGTCGAGCAGAACAATCTTGCAGCCGGTGCGGAATCCAGGATCGATGCCGAGCGTGATCTTCTGTCCGAGAGGGGAGGCTAGCAGGAGCTCACGGAGATTGTCGGCAAAGACGCGGATCGACTCCTCGTCGGCCTTCTTCTTGTAAAAACCGCGGGCCTCGACCTCCATGGCGAAGCCCACCAGTCGTTTCAGACAATCCTCGCAGGCTAGCTTCACCTGTTCGGAGGCCCTTGAATTCCCTTTCACAAAGAGCATGAAGAGAATGCCAAGCGCCTCGTTCTGGGGCGGCGTGAGTCGGAAGTAGAGGAATCCCTCGGTCTCGCCGCGACGCATGGCGAGGATGCGGTGAGAAGGCGCAGTGGCGGCCGGTTCGCTCCAGTCAAAGTAGTCCTTGAACTTGGCTGCCTCCTCTTCTTTGCCGGAAATAAGGGTCGATTTGATGACTCCCTTGTTCAGGTAGAGGCTGCGGAGTTGGGCACGCAATGTGGAGTCGTCGTTAATCCGCTCGGCCAGGATGTCTCGTGCACCAGCTAGGACGGCGGCCACGGTATCGAGGGTGGAGGTCTTGGCATCGACGGTGACTGAGTTGCCGACATAGGGGACAGCAAGTGCCTCCGGATCGGTCGCGGGATCCTGAGCCCAGAGGATATCGGAAAGAGGTTCCAGACCGAGTTCCTTCGCGATGGTCGCACGGGTGCGTTTGCGCGGCTTGAAGGGAAGGTAGATGTCCTCGAGTGAGTTCAGGCTGGAGGCAGTCTCCACCTTGAAGCGGAGTTCCTCGTTGAAGAGTTTGCGTTCCTCGAGTGAGGCAATGATCGATTCGCGCCGCTTGTCGAGCACCTCGAGCTGCTCCAGGCGATTGCGGATCGCGGTGATCTTCACCTCGTCTAGTTCCCCGGTGCGTTCCTTGCGGTAGCGGGCGATGAAGGGAACAGTAGCTCCCTCTTCGAGCAGGACCGCAGTGGCGGCAACCTGACGGGGCTGGAGGCCTAATTCAGTTGTGATTTGGACGAGATGTTTTTCGATCAATGTTGTTAGAAGTTAGAAGATGAAAGTTAAAAGGGGGATTGACTACGAAAGGACTACCCCATCCCCCTCTCGATTAACTTTGTCGCCAGTGTTTGAGTGGCGTCGTCGAGTGATGAGATCGCCTGATTAAGTCGGGTGGTTTCCTTGGAAGCCAGGGCAGCTTGAACTTCGGATGATTTTTCCCGGATATCCAGAACTTCAGATTCGGGAAGTTCGGATCCGAACTGTTCCAGCGCCACCTTCACCGCTGGGAGCATCTCCTCGGCCTTGAGTCGTGCTTCCGTGAAAATCCGGGCATCCATATCTTCGATGGCGTGCTCCAGCGATCCCGCCAGCATTGCCTCGACGGCCTCATCGGATACTTCCACCGCGCTCTGGATCTCAACGATCTTTTCCGAACCCGTAACGGTATCCCGGGCCAGCACCTGAAGGATGCCGTCGGCATCGATAGAGAACTGTACTCCGACTCGGGCTGCTCCTTTCGGTAAGGGAGGAAAGGGGATCTGGAAAGAGCCGAGCGTCCAGTTGTCACCGGCAAGTTCCCGTTCTCCCTGAAGAATAATGATCTTCATGCCGCTCTGGCCGGCCACGGCATTGGTGAACATCTCTCCCGCCTTGGTAGGGATCGTGGTGTTCCGTGGAATAATGACATTCATGAGGCCTCCGAAGGTCTCGATCCCGAGCGAGAGAGGTGTGACATCGAGTAGGACGATATTCCGGAGGTTTCCCTCCAGAATCGCTCCCTGCAGGACGGCACCTAGAGCGACTGCCTCGTCGGGATGCTGTGAGAGATTCGGCTGCTTACCAAAGATCTCAGCTACAAGGCGCTGAACGAGCGGCATCCGGGTCGAGCCGCCGACCAGAATCACCTGATCAATCTCCTCGGACTTCAAACCGGCATCCTCCAATGCTCTCAGGCAATGGGCACGCGTCCTCGCGATGATCGGTCCACAGATTTCCTCGACCTGCGATCGGGTGAGCGGAACCTCAAGACTCTTTGATCCCTCCATGAAGGGGAGCAGGACGGCTGTTGATTCTTCGTTTGAAAGGAGCTCCTTGGCCGCGCGCGCAGCTTCCTTCAGACGGACTTTCATTTCCAGAGTTAACGCCGTGATGCCGGCCTCACGGAGAAGCAGTCCTGCGATCGCTTCATCCAAATCATCACCTCCCAGGCGAGTGTCGCCGTGGGTTGAGAGTACTTGGAAGACGCCGTTGTCGAGCCGCAGGATCGAGAGGTCGAAGGTACCTCCACCCAGATCGTAGACAGCCACCTTGGAGTTTTCCTGTAAGCGATCCAAACCGTAGGCCAGGGCTGCAGCCGTGGGCTCGCTTAGGATGCGTTCCACAACGAAACCCGCAAGCTCCCCAGCCCTGCGGGTGGCTGCACGTTGCGCGTCGTTGAAGTAGGCTGGGACAGTGATGACCACACGGTTAACTGATGTGCCGAGACGTTCTTCGGCAACAACCTTGAGTGTTTTGAGGATCTCCGCGGAGACCTGCTCGGGAGTCAGGTTTTTCCCGTTAATAGGGAGGGTGACGGGAGAGCCCTTGGGGCCAGAAAGCGCCTCTGTTTCTTCCTCTCCAAAACGGCGACCAATGAATCGCTTCACCGAGGCTGCGGCACGCTCGGGATGGAGTGCCTGCATCCGGAGGCCTTCGCGGCCCACAACCGGAATTCCGTTCTCCGGGTAAAAGACCACGGAGGGAATGAGCCGCTTTCCCTCAGAATCGGCCAAGAGAGTGGGGAAGCCGCTTTCATAGACCCCGATGAGGGAATTAGTGGTTCCAAGGTCGATGCCGGCAATCATTTGGAAATGATTTTAATCACAGGGATGAATCAGTTTGAACAAAGATTCACAGGAATGAAGGGGATTAAAGGGATGATGAGAAAGAGTTGATTGATTGGATAATATCTCCTTCATCCCCTTCATCCTTGTGAATCAAATACAATCAAGAGACAGCTTCCTCTCTCTGAGTTGGCTTTCCCACCGGCCTGCGTAGGTATAGGAATCAGCAAGTAGGCTGACAGCGTTCGGATCATGCTCGGGCCATCGGGAGTCGATCTTGGCCAGTTCCTGATCCAGTGAAGTCTTCCATTTGTGGAGTTGATTGAGAGTGGAATCGAGATCAGCCCTCAGGTTCTTTATCGGAGCTGCCAATAGAGCCTTCGCCAGGGCATTGGATGCTGCGGCTTGTTTTTTAATCAGGTTGTCTGCCTGTTGGAGTAGCGTTGCAATCCGAGGAAAAAGTTGGTCTGCTTCTGGTGGAAGCTGCGATCCAACGGAAGAACCGGAAAGCTGGCGGAGACGTCGGGAAGGATCACGTAGGATCGCTGCTGCCTCACTGATCTCGCGGAAGATGGCTGCATCACCACCGCTCTGATCCGGATGGGACTCACCGGCCAGTTTCCGGTAGGCTGATCCGATTTCTTCATCGGAAAGCAGGGGACGACGAGAGAGTCCAAGGAGATCAAAAGGATTCATAATTCACAGCCTGTGAAATCTTTTCTTCTTAGGCCGAGAAGCTCTCCCCGCAGGAGCAGTGGGCGACGGCGTTAGGGTTGGTCACCTTGAACCCCCCTTTTTGGAGATCATCGCTGTAGTCGAGCTCTGAGCCGCTGACAAAGAGGGCACTCTTTGGGTCGATAACGATATTCACTCCCTTGGAGGGGACGAGGATGTCGCGCGGCACTGGACCATCGACGAGATCCATCTTGTATTGAAGTCCCGAGCACCCCCCCCCGATCACGGCAACGCGCAGGGCCCCATTGGGACGACCCTGCTTAGTTAGCAAAGAGGTGAGACGGTTGGAGGCTGTGTCGGTGACTCGGCAGAGCTTTTCATTCCCTATCTTCCAAGGGGTTGGAGAAGTTTGTGCAGAAAATGGTGCGCTTGGCGCTTCGCTCATACAGGTAGTTTATCCGCCAGCCTGTATTCCGTAAAGGGTTTGAGCCAAGTGGTCTTACTCGGACTCGATATTCTTGAGTTCGTAGAGATCAAAGTGACCGATCGAGCGCTTGATGGCTGCCGGGAGGATTTTATCTAGGCCGAATGGGAAAAACGTGTAGGCCTGCGGCAAGTTGGGTTTCGGTTCCTTGCTTTTCGCATCGATTGCAAGCAAGGCATTGAAGCCCGAGGGGCATGGTGTCGGATCGCCTTCTTTGCACACAATGATGCGCAGGTTGGGTCTCCTGTAATAAAGGAGCTTCTGGTGAACGCTTCCCTCGTAATAAAGGAGGGTCGGCTTCCTGTAATGATCGTAAAGATAACGCCAAGCGCCGATTTCTGTGGCCGCAGGAATGAGTATGCTGAAGCAAGCAATGATGTTCACTGTCCAGAAGACCCGAATGATCAAAGGCAAATGTTTCTGCAAATAACGGAAGCGGTTCACCAGTTCGTCAAGGGTCCCCATCATGAGGATCGGCATGAATCCCAGCATCGGGAGCAGGAAGCGGATTTCCTTGTGTCCAATCAGGCAATGGAAGAGGACAAACGGAGCGATGATGCTGGTCAGAATATCGAGGGGAAACCTGATGGCCTGACGGATGGCCGCCAAGACATAGAGGGGGCCGAAAGGCAGGCAGATCGACACCATGAAAAGATACGCAAACCAGGGCGAGACCCCTGAAGCACGGTTCATCGTGCCCGTGGCAATGTTCTGATAGTAATAATTATAGGGACTCAGAACGAAACGGCTGTAAAAGAAATAATCCGCCAAGATGGTGAATATGGAGATGGAAAGCAGGAGGCTTGCGGAAAGAAGTATCCAAGATACGAATGTTTTCCTCCTCCATGAGATAATGAAAAACCATACGATCAGACCAAGGATCGAAAAGCCGACTTGAAAGCGGCACGAAAATGAGAGTCCCCAGAGAGTTCCGGAAGCTATGATTGGAAGAATGCGCCCAGTTTTCTGAAGGTTCCCGTAAAACAAACCCACGGCCAGCAAGAGCAGGTGGCCGCAAATATTCTCTGAATTAAAATGGGTATTGGAGTAGAGAACCAGCCAGGTGAAGAGACTTAAGAGAACGAAATAATCGCGGTAATTTTCTTTTACCCTGTGAATGAACGCATTCGTGAACACCAAGATCGAGACGATCGAAAGAATCCCACTTGCAAGGTAGATGATGTAATTGATCGCAAAGGGGTTGGCCTCGTTCGTGAAAAGACCAGCCAGCCTGTACGCCCCTACGACCATCCAGATTTGGATGGAGGGGCGCATCTGACTGTCAAACTCCCAGAGTCGCAGATCGGCGTGATCAACATGGCCGAGTTTCCAGGCCGCAAATTCAAAGATTTGGGAATATTCATCGCCGCAGAGGTGCCCGAAATTCGTCCAACTCGATACTGCCGCAATGGCGCAAGCGATGAGGGCATAGCGCAGGTATTTTTTATTTTTTAAAATGGCAAGCAAAAGAAGATGAGAAGTGTTGCCCTTTGTTATTTAACGTACAAGGGATAAAGGGTGACAGCCGTTGAGCCAGTGGCTTTCACGTTCCGTAAAGTGCTCTCACCAGTTTCTGAGTTCGGGCTCCGGGGAGCGCGCCAGGATGCATCGCGCTCGGGATGAAGGCAAAGCCAAGGACGAGTTCAGGATCGGCAAAGCCCAGGGAGCCTCCGGCACCAGGATGACCAAAGGAGTTTTTTCCTGAACCATAGATTCCATAGTCGTTCGTTATGAATCCCGCCGAGAAGGAGGTCTTGTCGATCAGCACTCGGTCATAACCCTTTGTCAGAGTGGTTCGCATGGCCGCAAGCGTTTCGGGTTGAAAGAATCCTTCTCCATCACCCGCCAGTAGGGCATAGAATCTGGCCAAGGCGTCAGCTGTACCGATGGCTCCAAGCGACGGGAGGGAGGCCCGGCGCATCTCCGGGGTATTCATGACGGAGGGAGTGAGAAAGCCGCCCGGTTCACTGAGGGCGCGGCGGGTGAGTGAAGTGGAATCGGCGAAGGCCTTGGAGAAAGGGCCCGGAGCTGGTGGTGTTTTTGGAGCGATCACGGTCGCTGCGGATCCCACGAGTGGTTCCGGGAGTCCGAACCAGAGATCGATGGCCAGCGGTTCTTGGAAGACTCGTTTCCAATAAGAGGCGAGCGTCTCGCTGGTGATACGCCGGACGATCTCATCAAGCAGGAAGCCGAAGGTCCTAGCCCCGTAGCCGTGCATGGCAAACTTGACATTGGAATCATCTCCCTCATTTCCATTGATGAGCCAGCTGGGAGCCTGCGAGGCCAGGGCTTTGACGACAGCCTCGTGATCCGTGATCGGGAGACCTAATCCCTTTGGCTCGATCGCTGCCAAACCGGAACGGTGGGAAAGCAGCTCCGCCAGAGTGACACGTTCCTTTCCTTGGGATCCAAATTCCGGCCAGAGCACAGAGACAGGAGTTTCCAGGGAAATCCCTTTTTCACGGAGTGCGTGAAGGGTGCAAGCCGCCGCCACCCCTTTGCTGGCTGACCAAATCAGGCAGAGAGTGGAAGGCTCCCACTCTTTGCCCGGAGAGGCTTCGCCGCCGTGGAGGGAGAGAAGTTGTTTTCCATCCTGATAGACTGCTAGTGAGCCACCTCCGATGGGCGTCTCGGCGATGAGTTCTTGGAAGGCCAACCGAAGCCGTTCCATGGACTCATTATGATCAAAGGGACGCATGCTCTCTCAAAGTTCCGCGCGGATCGCTTCAAGATCGGGATCCTGTTTCGCGAAATCACGGTAGGTCTCATCGAGGGTAAAGCTTTTTTCCAGACTTCGCTTCGCTGATTCCCAGTTTCCGAGGACGGCCTCGTAACAACCGATGTTGTAATGGTAAGTCGGATCCATTCCGAAGACCTCCGGTCCTCTGAGGAGGAGATCACGCGCCTCGGCAGTGCGGCCGAGTTCATGCAAGGCGAATGCGCCGTGGATATAGGCGGGAAGGGCTGAGGAATTCAGCCGCAAGAGCTCCTCGGCCGAGGCGAGGGCATCCGACCATCTACCTCCCTGCATCAAGATATGCAGGCGCAGTTCGATTAGATCGGGATCAGAAATCGCCGGCGTCTGAACGGCAACGAGCTCGGCTAGGGCCTCTTCGACCATGCCGAGCTCGAGATATCCTTGGGCAGCAAGCAGTGCCCTTTCGCTCATGAGTGCTTAAGCGATCGTCACCTCTAGGCAACCGTGACCTCTGGGCAGAGGTAGACATCCTGAATGGTATGAAGGAGCTTGGCTCCCTCTTCCATTGGGCGCTGGAAGGCCTTGCGTCCCGAGATGAGGCCAGTGCCGCCAGCACGCTTGTTGATGACGGCGGTCTTGACCGCATCATTGAAGTCGTGGGCCCCCGAGGCACCACCAGAGTTGATGAGGCCGGAGCGTCCCATGTAGCAATTGATGACCTGGTAGCGGCAGAGGTCGATCGGGTGATCGGTGGTCAGCTCGGTGTAGATGCGCTCGTCAAGCTTTCCGTAGCTGGAGCCGCCGGTGTTGAGGGCCTTGAACCCACCGTTGTTCTCGGGAAGCTTCTGCTTGATGATGTCCGCCTCGATGGTGACGCCGAGATGGTTGGCCTGACCGGTGAGATCAGCCGAAAGGTGGTAATCCTTATCCTTCTTGAAGGCGTCGTTGCGGAGATAGCACCAGAGAACGGTAGCCATACCCAGTTCGTGGGCGTGATGGAAGGCCTCGGCCACTTGGATGATCTCGTGAGTGGCATCATCGCCGCCGAAGTAGATGGTGGCGCCGATGGCGGCCGCACCCATGTCATAAGCCTCATCGATCGTTCCGAACATGATCTCGCGGGCGACATTCGGGTAGGTGAGGAGCTCATTGTGGTTGACCTTGACGATGAAGGGGATGTGGTGGGCGTACTTGCGGGCCACGGAACCCAACACTCCGAAGGTCGAGGCTACGGCGTTGCAGCCACCCCTGATGGCAAGCTTCACGATATTCTCGGGATCAAAGTAGATCGGGTTCTTGGCAAAACTCGCTCCAGCAGAGTGCTCGATCCCCTGGTCGACTGGAAGGATGGAGAGATAGCCTGTGTTGGCTAGGCGTCCCGTGCCATACATGCGTTGAAGATTGGCGAGGACACGGGGATTGCGATCGCTGATTATGTGGATGCGGTCGACGAAGTCGGGGCCCGGAAGATGTAGAAGGTCCCTGGAGACCGTCTTGCACTGATGATTCAGAAGGGAGTCAGCGTCAGCGCCGAGGTAGTTTTTAATTTCGTTGATCATGGTGGCGATAGTTCGGAGCAAAAAAAGGGGCAGTCCAGAAGATTCCTTCTGGGCGCCCCTCTTTTTGAAAGGATTCTTTAGTAGGCGGCCTGTGTGCCCTTGATGTTCTTCTTCTTGATCCAGGACATGCGGGAACGGAGTTGGTCGCCCACCTTCTCAATGGGGTGCTTCTCTCCGGCGTTTAGGAGGGCGTTATACTTCTTCTTGCCGCCTTTGGCCTCGGCAATCCAATCCTTGGCAAACTTGCCGGACTGAATGTCCTTGAGGGCGCTCTTCATGCGCTTCTTCACAGAGGCATCGATGACTTTCGGGCCGACGACGATATCACCATACTTCGCGGTCTCAGAGATCGAGAAGCGCATGCCGCTGATGCCGGACTCGTTGATCATGTCGACGATCAGCTTGAGTTCGTGGAGAACCTCAAAGTAGGCCATTTCGGGCTGATATCCGGCCTCGACGAGAGTCTCGAATCCGGCCTGGATCAGGGCAGCAGTGCCTCCACAGAGAACGGCCTGCTCGCCGAAGAGATCGGTCTCGGTCTCTTCCTAGACGCTGGTCTCGACGACGCCACCGCGTGTGCCGCCGATGCCCTTGGCCCAGGTGAGGGCGGTCTTCTTGGCATTGCCGCTCTTGTTCTGGTGGATGGCGATGAGGGCGGGAACACCCTTGCCTTCCTGGTACTGGCGGCGGACGGTGTGACCGGGTCCCTTGGGAGCGACCATGATGATGTCGACATGCTTGGGCGGCTGGATCGTCTTGTAGTGGATTGCGAAGCCGTGGCTGAAGAGGAGGGTGTGGCCCGAGTGGAGGTTCGGCGCGATGTCCTTCTCATAGACCTCGGGGATGGTGAGATCGGGAACGGCAATAAAGACTATGTCGGCTTTCTTGACGGCTTCGGCCGTGTCAAAAACCTCGAAACCTAGCTTCTTGGCGACTTCGCGACTCTTGCTCTTTGGATAAAGACCGATGATGACCTTGACGCCACTCTCTTTGAGATTGAGGGCATGAGCGTGTCCTTGGGAACCGAAGCCGATCACGGCACAGGTTTTTCCCTTGAAGAACTTGAGGTCGGCATCTTTGCAGGTGTAGATTTTGGCGGGCATGGTTTGGTGGTTGTTTTGTGTGTGATGGTGAATGGCTAATCGGTGATGAGAGATGGTTACTTGGAGCGGGCGAGAGCGATCTTGCCGGTGCGGGTCAGTTCCGTGATCCCGAACGGACCCATCAGGGCGAGGAACTTTTCGATCTTGCTCTCGGAGCCAGTGATCTCGATGGCTAGGCGCTTGGGTTGAACGTCGATGATCTTGGCGCGGAAGATGTCGCAGATTTGCATGATCTCGCCGCGGGCCTTGGCATCGGCTTTCACGCGAATAAGCACGAGCTCGCGGTCGACATAGTCCGACTCGCCGAAGTCCTCGACGCTAATGACGTTCACGAGCTTATCGAGTTGCTTGTTGACCTGATCCAGCACCTTGTCGTCCCCGCGGACCACGATGGTCATGCGGGAGGTCTCAGGGTCAAGAGTCGGGCCTACATTCAGCGTGTCGATGTTGAAGCCGCGTCCGCTGAACATTCCGGCTATGCGGGTGAGGACGCCGAATTTGTTTTCTACGAGGATGGAGATGGTGTGGCGCATGGAGAATTCGCCCCACAAAAGGGCTTATTCTTAATAATGCTGGGGCGCATTTTTTTCGTCAAACGGAAAGAGACTGATTACCAGTGATGGATGCAATTCCTTCAAATTCCCGAGCGTGATTTCGACGCCTATATTTTCGACTGCGACGGCACCCTTGCTGACACGATGGGGCTTCACTACGACGCCTGGAAGATGGTCCTCGAACCGCATGGAGCCGATCTCCCTGAAGATCTTTACTACAGCTGGGGAGGGCGTCCCACCCGGGAGATTGTCGAGGCTCTCAACGAGATGCAGGGGCTCTTCATGGATCCTGATGCAATGGTGCATCACAAGGAAGGGCTCTACCACCAGCTTCTTCCCGGCGTCCAACCAATCGATGCCGTTGTTGCAATCGCGCGTTCCCTGCATGGAAAGAAGCCTCTTGCCGTGGCCTCCGGTGGCGGTCGCAAGTCTGTCCATGCCACGCTCAAAGGACTTGGCCTGATCCATCTCTTTGACGCGGTCGTAACGTCCGAGGATTACAAGAATGGCAAGCCTTCTCC
Organism: uncultured Spartobacteria bacterium; assembly: GCA_903858595.1. Lineage (GTDB taxonomy): Bacteria > Verrucomicrobiota > Verrucomicrobiia > Chthoniobacterales > UBA6821 > UBA6821. The sequence goes on along the minus strand of CAIOJL010000005.1, from coordinate 45,009 downwards.
CGATCCCTATCTGGAAGCGGCCCGCCGCCTCGGGGTGGAACCCTCGGGATGCCTTGTCTTTGAGGATACGGAAATCGGACGTCAGTCAGCAGAAGCCGCCGGAATGGAGTGCGTAGTGGTAGATTCCCGCAAGTAAGCGAAGAAAAGATGAACTGTTGAGAAGCGCAGCGTAAGGATGCGGGGTGCCAAAATCCCATTCCTTCTACTTAATCGATGGCGCCGATAGCTTCGGAAACTTCTCCTCTGATATACTCACGATTCAGCATCGCGATGACACTCGCAGGGACATTAGCGGGGCAGACGGCCTCGCAGGCATAGTAGTTGGAGCAGTTGCCGAATCCCTCCTCCTGCATGGTGCGGACCATGTTGCGGGCGCGACTCTTGCGCTCCGCCTGACCCTGGGGCAGGAGACCGAGATGGGTGACTTTGGCACCGACAAAGAGCATGGGTGAGCTGTTCGGGCAGGCGGCGGCACAAGCTCCACAGCCGATGCAGGCTGCGGCATCCATAGCAGCGTCGGCAACGGGCTTGGGAATCAAGGAAGTCGAGGCGTCGGGAGCACCTCCGGTATGCTCACTGATGAAGCCACCTGAGCGGATGATGCGATCGTAGGCACTGCGATTGACTACGAGATCCTTAACGATCGGGAAAGCACCCACACGGAAGGGCTCAACGGTGATGGGCTGGCCATTCTCAAACTTCCGCATGTAAACTTGGCAGGCGGCACCACGACCAGGTCCCTGGGGGACGCCGTTAATCACCATGTGACAGGTGCCGCAGATGCCCTCGCGGCAATCACTCGCGAATGAGACCGGTTCCTTGCCTTCTCTGGTCAAGCGGTTATTGACGATATCGAGCATCTCGAGGAAGGAGCATTCCGAAGGGATTTCTGTGGCGTGAATCTTGATAAATTCGCCTTTATCCGAAGCGCACTTTTGCTTCCAGAGTCTAAGATGAAAATTCATGGTACTCATGATCGTAAGTCTTGTAGGGATATCGGAGATTACTTGTAGCTGCGGGTGGCAAGATGGGCGGCCTCGTAATGAAGCGGTTCCCTCAAAAGTTCCGGATCGTTGTCCTGGCCTTGAAACATCCAGGCGTAAACCTCGGCAAACTTGTCGTCATGGCGAAGAGCTTCGCCCTCGGGAGTCTGGTGCTCGACACGGAAGTGACCGCCGCAAGACTCCTCGCGGGTCAGGGCATCGATGCACATCAGCTCGCCGAACTCCAGAAAGTCGGCCACACGCCCAGCACGCTCGAGCGACTGATTGAGCTCAGCACCCGTGCCGGGAATGGCGACTTCTTTCCAGAAACGCTCACGCAAGGCACGAATATCGGCGATTGCCTTCTTCAGACCGGCCTCGCTGCGGGCCATGCCGCACTCGTCCCATATGATGAGTCCAAGCTGGCGGTGGAACTCGTCAACCGGCACGTTGCCCTTGACGGCAAGAAGCTTTTCCACGCAGGCACGAACCTCTGTCTCGGTCTTCTTAAATTCTGGCATGTCGGTCGATACCTTCTTTCCAAACTGTGTGGAGAGATATTCGCCAAGAGTATTCGGAATCACAAAGTAGCCGTCGGAGAGTCCCTGCATGAGGGCCGAAGCACCGAGTCGGTTGGCTCCATGGTCGGAGAAGTTCGCCTCACCCAGCACATGGAGGCCAGGGATGGTGCTCATGAGATTATAGTCCACCCAGAGTCCGCCCATCGTGTAGTGAACGGCGGGATAAATCCGCATCGGGCGCTCGTAAGCGTTCTCACCGGTTATATTTCCGTACATCTCGAAGAGATTACCATAGCGCTCGCGAATGGTCTTTTCGCCAAGACGGGCGATGGCAGCGGAGAAGTCGAGATAGACACCGAGGCCGCCGGGGCCGACACCGCGCCCCTCGTCGCAGACTTCTTTGGCGCTGCGGGAGGCAATGTCGCGTGGGGCAAGGTTGCCGTAGCTCGGGTACTTCCGCTCGAGGTAATAATCGCGCTCCTCCTCGGGAATATCCTGAGTAAGACGAGTGTCTCCCTTGGCCTTCGGTACCCAGACACGACCATCGTTCCGGAGGGACTCGGACATGAGCGTCAGCTTCGACTGATACTCGCCGGCAACCGGGATACAGGTGGGATGGATCTGGGTGTAGCAGGGATTCGCAAAAGCGGCACCGCGCTTGTAAGCGCGCCAGGTAGCGGTGACATTTGATCCCCGCGCGTTCGTCGAGAGGTAGTAGACATTACTGTAGCCGCCGGTGCAAAGCAGGACGGTATCGGCGGCATGGCTGGTGATCTCGCCGGTGATCAGGTCCCGGGTGACGATTCCCTTGGCATGACCATCAACAAGGACGAGATCGAGCATTTCTGAGTTCTCATGCATGTTCACACGCCCTAGGCGGATCTGGGCGCTCAGGGCGGAGTAGGCTCCGAGAAGAAGCTGCTGGCCGGTTTGGCCCTTCGCATAAAAGGTGCGTGAGACTTGGGCGCCGCCAAAGGAGCGGTTCGTAAGCTCGCCACCATATTCACGGGCGAAGGGGACACCTTGGGAAACACATTCGTCAATGATGGTGCCGCTGACCTCGGCAAGGCGGTAGACATTTGCCTCGCGGGCGCGGAAGTCCCCTCCCTTGATCGTGTCGTAGAAGAGGCGCCAGACACTGTCGCCGTCGTTCTGGTAATTCTTGGCGGCATTGATGCCACCCTGAGCGGCGATGGAGTGGGCGCGGCGAGGACTATCGTGGAAGCAGAAGGTCTCTACCTCATAGCCGAGCTCGGCAAGCGTGGCGGAGGCAGAAGAACCAGCGAGTCCGGTGCCAACGACGATGACCTTGAACTTCCGCTTGTTAGCCGGGCTGATGAGCTTCGCGTTGTTCTTGAATGAGGTCCATTTCTTCTCAATCGGACCTTCGGGGATTTTGGCATCAAGAATCATGGTCGTGGAATACAAGGCTCGGTTATTGACAAAAAGGGCAGGTGGGAAGGCTGGAAGGTAACTTCACAAGATGAAGCAAGACGGCTGTGGGGATCGAGGCGAACCCAAGGAAAATAATCCAGGCTATGATCAAGCCCCCCTTTTCAAAAACCGGACGCAGCTTCTCGGTCGTGAGCCCGAGTGTCTGGAAGAGGCTTGCGATCCCATGACTCAAGTGCATCCCGAGCAAGCCGACTGCCAAAACATAGAAGGCGCTTACAAAGGGACATGAAAAGGCAGTCACAACCATGCGGTAGACATCATAGCGTCCCTGCACATCAACCCAAGTCTTATACTCCGGGTTAAATGCCTCCCAGGTGAACTGAGCCAGATGGTAGAGAACGAAGGCAAGGACGGTCAGTCCGGAGATTCTCATCAGGCGAGCATAAACAGTAATGCCGAGGTCATTCTTCTCCGCATACTTCTGCGGACGGGCGGCGAGATTTTCACGCCAGAGAGTGATCGTGAACCAGATGTGAAGCGCGACGCAGGTCAACAGGACAATACGGACGACCCAAAGGAGTTCCCCGGTGCTCTTGAGAAAGGCCGCGTAGGCATTCATCGCATCCGGGCCGGCGAAGATCGAGAGATTACCCAACAGATGCCCAATGACGAAGAGAATCAGCGCGATACCGGTGAGGGCTACGATCCATTTGCGTCCGATCGGGCTCGACAAGAGAGGAATGCAGCAGGCGCAGGATTTTTTCGTCGCTTTGGATGGGGTGGCGGGCCGAGTCATTGAAGGCTCTTTATAGAAGACCAAACCTTCAAAAACAAGATAGATGATTCTAGGTTTTTAAAAGAGACAAAGCATAACCAAAAACGAAAAGGACAATGAAAACTGCTGCCAGAGAACGAAAGCAATTCCCCGATTTACCTTCACCTGTTAGACAGAAGGCTCAATTTCATGTCCTCCGATCCGGCAATACCATCCAGTAACGACAAGGAATTGGTCGCGCGCACCCAGGGGGGTGACCCGGGGGCGTTCGACGAACTGATCCTCAAGTATACGCCACGACTCTACGGACTCGTCTACCACATGACCTCCAACCACGAGGACACGAACGATTTACTGCAGGATATTTTTTCGAAGGCTTATCGATCGATTGTTAACTTTCGCGGCAACTCGAGTTTCTACACGTGGATGCATTCGATCGCGGTCAACATGACGATCAACTTCCTCAAGAAGCGCAATCGCCGCCAGCATCCCAGTCTGAACGACCCCGACAGCAACATAGAGAGCGACCCCGATTTTATTGCAGCAACCAGCAACGGCGACCCGACCAAAGAGGTTTCGATCCATGAACTGCAAAAAAAATTGAACGCATCAATGCAAAAGCTGTCTCATGACCATAGAATTGTTGTGACCATGTTTGATATCCAAGGAATACCCCATGCCGAAATTGCCAAAATCCTCAAGATCTCCGAAGGAACCGTCCGTTCGAGGCTCTTTTACGCTCACCGCCAGTTGCAAAATTCCCTGCATGAGTTTAAGAGGAATTAATAACAATCAATGATCCTCATGGAAACGGGTAATGGTATGGGACACGAACCGATGCACAAGATTATCAAACTCAAGCGCTACGAAAAGCCGCCCGAGGGGTATTATGAGGATTTTTTGCGCGAGTTTCACAGACGACAGCGGGCCGAAATGCTGGCTCCCTCCCTCTCGGCCATGATCATGGAGCGTCTTTCGGGCTTGATCCCTGAATTACGGGTGCCGGCCATGGCCTTTGCCTGTGTTGCCGCTGTTGCGATGATCGTCAGTGTCGCCATCATCCGCGATACACCTCGGCAAACTATTCCCCACGCTTATTCCGTCTCCTACGCTCAGCCCCGACCATACTCTCAAGCACCGGTAACCATCCAGAATATGCAACCCGTCTCGCTTCGGGTAGCTGCCGATCCACAGAATCAACCGCAGGCAGCGCCTATCCTCTTCCCTCCCTCTTACCTTTTGCAAGCCCCTCTGGCGACCCATGAATCGCCACTCAGTTTCTGATCGGGCCTTGTTTTCAGCGGGCTTGAAGAGGTTGCTGATGCTGCCTCTTCTCACGTTTTCCCTTTCCGCCTCATCAGGATCGATGGGAGACTTAACGGGCACGCTCTCTCTCTCCTCAAGAGCCGCTACTGCGATCCGCGCCGTAAGCACCCAAAGCACCGGAGCAGTCGTTAGGGTGCGTGTCTCCGATGCATGCGGTGAAGTCAATGGAACCGGTTTTTTCGTCGATCCGACCGGCACGATTTGCACGGTGGCCGATCTGGTGAAGGGATCGGACTCCATCGTTGTCATGAAGGACGGGAAAGAATATTCCTGCAACATCTTGGCCCTTGATGAGCGGAGCGGAGCGGCTTTTCTCAAACTTATCGCGGAATTGCCGCACTCCGGCGAAAACTTCGTTTCTCCCCGAGCTCTCCTGACGCCATCACCCTTCACCCCGGTTATCGCCATCGGATGGCGAAAGGAGATGGAGCCCTCAATCTCCCTCGGAATGATCACGGGAACGAAAAGCCACGAGGGTGACTGTTACTTCCGTGTACCGCAACACATGGCCAAAATTTCCCTCACGGAGGGCGAGGCGGGATCGCCCGTCTTCGGCCTCGACGGATTCCTTATAGGAATGGTTCTTGGCGGAAACGTGCAGACCGCCGATTGCCGAATTCTTCCCGCCGGAGCGCTCGAAAAACTCCACACGGATCTGCTTCGCTTCGGACGAATCAATCAAGGATGGGTCGGCGCGGTGGTTGAGGAAGCTGCTGTCCCCCAGGGAAACTCCAGCACTCGGATCGCTTCCGTGGTACCTAGAAGCCCCGCCGAAGCAGCAGGAGTGCGATCCGAAGACATGATTCTTGCCCTTGGTAACCGCCGCATCACCCAGCCGGACAAGTTGCTCGAAGCCTCGTTTTATCTTACCTCCGGAGAGAGCGTCCAAATGACTATCTGGCGCGGAGGGGAAATCAGGCATGTGGAAATCCACTGCGTTACCCCGCCGGAGGCGAACGACCATTCCATTGCGCCCTGATCCAGATCCTTCGGGGTCTGAACATAGCGGAAGCAGGTTATTTTAAGGATGACCTGCGACGATGATCAGGAATAGAGTTCTTCCAATGTTTGAAAGCTTTCAATGGGGGTATAGCTCAGTGGTTAGAGCAGCCGGCTCATAACTGGTTGGTCCCTGGTTCAAATCCAGGTGCCCCTACTTCTTTCCGCGAAGAATAACAGCCTCATCTCAAAACGGAGCAAAACAAAAAAGAGTTGATATCAAACTCAAGAAAGCTGGAAAGCAGTCCTTTCATCGTCTTTAATCCAGTTCCGTGAGCACGAGCACCATCTACGAAGCACCAGACGCACTGGGCCGAACCCAACAAGCCATCCAGGAGCATGCTGATCATCTCCCAGCCAGCGAGCTGCTGGGAGAAACGATGTCACTGAACTTCGGCCCCTCACATCCCTCCACCCATGGGGTGTTCCGTATCGTCCTTGATCTTGATGGCGAGCTGATCACCAAGGCGACGCCTGAGGTCGGCTACCTGCACCGCGGCGACGAGAAGATCGCTGAGAACATGCAGTACAACCAGTTTGTTCCTTACACGGACCGGCTTGATTATCTGGCCCCACTTGCCAACAATGTCGCTTACGCCCTGGCAGTTGAGAAGCTCATGGGATGGGAACTGCCCCCTCGCGGCAAGGCCATTCGCGTCATCTGCTGCGAGCTTGCCCGCATCTCCGCCCACCTACTCGGCCTCGGTGCCAGCTCCATGGATATCGGAGCTATCTCCGTCTTCCTCTACACCTTCACAGAGCGGGAAAAGATCTACAACCTCTGCGAACTTCTCACTGGGGCCCGCTTCACCACCAGCTACACCCGTGTTGGCGGTCAGGTACGCGATCTGCCCGAGAAGTTCCCTGCGCTTCTCAGAGAGTTTCTCGATTCCTTTCCGATCGCCCTCGACGAGATCTCCAATCTCCTGACCCGCAGCCCGATCTTCATCGACCGCACGCGCAACGTCGGAATCATTTCCAAAGAGGATGCCATCGCCTATGGCCTCACCGGCCCCATGCTCCGCGGTTCCGGTGTGGACTACGACGTTCGCAAGGCCCATCCCTACCTCGACTACGAGAAGTATGACTTCGAAATCCCCATTGGTACTGTCGGTGATTGCTACGACCGCTACCTCGTTCGCATCGAAGAGATGCGCCAGAGCCTGAGTATTCTGCGCCAGGCGATCGATACTATTCCGGACGGTCCCATCAACGTGGTTGACGGCAAAAGCATCCTGCCTCCCAAGGAAGAGGTGCTCAAGGAAATGGAGCAACTCATCCATCACTTCATCATCACCACCGAGGGAATCGACGCCCCGGCCGGAGAGGTCTACTCCAGCTGTGAGAATCCGAAGGGAGAACTCGGATTCTATATCCATAGCCTGGGTGGAGGCGTTCCCAACCGCCTTCACATTCGCGCCCCGTCTTTTGTCAATTTGAGCATCGTTCCGAAGCTGCTTCCCGGCCACATGGTCGGCGATGTCGTCACAATCCTTGGATCTATCGACATGGTGTTCGGCGAGTGCGACCGGTAGTGGCCTACCTGATCTGATCCACCAACGTGGATTTTGGATTGTCAATCGCTACCTCAGCCTTTTCTGGTAAGTTCCTGTGGGTATTCCAGAACAGTTCCAACCCATCAACAGTGTGCCTTGTTCCCGAGTGGCTAACGCCGGTCGGTTGAATCAAGAGTTCCCCCTTTTTCAATTTTCATCTTGTCCCTTCGCTTCCAAAGCCCGATTTTCCTTACCTCATGAAAGCCGTCGTCACCGTCATGCCGAAACCCGCCATCCTTGATCCAGCTGGAGTTGCCACCGGCCATGCCATGGAACATCTGGGACTCAAGGGAGTCCGTTCCGTCCGCATTGGGAAATCGATTGAGATCGAGGTCGATGACGCCGATGAGAAACAGCTTCACGAGATCTGCCACGACCTCCTCTCCAATCCCGTGGTAGAAGATTACAAACTCGAGATTCTTTCCTGACGATGGTGCAGGTCACCACCGGCTCATCGTTCATGAAGGTTGCCATTATCCAATTTCCCGGTTCGAACTGCGATACTGACTGCCAGGCTGCGCTTGCTTCCCTCCCCGGCATCCAGGCCGAGATCGTCTGGCACAAGGAGACCTCTCTTGCCGGATACGCCGCCGTGGTTCTCCCTGGCGGCTTCTCCTATGGCGACTACCTCCGCTGCGGATCGATCGCCCGGTTCTCCCCGATCATGAGGGCCGTCCGGGCTGTGGCCGAATCCGGCGTTCTGGTGCTCGGTATCTGCAATGGCTTCCAGATTCTCTGCGAGGCGGGGCTCCTGCCCGGCACGCTCATGCGCAACAATGGCCTGCTCTTCCGCTGTGAGCATCTCCACCTGCGCGTGGAGAACAACGACTCCCCCTTCACCTCCGTGCTTCATCAAGGACAGGTCCTGGACATTCCGATCGCCCATGGTGAGGGGAACTACTTTGCCGATGCGGAGACTTTGAAGCAGCTCAATATGAACAACCAGATCCTAGTCCGCTACTGCGACGCCTCAGGAAATGTTTCTCCTGAGGCCAACCCAAATGGTTCGCTCGAGAATATCGCCGGCATCTGCAGTCACGGTCGCAATGTCTTCGGTCTCATGCCCCATCCCGAGCGTGTCTGCGATCCGCTCCTCGGCGGTACCGATGGCCGCAGCATCTTCCAGTCGATGATTGAGGCCGTTGCAAAGTTGAACGTCAAAAGCTGAGAACCGAAACTGAATCAAAAGGCCTTTTCTCCGCCTCAAAATCCTAAAGAGCCTATAGCCTAAACCGCTAACAGCCCTCCACTCATGTCCAATCGCGCTATTACTCCAGAGCTCATCGCCAAACACGGACTCTCTCCCGAAGAGTACGACAAGGTCCTTAGCATTCTCGGTCGCGAGCCGAGTTTCGAGGAACTAGGTGTCTTCTCCGTCATGTGGAGCGAGCATTGCTCCTACAAGAACTCCCGTCCCGAGCTCCGGAAGTTCCCAACCACGGGACCCAGTGTGCTGGTCAAGGCGGGCGAGGAAAATGCAGGTGTCATCGACATCGGCGACGGATGGGCGGTCGCCTTCAAGATCGAGAGCCATAATCATCCCAGCGCCGTTGAGCCCTTCCAAGGTGCGGCCACCGGAGTCGGCGGCATCATCCGCGACATCTTCACCATGGGAGCGCGTCCTGTTTTCCTCATGGATTCACTCCGCTTCGGACCAATCGAGGGTGACGGCGAGCAGGCCAAGACCAATCGCCGCCTCTTTGCGGGCGTTGTCGCCGGAATCGCCCACTATGGCAACTGTATCGGTCTCCCGACTATCGCCGGAGAGGTCTACTTCGACGAGAGCTACAGCGGCAACCCACTGGTGAATGCCTTCTGCCTTGGCATCCTGCGTCATGAGCAGATCGCCCGTGGAGCTGCCGAAGGTGTGGGAAATCCAGTCTTCTATGTCGGCGCTGAGACCGGCCGTGATGGTCTGGCCGGAGCAGCCTTCGCCTCCCGCGAATTGACCGAGGAGTCCAAAGCCGACCGACCTGCCGTTCAGGTTGGTGATCCTTTCCGTGAGAAGCTTCTGCTTGAGGCCTGCTTGGAGCTCCTTGCCACCGATTGCGTCGCCGGCATCCAGGACATGGGTGCGGCCGGACTCACCTGCTCCACTTGCGAGACTGCCAGTCGCGGAGGCACGGGTGTCGAGATCGACGTGCAGCTCGTGCCTCAGCGAGCCAAGGGCCAAACGCCCTATGAGGTGCTCCTGAGCGAGTCGCAAGAGCGTATGCTCGTCATCGTCAAGAAGGGCCAGGAGGCCACGGTGAAACAGATTTTCGAAAAGTGGAATCTCCCCTATGCCGAGATCGGCAAGGTCACCGACGACGGCATGATGCGCGTCCGAAATGGCAACGAGATCGTGGTGAATGTACCTGCCCGTGCGCTGGCCGATGACTGTCCTCTCTACAGCCGTGAGGCCGCATCCTTCACACCGCCTGCTCAACTTGATTTGGCAACTGTGCCCCAGATCGATCCCGAGACAGCTCTTCCGAAGCTGCTCTCCCATCCCAGCATCGCCAGCAAGCGATGGGTCTGGCGCCAGTACGACCATATGGTCCGCACAGGGACGGCTGTGCTTCCCGGCTCCGATGCCGCCGTCTTTATCGTTCGTGAGGCCAACAAGATCCTGGCCGCTGCCACCGACTGCAATGCCATCTACTGCAAACTTGATCCCGGTGTAGGCGCCCGCATTGCTGTTGCCGAGTGCGCCCGCAATCTGGCATGCTCCGGTGCCGTGCCGATCGGTGTTACCGACAACCTGAACTTCGGCAACCCCCATAAGCCCGAGAACTTCTACCAACTTCGCGCTGCCGTGGAAGGGATCTCCGAGGGATGCCGTGCGTTTGGCGTGCCGGTCACAGGTGGCAATGTCAGCCTCTATAATGAGAGCCCAGCCGGAGCAATCGACCCGACCCCGACCATCTCCATGGTCGGAACGATCGCTGACGCTGCTCACATCACCACCCAGTACTTCAAGCAGGCTGGTGATCAGATCTTCCTGATCGGAGAGACCGGTAGCGAGCTTGGTGGATCGCACTACCTGCTCGCCCTCCATGGCCGCAAGGAAGGTGCTCCTCCGACAATGGACTTCGCCCAAGAAAAAGCGATTCATGCCGCCCTGCTCAGTGTCATCCGCAAAGGTCTTGTCCAGAGCGCACATGATTGCTCCGAGGGCGGGCTGGCTGTAACGATTGCCGAGTCCTGCTTCTTCAATTCACTGGCAGCTTCCATTGATCTTGGCTCAACCAATCAGCGTCCTGACGTGCTCCTCTTCAACGAGACTCAGGGGCGAATCGTCATCTCCGTGAAGTCCTCCAATGTCTCGACCCTCGAAGCCGAACTCTCGAAGAGCGGCGTTCCGTTCCGCAAGATGGGCGAGGTCACAGCCAAGGCTGATCTCTTAATCAAAACCGGAGCGAATGCTTACAGATGGAGGATTGCCGACCTGAACGAGATATTCGAAGGGGCCATACCTTCCCTGATGGGAGGGTAAAAAAGCTCGCGATCCTCGCGGACAGCTACGCTGGCCTCCGTTTTTCGTAGGACTACGACTTCATTTGGACGCATCCGTTTCTAATCGGGGGTTTTGGGATGGGTCATGTTTTACAGGCCGTCCGCCAAAAGGTTCTTTGCTGTTTTCACTGGGTAAAAAACGGGATAAGGAATTGATCTTTCATTCTTCAGATTTGCTGTTTTCCCCCCACGTATCGACCGACTCAAAATAGCGGGGAGCCAGTTTATTCTCATGATCTTCAGACCCCAGCATCGAGTGCGGAGTATAATGGGATTGCTCTGGTTGTCTTTCGGGATCTCCGGAGTGATGTGGGCGTCGGAGGATTCAACGCTGGCTTCATCCCTCAAGACGGAACTGACACTTCAGGACTTTGATTCGAAGGCTTATGCTGAATGGGTGGGGCAGAAGGAGACTCCAATCTCGGGAACAAACAGGGAGTCTCTTCCTCAATGGATTTTCTCGACACAAACAAGTCGACCAGGGCACTCAGGTTTTGCTTTTGGAAAGTCGAGAGAACCCGGAATCCGACATCTGAGGATCGGCTTCACGCATGAGATCCCGGTCGGGACAGTTATTGTCAAAGGGGGTGGATCCCTGAGCGTCCTGAAATCAACAGCCGCATATCCCGGCAACCAAGCTGATGAGCAGGATTGGATTCAGGCCGAACATCTTGTTTCCGGAAAGGCATCCACCGCCGAGGTCTCTCCTGATCAGTACACGACGTGGGTTCTGCCTCCCGGAACGAAAACTCGCGCGCTAAGATTCACGCACTCTGCATCCCTCCAGGATCCTTCGTGCCAAGGAAGAATCAGCGGCGTTACCGTGCTTGCCGACCGTCTCATCAATGTTGCGCCGCTCGCATTCCTCTGGAGTTCCGCGAACAATCCCCGAGCCCGGGCCATCGTTAACGAGAAGGATGATGGTTGGAAAAGTTGGGAGAACATCGAATACACAAGGAATCCCTCACAGATGGATTCTCCAAAGGTCCCGTCAGTGTCACCCGGTCACCCCGAGACCCTGATCCTGTCATGGTCCGAAGATGTGGATGTGATCGGCCTTGTCGCAATCTTTCCCGGTTTTTCCACTGCACGAGCCGAAGCCTACGAAGGACACGAGAAATTTCCTCCCAAAGAAAGCGGAGAAGGAGACTCATGGAAGGGGATAGGCAGTTATTCAGGCATCAACAACGGCTACCCTTCGACTTTTTCTCCTGTATGGCTCCCCTTTGAACAAATGCAGAGAACCCGTGCTATCAGGCTCCAGTTGACATCTTCCACCGCAGAATCCCATCCCCATCTTAAGGGAAAAACTAGCAACGGAGCGCGTGTCTGGCTGAATGAACTGATGGTTTTTGCTTCTCTTGGGGAAAAGCCTTTAAGGGACTTTTCGCTTCTTGCAGGATGCCAAGCAAGACCTGCTCCTCCGGAGTCGGATACCCCGATTCCCATCAGGTTTTCACTGGCCCAAGGGCGATTCGTCACTTTGGTGATTGAAAACAAAGAGGGAGTGAGAGTTCGCAACCTCATTTCGGATATTTATTTCCCCGCCGGCGAGCATGTTGTGAGCTGGGATGGGTGCGATGATCTTCTGCGTGATCCAGATGCTGCTCAGCATGGAGTCTTTCACATTCCATCCCGCCTTGTTCAGCCGGGTGAGTACCGCTTCCGGGGGATCGTCCATGACGTGATCACTCCACGCTTTGAGATGTCATTCTACACGCCTGGCAATCCTCCATGGAGCACCATCGATAAAACTGGTGCCTGGCTTGCGAACCATACGCCGCCACAAGCAGCCTCCTTTGCTCCTGCTGGGAAAAATTTCATTGGCAAGCCATTGGTCTTCCTTGGTTCTTATGTGTCTGAAGGGATGGACGGTATGATCTGGGTTGATCTGGAGGGAAGGAAGCAGGGTGGAAAAAAAGTTGTCGGCCGATCATGGACCGGCGCTCAGTTCATCGCCTGTGATACGGGAGAGCATCCCTTGGAGGGGAATCCTGTCTATGTGGGCTCGGTATGGCAGGTAACAAAGGGATCCCAGACCGCTGAATTACTGCTGACGGCTGTTGGTGCGGAGTCCGAAAAATCCGTTCTGAAAGTTGATTTTTCTCCACGCGATACGCAGAACATGGAGCAGGAAATCGCCGGGTTGGCCGTCTATGATGGCATCTTGGTGGTCAGCATGAACCCTCAGGGCAAGCTGATGCTGGTTGATGCCGCGCGACAGCAGGTGATAGGATCCATTTTCTTGCCCAACTGCCGCGGAGTTGCATTCGACCGTGAGGGGCGTCTTTTCGCAGTAGCGGGAAAAAGTGTGTTCCGTTTTGATAGTATCAAGAAAGGAGAGTTGAAATCCTCGCCCGTGGAAGTCATCTCTTCGGCTCTAGAGGATCCCCAGCAAATAACCCTAGATACCTCGGGGCATCTCTATGTGAGTGATTGGGGTAGCAGCCATCAGGTAAAAATGTTTGCACCCCCTCCGCCGTCGGGATCAGTCGGTCTTTCGCCGAAGTATTCGTTTGAGCGCGCGATCGGGCACTCCGGATCTCCACGAGCGGGGCCTTATGACTCTCTTCATATGAATCACCCGATGGGTGTCACGATCGACTGCGAGAACCATCTCTGGGTTGCCGAGAAGGACTTTCTTCCCAAGCGCGTCAGCATCTGGACACTCGATGGCAGCTTGATCCATGCATTTTACGGGCCCGCGAAATATGGGGGTGGAGGCACGCTGGACTCCCGTGACAAAGACACTCTCTATTATGCCGAGGAGGGGAGGGGTGCGATGGCTTTCCATCTTGATTGGGAGAAAGGAACCTCCGACTTACGGAGTATCTTTTACCGCCCCGATACCAAATCCATCAAATTGGCCTTCCGAAGCGCCGCCCCGGAAACGGCAATCTGGCACGGTGGAAGGCGCTATTTCGTCAACTGCTACAATTCCAATCCGACCTCCGGACACAGCACGGCGTTTCTTTTTCTGGAGAAGGAGGGGATTGCGCGACCTGTGGCTGCCATGGGCAGGGCCAATGATTGGGAAGTTCTGAAAGAGCCCAGATTCCGCAAATATTGGCCTTCCGAGGTAGATCCGAATTCACCCAATCCTTTCCGTAACGAAGCGTTCTTTTGCTGGTCCGACAAACATGGTGACGGAATCGTTCGGCCCGAAGATGTGATCATTCTGAAGGGTTGTGCCCGCGGGATTACCATCATGCCTGATCTCGCGTTTTGTGTTGCCTCCTTCGAGGGCCGCTCAATGCGATATCCCCCCAAAAACATTTCCCAGGCTGGAGTCCCTTTTTACGACATGAACAGCTCGGAGACCCTAGCCACTGGTGTGATGGATCCCGCCTCCTCGGGAGGGACTCAAGTTCTTGATGATCCCAGCGGGAAAGCTGTCGTCACGCTGGGTATCAAGCCGTTTTCGAGGCAATCACTCTGCGGCACCCTCAATGGGATTCCCCTGTGGAGTTATCCGAGTCTTTGGCCTGGTCTCCATGCCTCGCACTCCTCACCTGCACAATCCGAATTGGAAGAGCTGATAGGCACGACCCGTTTGCTCGGTGGGTTTTTCGATGCCGGCAATCCCATGCGGACTCCACTTTGGGCAGTCAACGGGAACTTGGGGGCTGTCTATGTCTTCACTGCGGACGGCTTGTTTGTCTCCTCACTTTTTGGCGATGAACGGAGTGCGATTTCTTGGAAGATGCCCAAGGCAGAGCGAGGCATGAGTCTTGAGGGAGTCAGCCTCGGGGGTGAAAACTTCTGGCCGACCATCTGTGGAACGAGCGACGGAGGAGTTTATCTGGTTGATGGGACTCATGGCAGCATCGTGGGACTGAAGGGCTTCGAGACCATTATGATGCTTCCCGAGCAGCAACTTACGGTGACCCCGTCCCAATTGAAGCAATCTGCAGAATTGATCACGCGCACCGAGGCCGAGCGTCAGAAGCAAACCGGAGCCAATAGCCTTTCCGTTCCAATCCTCAAGTCATCCTGGGGCTTGGATACCACATTTGCTAGTTGGCCCGGTTCATGGGTTGACATCGACACGGGGGGAGTGAAGGCATTTTTCGCATCCACCAGCAGACCCTACGACATAACGGGCTCATTGATTATCGCGGGCGAACGACTCTATGCCGCTTACAAGACCGGAAATCCCAAATTGCTTGAAAACCGCGGGGAGCTTCCCATGGCACCATTCAAAACCGGGGGGGCTTTGGATCTGATGATCGGTGCGGATCCGGTGGCGGATCCGGAGAGAAAGAGTGCCGTGCCAGGTGATTCCCGCTTGCTAGTCACTCGTGTAGGAGGCAAGATTAAGGCCATCCTTTACCGGTCCGTGGTGCCGGGCACTCCTGACCGAGCGAAAGTCCCATTTTCCTCCCCTTGGAGGACAATCACCATCGATGAGGTCAAGGATGTGAGCCGGCAGATCCAACTGCGCTCAACAGAAGGAAACTACGAGTTCTCGGTTCCGTTGGATCTCCTCGGACTCAAGCCGGAAGCCGGACTTCGGATCAAGGGCGATCTCGGTATTCTGAGAGGGGAATCCGGTCAAACCACGGCTCGGATTTATTGGAACAATAAGTCCAGCGGCCTCACGTCGGATGTGCCTTCCGAGGCGGTATTAACACCGGCTCTTTGGGGAACCCTTCTTTTCAAGCAGGAAGGAACGAGCACTCCCCCCTGATTTTCATATCCTCCGGCCGAGCACGTCGCGAGTGTAGTGAAGGCCAATCCTAAAAAGATAGCATAGCCCTAGAGCAATTTAAACAATACTATAGCCATTCCTTGCGGCGGCATGTGCGTAAAGCAGCGTCGCATCGCTGGGACTGTAGTGCAGTGACTACAGCCACATCGCTTGCTCCCCAGTGGAGGATAGGCCTCTTGAAGTCAATCTAATTAAAGCGACAAAACTGGAACATTTACCCTTCTTAAGTAGGGTTGTTTATTGTGGTTTTGTTGAATAGGATTACGGCTAGTATTTTATTAAAATAATGTCTTTGCGCATCACACTGTTACTCCAACGAATTCGTCCCCCAAAGGGATGGGTGTTACCTCTGATTGGAGCGGTCTCGCTTCTCCTGCCAGTACAGGTGAGATCACAGACTGCAAGCGGCGATACCAGTACACTGATTTCAATCCCTGTGGGAGCGGCTTTGTTGCCGGTTGGACCCGTGACTGGGACCGAATCTGAGGCGGGTTCGGCAACGCCCCTGAATACTGACGCCCCGAATGGTGTCCAGGAGAACACCCGTATGATCGACTCTGTCTCCCTGACAGAATATGGCGCAATAACTAACAAGCCGGCCAATCTTTCTACCGGGAATCCGATTGATTCGTCAAACGCAACCCCTGGGGATGACGATTCTGAAACACCCAAGTGGGTTATCAAACCAGGCCTCGTAACAAAAGCTTACTACGACAACAACGTCTTTCTCCAACATGAGAACCAACGCTCCTCGGGAGTGTTGGATGTGGGAGCTGGGCTCGCCTACGCCCTGGGTGACTACAAAAACCAACAGAACAGCTATCTGGATCTCAGTTACGAGGCTGTTGGAATTCTGTATTCGAGCATCACCGGTTCCGACTATCTGACGCAAGCAGCCAACCTTAGGCTACAATATGCATGGGATAAATTTCGTATTCTTTGGACAAGCTCCTACGGCATGTTGGGTGGCCCCAACCGTGATATCGGAAACTTTGCTACGCAGAGTATTCTTTATAATGCCTTGGCCTTTCAGTATCTTATGACCGAAAAAACAAGGCTTATAGTGGGCCTTGAACAAAATAGCTCTATCTATGCAGGCAGTAACAACAGCTCCTACGAACAGCTTGTAAAATTGCGCGCGGATCACCAGATGACTGAAAAAACCATTCTCGGTCTGGTTGGAGTCGTTGGATCGAATCCAACAGAAGGGAGCCCCACCCGATACTTTGAGGAAGTGGGTACCCGCTTCAAATACCAACTGGCTCATAAAGTTGCATTTCGCATTAATGTGTCTGCGTTAGCCAACCAATGGCCCACAAGCGGCCAGAGCAATGTCACACCGGTTGGCGATCTTCAGTTTGACTTTAACCCATTTGCCAGGCCCGGCGATCACTCGAGGGCGCAGATCGAGGCCGATCAATCCCTGATGAATCTCCCCAGAGCCCTGCCGGGTTTTGGGGGCAGTGATTTCACCCTGGCATTCTACCGTCATTACCAGAATTCGGCAGCTCAAGTTCAAGCCAATAGCTATTTCATGGCTACCGGAGTATTAATTTCTGCAAACAAAACGATCGGCCGTTTCTTTACCTCATGGATTGTCGGCTATGAAAACGATCAGTTTTATAGTGATAGTTCTAGCAATTCCAAGGGGTCATACCAGAATTACGCTTTCGTTAAGCCTGCCGCGGGATATAATTTCTTAAAATATTACAAAGTCCAAACTTTCTTTACTTACCGATTTGAGAACAGCAACCAACAGGAATATAATTTTAATGGCTATCAGATCGGCGCAGAGGTATCAGCCTCTTTTTAACCCTTGATCTTTACTTTAATATATCATGACTCTCAATTCACACCGCTTTCTCTACTTGGCACTTTTATTTTGTGTTCTGCTTTGTTCCCATGGCAAGGCGCAGAATAAAGAGAACTACCGACTTGCTGCTGATGACCTGATTGACTTCCGCGTCTTTGGGGAATCTGATCTTGATTCCGTGATTCGTATAGCAGGTGATGGGAGCGCAATCTTTCCTCTTGTAGGAAGCGTCCCAATCGGGGGAAAAAGCGTGGGCGAGGCCACAGAAATCATCAAAGCACGATTGAAGGACGGGTATTTAGTTAATCCTCAGGTAGGGCTCACCGTGAGATCCTATGCCAGAAGGTTATTTACCGTGCTAGGGCAGGTTAATCGACCCGGGGCCTATGACCTGATGAATACCGATGAGATTTCGTTGCTTCAGGCCATAGGCATGGCGGGTGGATATACAAAGGTGGCTGATTTGGGAAATGTCACGCTCAAGCGTGTTCAAGGAGGCCGGGAAGAAATCATGAGGTTCAACACAAAGAAAATGGCCTCTGGAAAAGAAGCGAACTTCATGGTCAAACCCGGAGACATCATTAACGTGGGAGAAGCGCTATTTTAAACTCTTTTTAAGAAACTACGGATCCCGGATACCTTTTACACAACACAACTGTATCATTTTTACTCATGATCCAACCTGAAGACAATTTACATGAGCGAGGGGAATCCATTGACGGTATGGCATCCTTCGAGGGGGCAGGCCCGCGCACTTCCCGCGCCTCCACTTATGGAGGCAATCCCTATCAGTATTACCCAGATGGAAGTCCAGAATCGACCGAAGGCTTCCAGCATATCCTGAATCTTCTTATCAGACGAATCTGGATCATTGCCCTTATCATGGCGATCGGGATGGCGGTTACTGTTTTTGTGGTGATGAGGTTGCCTAAGATTTATACTTCAACGGCAGTTCTTCAAGTCGTACAGAAAGAGCAGAAGGTTCTCGCCAATGCTGACGATAGCCAGGACACCCCTGCCACCGTCGACTTCGTGAACAGCGTCGTCCAGGTAATCGCCAGCAGAAATGTGATGAAGCGTGTGGTCAGGGCGAACAAACTGCAGGAGGATCCGGCTTTCGCGTCAGGGGGAATGAAGCCCGATGAAGGACGGGTTATCAGTCAACTCCAAGGCAAGGTCAGTGTAGCACTTAGGCGAAGCACCCGTCTTATTGATATCTCGGTGGATGACCATGATCCCGTGCAGGCCGCCACTCTTGCTTCAGCAGTGGTGAAGGAGTTTTTGAACGAAAGCTTCGAGCAAAGGATGGGGGCTTCGAGAGAGGCAAATGAATTCCTTAAGGAAGAGGCGGCGAAGCTCAAGAGCAAACTGGAGGAATCCGAGCAGGAACTCCAAGGCTACAGGGAAAGTCACCGTGAAATTCCGCTTGATCAAAATCAAAATATTGTGTTGCAAAAATTACAGGAAGTGAATAGGTCGGTCACCGAAGCCAAAGATGCCCGCCTCAAGCTTGAGTCGGATCTCGAGTCGCTCGATAAAGTGAAGCAAGGTGACACAGGGTCTCTCCTTCGCATCAGCAGCGTGGCCGCCATCCCCCAAGTGGCTTCCAGCGGTCAGGATCTTCTGAAGGCGCAAGCTGATTTTGCTTCCATGAAAGAGCGCTATCTCCCCAAACATCCCAAATACATCGGCGCTGAGAATTCCCTCCAAGCGCAGCGTCAGGTGCTTTCGGATGCTGCCGCCAAGGCCCGTGAAATCCTTGCCGCCAATTATCAGGCCATGACTCAAACCGAGAGCAAGCTGGAGGAGTCCTTTAAGGAGCAGCAGGAGAAGGCGCTCGAGTTCAACAAAGTTTCGATTCGTTACAATGTTCTGGCCCGCGAGGTGGAGACCGATCGCGCCACCTACCAGGGAGTGATGACTCGCCTGCGGGAGACGGGTGTGGAGGCAAGCATGGAGGCAGCGCCGTACCGTATCATCGAGGAACCAAGTATTCCGGGGAAGCCCTCCAAGCCGAAGAGATCCATGATTCTGCTTGTGGCGTTCGCCCTGCAGTTTCTGGCATGCGCAGGTGCCATTATCGCCGCCGATAGGATCAATTCAGGATTCCGTTCTGTGGATGGATTGGAGTCGATGACAGGATTGACAGTAGTAGGAGCTCTTCCTAAGGAGAAGCCGTTTAACTTCTATGACAACGGTGAAATCTATCATCACCCCCTACTGCAAACAAATAATTCCCCGATTGCGGAGTCCTTCAGGACACTGCGCACGAATATGTCTCTACTCAGTCATGACGATGAGACCAAGATCCTTCTGGTGACAAGTTCCATCCCGAGCGAAGGAAAATCGTTCACAGCACTTGGGTTGGCGATAGCCTATTCACAACTTGGCAAGAGAACTCTCATTATCGACGGGGATTTACGGCGCCCGACCATCCACCACGTCATGATAGCTGGAAAACAGGTTTTAGGATTGGGAGATTACTTAGTTGGGGGGGCGGCGAAGGAGGAAATCATTCAAAAGAGTGATAAAATCCCAAATCTTGATTTTATAACGGCCGGCATCAATAGAGTCCGGCCTGGAGAGATTCTGGCTGCGGCAAATATAGAAGAGCATTTGAAGAAGATTTCAGAGCGGTACGATTATGTCATTATCGATAGTGCACCTGTGAATTCTGTAAGCGACACATTGTTGCTGGCTAAGGGAGTTCAAAATGCAATCCTTATCGTATCTTGCGAAACCACTCCCAGCAAAGTCGTCCAGCGTTCACTGATGCTCCTTGGTAAAACATCAGCGCGCCTGTGCGGCGCTGTTCTTAATAAAATCCCCAAGAGAGGATCCTCAAGCTATTACTATTATTACTATAACAACCGCTATGTAAAAGATAGCGTCTACGGGGAAAATAAAGACAACAACAGGAGTTGATTTGCTCTTTCTTATATACATGACTCACACACACGATAGCTAGAGTATTATCTTAGTCAAAATGAGATAATATTATTTAGGTAATTCAAAAAAGCTCGTAGACGGAAAGTTCATCATCGTGAAGACTGACACAACTCGGTCGCTGGCCCTTAAAATATTTCTAATCAACCCGGCATTTCTTTTCAATCAGCGATCCTTACGGGAAATGAGCTAATGAACTTTTTTAGGAATCCGTTCAAGGGGAGGGGAAGTCAGATCAGGGTTCTTGGTCTTTTTGGAAGCTCGCAGACGTTGGTGCAGGGTTTGGGAATGCTTGCCGGTCTTTATATCGTTCGCGTGCTCAGTACGGAACAGTACGCCCTCTACACCATTGCCAATTCGATATTGGGTGCGATGACCTTGTTTTCAGATGGGGGAATCGCAAGCAGTGTGATGTCCCAAGGGGGGCGATGCTGGCGTGATCGGGAAAAACTCGGTATTGTTATCGCAACGGGCTATCGGTTGCGTCAGAAGTTTTCTCTGGCCGCGATGCTGTTTTGCCTGCCATTTCTTATTTATAGCCTTCAGGCTCATGGAGCCACGATTTTGCAAACGGGTTTTATCACATCGGGGGTTCTTCTCTCCTTCTCGCTTGCACTGAAAGGCACCTTGTTGACAATAGCCCCGAGCCTCCACCAGCGTTTGGGCGAACTGGCTCGTCTCAATCTCCTTCAGTCTATAGGCAGGGTGATCGCCTTGGCCGGATGTCTCAAACTCTTCCCTTATGCAGCGAATGCCGTTTTTGCAGCTGGAATCCCTCAATTCTGGGCCAATCGACAGTTGCGTACCCTTGCAAGGGAGATCGCTGATTACGAATGTGGGAAGGACCCTGTGGTACGGAGGGAGATCGTTTCCTTGGTGAAGCGCACCATGCCCGGAACAATCTACTATGCCCTCTTCGGCCAAATCACCATATGGTTGATTTCGATCTTCGGAAGCACCCATCAGCTTGCGCAGGTCGGCGCTCTAGGACGGATAGGTCAGGTCTTGGTGATCTTCTCAGCAATCTTCTCCGCGGTGATTGTGCCCAGATTTTCTCGCCTGCCGGCCCGATCATCCCTAATTCTCCGCTGCTTTCTTTTGATAATGAGTATCTTGGCAGTAATGGGAGCGATAATTGTCTGTCTCGTTGGGATATTCCCTGAGGGAGCCCTTTGGCTCCTAGGTTCAAAGTATCATGCCCTAAAAACCGAAGTGATCCTTACAGTCGCATCATCCGCTATGGGGATGCTTGCAGGCGGGGCTTACGGGCTGGGTGTTTCCCGGGGCATAGTTATTCCGCCGTGGATATCGATTACTTCGGGAATGGTTTGCCAAATCGCTTTGATCTGTGCGCTGAACGTGGCGACTGTCAGTGGTGTCATCCTTCTTTCCTTGGCGATGAATTCGATCAATCTAATCATGCATGGGGTTTATGTAACGAACCGGTGTATGGCGGATCTTCGTTCGGAGGAAAACGGGGGTTCACGTCCATGAAGACGGCTGTCTGCACTCTGTTCGAGGGAGATTATCACCATGGGGTCGCGACCCTCGTTAATTCACTCTGCAGGAATAGATTTTTTGGGGAGATCTTTGCCGGATACAGGGGTACACTTCCTAAGTGGGCCAGTTGTGCGACTCACGGCTTGGATGGTTCAAGGTGCATGATAATCTCATCAGAAATTACCCTTACATTTCTTCCTCTGGATCCCAAGGCTCATTTCACGAATTTCAAGCCTGATTTTATGCTTAACCTCCTTGAGGGGGCCGCTAAGGAGGCTGATTATCTGGTTTATGCGGATCCGGATTTAGTATTCGACGCTCCTTGGAGTCACTTTTCGGATTTGCTCCAGTTAGGCATTCTTCTCTGTGAGGATGTGAATTCTCCTATGAGTAGAAAGCACCCGATCAGGGCTGCCTGGAAAAGATACTTTCCCGATTTGGCGTGGACATCTTCGACCGACTTATTTCTAAACGCTGGCTTTCTCGGCTTGCCAAGGGTGGCAAGTAAACTTTTGGATCGATGGAAGGAGATGAATGCAAGGATTGCGGATATTGTGGGGGGCTCCAAAGTGACAGGCCTCAATGGCAGCGGTTTCCCGGTCAGGGGATATGCCGCATGCTTTTCGCAACCTGATCAAGATGCATTGAATGCCCTTGTGGATACATCTCCAGAGCTAGAGTTTTTCATCTTAGGGCGCGAGGCCATGGGGTTCTCCGGTCCTCAGGCGATCCTTCCCCATGCCATTGGCTCTCCCAAGCCGTGGTGCAAAAAATATCTCCGGGAAGCCTTGCTTGCTCGCCCTCCCACAGTGGCCGACAAGGCTTTTTGGAAGTATGCCGAAGGTACTCTTACGACATTTTCTCAAGGCAATCTCCATGCGATGAGAGCAAGGAGCGCTCTTGCCTCATTGATTGGACGTTTTTACCGAAGGAAATGAAGAGGTGCCCCTCATGAGGATCGCCTTTCTATGCTCTTCGATGGAGGTCGGTTGCAATGGTGTAGGTGACTACACACGCCTTCTTGCGGGGGAGTTGATCCGTTGCGGTAAGGAATGCGTTATTATTGCATTGAGCGATGCCTGGATATACGAATCTCGGCGAGAGGTTCAGGCAAGCGAAACGGCCGAAATTCCTATGCTTCGTCTCTCTTCCAGCTCGTCATGGGAGGACCGAGTGAAGATTGCCAAAGACTTCTTGGATGCATTCGATCCGGACTGGGTCAGCCTCCAATTTGTGCCCTATGGATTTCATCCGAAGGGTCTCCCTTTCGGTTTGGGCAGGAGGCTTAAAAAGATTCTATCCGGTAGGAGAATCCATCTCATGGTACACGAACTCTGGATCAGTGATCATAAAAAGCCATCCCACTATCTCGTCTCCTTCCTGCAACGCATCATCATTCGCAGGCTTGTCTCCAGATTATCATCAGACGTCGTGCACACCTCTATACCACTGTATGTTGGGAGACTTCAGTCCCTTGGCATTCGTGCCGGTCAGCTCGAGCTTTTTGGTAATATCCCTACTGCAGAGAGTGATGCAGAGTTACCCGAGCCCTTTGCAAAGTTACAGAATCTGGCTGACCATTGGATCCTTTATTTTGGGGCTGCGCCTAGGGAACCTTGTTTAAGCCAACTAGTGTCCGGTCTCCGAGAGGCCGTCAATGTTAGCAAATCGCGCTTGGGTTTGGTTCTTATTTCCAGGGGAGGTGATGAAAAGGATCGATTTCTTGCCCGTTTGAGTGCGGAAGAGGGTCTGCTACCTCTCACGATAGCCGATTGCGGTTTCGTTCCGGCAAAGGAATTGAGTGCCGTATTGAGTACTTGCTCCTTGGGGGTTGTCCGAGCGACACCTAGTTTGCTAGGCAAGAGCGGCACAGCTCTCGCCATGCTGGAGCATGGGTTGCCGATCTGGATGCCCATAACAGATGGTGAACTTTCCATGGAAAGGTTGTTTCGAAATGAATTGATCCATCACGATTTGCCGACAGCTTTGCAAGCTATGGCAACCCAACAACGTTTGCCCATGCTCTTCCGGTTAGAGGAAACAGCTCAAATTTTCCTCCGTGAACTGGAAGGTATACTAAAGGCTGAAGGCTAAAACGACTGATAACTGAGTCGAGCGTCGAGGGTCGAGGGGTCGAGGGCCAGATAGGGAAAGGCAACCAAGGCGGTGGGAACCGCCGCGGAAGATTCCGCGTCAGCGGAACCTAAAAGGGTGGCACAGCTTGCCGGGCGGCAAGTGCCATCAAATAGCTGAAGGCTAAAGGCGAAAGGCGCCGTAACGGCTGCGGAGCAAAGGCCTGGCCAGCAAAGCTGACAGCGTTGTTTGTTGCAGGTAGGGTAGGACTTGTTTCCGAGAGTATCCATTCACTGAAGGATGAGTCCTTCAATCCGCCTTCGGCCCTTATGCCGTTTCAATCTGGATGGTTCCTTATTCCTTCCCAACCCCTTCCTGCCTTGATGCCCAGTGTTGTCAATTCGGGCACGCTATCATAGGTTATGAGCATGAATAACAGGGGATCAGAAACAGCCTTTCCCGTGCGGGTGCCCGCTTCTCCTGAATTGGCGGCTCGTGCCTCAGAACTTGTTCAGCAGTTTTCTGAGTGTTTATGGTTCTGGCATCCTGCGGCAACTGTGCACTTCACCGATGATGTGAAGTTAGTTATCGAGCATCTTCGCGAGTATGGGGATAAGAAGGCGTGGTCGGCTGCAAGAGAGTTGCAGCGTAGTCTCTAAAGGTTCACAAGCATGCCTCTGACGGAATTTCAGAAAGAGGTGATGGCTGTCCTAGTAGGCAAAAGATCCGAGAGCAGTCATGTCGCTGGCGGTCTTGTGCTGAATGCCCCTGAAGATTCGGCTCGTTTCTCGCGGGATTTCAATTTCTTCCACGAGGCAGTGGAGGATCTGGTCAATGCCAGTGAACAGGATCTAAGATCACTTGAGTCTGCGGGGTTTGGTGTTCGCAAGGTGGAGCGTGAAGCCGAGTGGTCAAAACCTGTCTCCTTTCGCAAGGCCTATGTTTCCCGAGGGGATGAGAAGGTGGAGCTGGATTGGGCTCATGACTCGGCATTCTGTTTTTTTTCCCATCGTTCCCGATGATGTGCTTGGATGGAGGCTGCATCTGTTCGACATGGCGACCAATAAGGCTCTTGCCCTCTCGGCTCGGATGGAGACGCGTGATTATGTGGATATGGTGGAGCTGACGCGCCATTTTCCGCTGGAGGCCATCGTCTGGGCCGCATGTGGCAAGGATCCTGGATTTAATCCTCTCTCCCTCCTTAAGATGATGATCAGGTTTGCACGGATTGACCCACTCGAACTCGATAAAATCAAGGCTCGCAAGCTGGATCCGATTGCCCTGAAAGAAGAATGGATTGCAGTCTCTGATAGGGCACGGGAGGAGATGACTCTGCTAGCCGATGAAAATCCAGACATGCCGATCGGAGTGGCCTTTGTGGATGATCAGGGCAGGCTCGGAGGGATCCGTACCAATCCTGCCCTGCAAATTCATCACCCTTCCCTGCGTGGTTGCTGGCCCACGATGATCGGGTGACGCGGAACCAATCCCCATGAGACTCGACCACTACGATAACTCCGACTTCAGTCGCGGGGCCTCGAAGATCAAGGAGGTGCTCTGGTGGATGGTGCGTTCGTTGCTTTTTGCGCCGTGGTTCCCTGTTCCTTCGGGGCTGAAGGTGGCGGCATTGAGGGCCTTCGGGGCCAAGGTCGGGCAAGGGGTGGTGATCCGGTCCCGAGTGAACATTACTTTCCCATGGAAGCTGACAATTCGGGATCATGTCTGGATAGCCGATGAGGTGATGATCCTCAGTCTGGCACCGGTCTCAATAGGTTCGCATGTCTGCATCTCCAACAGGGCCTTCCTCTGCACGGGATCTCACCGGTTCCGATCCGAACACTTCGACCTCGTTACCAGGGCCATCACCATCGGGGATGGTTGCTGGGTCGCCTCCAATGTCTTTGTCGCTCCCGGTGTCAGCCTCGGCAACAACACGTTCTGCACTGCCGGTGCCGTAGTGCTACGAAGTGACGGCCCAGATGTCGTTCTCTCCGGCAATCCCGCGATGTCAAAAAGGGGTTGAAGGGTTGAAGGGTTGAAGGGTTGAAGGGTTGAAGGCTAAAAACAGAGGGTAGACGTGTGCCGAGAAGTCGTGGAATTAAAGAAAGGCGAAAGGACTGAGAGGAATTTGAGCTTTTAACCTTTGGCTTTTAGCTTTTCCTAAGGGAGTGAAACGATGCCTTCCGATTCTGGCGCTGGTCCTAATGGTGATAGGCTTCGCTTTTTTTTCCCTCAGGGGGCCTGCATTCACTCGTTTCTGGAAGCATTGGCTGGTCGTATCGGTACCAATGGAACACGCAGATGCGCTGATCGTTCCTGGAGGAGAGCCTCTGGCACGTCCGCAGGAGGCGGCCCGACTGTATAAGGCAGGCGTCGCCCCAAGGGTCTTTGTTACGGGGTGGGGGGATTTTGGCATGAACCGCCGCATCCTACTCGAAGGAGGTGTGCCACCTGATAGGATCACTGTCGAATCGCGGGCCATCACGACCCAAAGCAATGCAAGCCTTCTCAAACCGATGCTGGAAGCTGCCAAGGTGCGATCGGCACTGATCGTGACCTCTCCGTTCCACACTCGCCGCGCTCTGGCCACGTTCCGGAAAGTAATGCCGGACATTCATTTCGGAGTCACGGATGCCTCGATCGGATGGTGGGGAAGGCCGGAGGGGAGGGGTGATGTGAATCGCTTCGCTGCGATCGAATTTCTGAAAACCGCTGAGTACTGGCTTCTGTATGGGGTAAAGCCATGGGGAGTCGAGGGTCGAGTGACGAGGGTCGAGCGCTAAAGGGCGGGCGGAAAACTGGCCACAGATGGACAACGGGAGCCCTGCTCGATTGGCGAAAATCAATTTGCATGTATGTTCTAAACTATCGCAATGAACCCTTCGTCCAAGGTCTTCCCGTTTGAGAAACTTGATGTCTGGCAGAAAGCGCGCTTCTGAACAAAGACATTTACGAGGCAACAAAAAGGTTTCCTTCATCGGAGGTCTACGCACTGACTTCCCAGATTCGTCGCGCTTCCATCTCGGTTTCCTCGAATATTGCGGAGGGTGCCGGGCGGAACTCGGATGCCGACTTCGCCCATTTTCTTGAAATAGTTTACGGATCACTCATGGAGGTTGTCTCGCAACTCTACCTGGCCTTGGATGAGAAATATCTCACGCAGGAGTTATTGAGTAAAATTCTTGAAAAGGCAGATTTTCTAGCTGCCCAGATTGCCTCGCTCTCCAAGGCTCTGGGGAGAACTCCACGCTCACTTAAGCGATGCATGGAAAGTCGCTCCTCCTACCAAGACCCGGCCTACATCCATGCATATTGGTGGCAGGAAGTCTGATACCATTTCTCACCATTAAGCGTACTCTCTGGCTGGTTCTTTTGGCGCATGGCATTGTCGGCATCCCTCTGGTTACCAAAAAGTAGCCATCGGTCTTCCTCTTAGCCCTTCACCAAAATCTCTGCGCCATAAAGTCCACCTATCTCTGAGGGATGGTGTGACTTGTTTGTTTCCAAAATAGCCTTCGACTCTAGACTCTCGTCGCTCGACATGGTCGTATTCCCCCTTCATGCCTTCCATCCTCTTTATCAATCGCGTCTATCCTCCGGATTCGGGAGCGACCGGGCGTGTGCTGCAGCATGCGGCCCGTGGTTTTGTAAAAGCTGGATGGGATGTCACCGTGCTCGCCACGGCGGGTTCCCGCGAAGCAGTCGGAGAGGAGCTTAGCGAGGGTATAAGGGTTGTCCGTGTCGGGATTCTCTTTTCTAAAAAGAACCTCGTAGCCCGGGCTCTCGGCTATGCCTTGATGATCCCCGGGCTACTTCTCAAAGCGCTTCTGCTTCCTCGCCACGATGTCGTGGTGACCAAGACGGATCCTCCGATGCTGGCGGTCGTCGGACCGGTCATCCAATGGGTGAAAGGATCACGCCTGATCCACTGGGCTCAGGATCTCTACCCGGAGGTGGCCGAGGAGTGTGGGGTGCTTCCCAAGGGCCGGCCCTTGGCGAATATCCTGAGATCTCTGTCGACATGGTCCCTGAGATCTCATGACCTGACGCTGGCAGTTGGGCGCTGCATGGCCGATCGCCTGCTGGTGAGAGGGATACCCCCAGGATCGATCCGGGTTGTACCCAATGCAGGTATCGAAGGGTGGATCATGCCCGCTTGCCGTGGAAGAAGTGATTTTCGTGAGGCCCATGGTATCAGCGATGAATTCGTCATCATGTATTCTGGTAACATGGGGAGGGCTCATGACTTCGCCACGATCATCGAGGCAGCGCGTCAGCTTCAAGAGCAAGGGGAGAGGAAAATCCTCTTCCTCTTTGTCGGCGAAGGGCCCAAGGAGATCACTTTACGCGATACCGTTACCCGGCTCGACTTGAGAAACATCAGGTTCCTTCCTTCGCAGTCTTCCTCAAATCTCTCCGAGAGCCTCGGCATGGGCGATCTGCATCTTGTCACCATAAAGAAAGGGATGTGTGGTTTGGTCGTGCCAAGCAAGTTCTACGGGGTGATGGCGGCCGGACGCCCCACAATCTTTGTTGGATCGTCGGAATCCGAGGTGGCCCGGGTGATTCTGGAAAACAGGATAGGAGATGTGATTGCTTCCGGAGCATCGAAGGAACTGGCCGCGTCGATACTACGTTACCGGGATCATCCTGAGAGGGTTGATGAAGAGGGAAATCGTGCCCGAGAATCGGGACTCCATTGGGATTTTCTTCCGATCTTGCTACATGAAGCTGAGCAGATCTCCCCAAGGAAGCGCTGATTAAATCGCATAGAGACTGTTGCGGGAAGAACTGGCCGCGGACAAAGCGGCTTGACACGAGCATCCCCGCAGCGGCGGTAAGTACCAAGCCAACGCCGCCCCGGCCTTGTTATTCGCTTTTCTACCTAATAGAGATGTGCTCTCCTAACAAGGGAGTAGAGTCCGCTTCGCATGAACTACTTTTCATTCAATTCGTCCACTGCTTCCGGCTTTTCGTCGATTTTCTGTTTCCGGAGAAGTGAGAGATTAGTTGCTTCTCCATTATGAATAACTCGGTAGATCCAACAGATCCCTCTCATTCTGAAAAGGATCCTTCCGATTCGCTTCAAATGCCCTCAATACAGATCCCTACTAAGCGAAATACCCGCTACGCCAAAAGAAAGGCATTTTTGGTCCCATTGTTCATCCTGAGTGATTTTCTGCAATGGGTACTTATCTACTTAGCAATCTCATTTGCGACGGGGGGTTACAATGTGCTCACCCCTCTTTCCATTATCTTACCATTCACGATTCTGATGATCTCGGTCTCCTTGGTGGGAGCATATCGCATCCGTACGGACTTCGCCTCGTTGCGCTTCTCCAGCGAATACCTCATTGTCTGTTGCTGCGCTTATGGTATCGCCGCTTTAGCACTCTATTTTGTGGCCTCCTTCGGCCCCAATCCCACCTCGAGCAGGGGGATTTTTACGGCGTCCTTCGTGATCGTTACGATTACCTCACTATTTACGAGACGCCTATTCTGGTTCTGGACTACGGAATCCCGCCTTGCTGGAAAACTTCTCGTGATTGTGGATGAGCGTTTTGGGCCGGTTTTTCACCGCGATTACGAAGGGAGTAAAATGCAGAGTATTGTGCACT
The DNA here is from genome assembly GCA_903858595.1 of uncultured Spartobacteria bacterium. GTDB lineage: Bacteria > Verrucomicrobiota > Verrucomicrobiia > Chthoniobacterales > UBA6821 > UBA6821. The sequence goes on along the minus strand of CAIOJL010000005.1, from coordinate 15,295 downwards.
ATATCGCAGCTCTCAAAGAACTTCGTGGGAAACCAATCGCTGGGAAAGGGACTCCGTCCCCTTTCGTGGATCTGGCCCATATCATTCCCCATCTCGACCGGGAGAGTACGATAAGCTATGAAGCCATTGTCATTGCTGCGGATCTGAATGCATTGGATACCGAGACTGCAAGTCGGCTTGCGGTCATCCATTTTGATGAACTTCCCGTGTACACTATGGGGTCCTTTTACGAAAAATACTGGTCAAGAGTACCCTTGGAAATTCTGGGGCCCGCATGGCCTCTGGAGACGGAGTTCCTTCTCGTGGAACATTCGCTGTATTCCTCCCTTAAGAGCCTTCTGGATTTTCTGATAGCTCTCTCACTTTTCCTGATAGTAGGTCCCCTTATGCTGATTGTGGCCATGCTGATCATGATCTTCGACGGATTTCCCATCATCTATTCACAGCCTAGGAGTGGAATTCACGGGCGGCTCTTCACGCTCTATAAATTCCGGACGATGAAGGTCGGTAGCGATCGGGGCGATGGATACACCAGGGAAAAGGATGCCCGCGTCTCGGCACTTGGCGCATTCCTTAGGAAGACCCGTCTTGACGAGCTTCCTCAACTCTGGAACGTGTTGCGCGGCGAGATGAGCATGATCGGCCCCCGCGCCGAGTGGACTCGTCTGGTGGAGAACTATGAACGGGAAATTCCTCATTACCATTTTCGGCATCTGGTGCGCCCCGGCATCACCGGATGGGCCCAGGTTAACTATCCCTATGGCGCCTCGCTCGAGGACACTCTCATGAAGTTTTCTTACGATCTGTACTACATTCGCAATTTTTCGATCAGACTTGATGCCGAGGTTCTTCTGAAGACGCTCTATGTGGTCCTTTTCGGGAGAGGGCGATAACGTCGGGAGATCCAGGGACGGGTGGTTTTCTCTCTTTTCTAAGGAATTTCCTAAGCGTGGGATGTTTCAGCTGTTGAACACCTTGATTGAACCACTGCTTCGGAAGAAGATACAGATATGGGCGTTTCCTTCAAGATGCTGAACATCAACTCCCGCCGTCTGGGCCTTCTACTCTCCATGCTTGTCGCGGGGGTGACTTGGTTTGAGGTGATCCGTATCGTTCAGAACGACTGGAGGATAGATCCGCAGTACAGTTACGGACTGCTCGTGCCGTTTCTTGTGATTGGATTGCTGATGAAACGGCGTGAGGATTGTCCTGCTTCCGAACCTCTCGGAGTAAGAATCCGACTAGTCACGGGGATCGTTTTGGTAGCGGCTTCCCTTCTTCTAGCGGCTATTGTTCCAGAGGCTGAGGCCAATCCCGACTGGCGCCTCCTTGGTGGAGTAGCCGCTTTGGCTGCTGTCGCGATCACTCTCTGTCTGATCATATTCCGCGGGGGGAAGGTATGGTTGACGCATTATGCCTTTGCCGTGGGGTTTTTCCTGATCGCTGTTCCCTGGCCGCGCAATTTCGAACAGTCCGTGATGTCGTATCTGATGTCATGGAATACTGCGACGACCGTTGAGATCCTTCATTGGTGTGGCTACGAGGCGTTAAGGCAGGGTAATCTCATCGTCATCCCCTCGGGAATTCTGGGTATTGAGGAGGCGTGCAGTGGAATCCGCTCCCTTCAGAGCGGATTGATGGTGGCGCTTTTCTTCGGGGAGATCTTCCGGTTAACGATTGCAAGGCGACTTGGACTTCTCTTCCTGGCGTTCATTGCGGCCTTGGCGGGAAATATCATGCGCAGTTCGTTCCTTGCAATTCTGGCTTCCAGACAGGGGTTGGGCTCGGTCCCCGCATGGCATGATCCGGCCGGATTCATCGTTCTCTTGGTGTCCATTCTCACAGTCTTTGGGATCGCTTTCTTATGGCGTTCCCAGTCACGTCTATCCGAGCTGCCCGGAGGCATGAGGCGAAATATTCATCCAGTAAGTCCAGGAAATCCTCCTGCGGCTTTGCTTGCTGCAGTCCTTCTCCTGCTGGTGGTGCCGATCATCCTGACGGAGGTCTGGTTCCGGATGCATGATCTCCCATCCGGAAGCAACTGGAAGTGGTCGATTCATCAGAGGTCCCAAGGCGCAGGAGTTTCGGAGGTTCCACTGTCTCCGGCCACACTGCGCATGCTGTTTTACCCGCAGGGGTTCTCGGAGAAGTGGATTGGTGCCGGTGGCGAGATGGGACAGGTTTTTGTCCTCCAGTGGCCGGCAGGTCGCGCGGCTCTCCAGTCCGTCCAGATGCATAGTCCGGAGGTCTGTCTTGCAAGCATGGGGATGCATTTGGAGAAACCCCTGGCCGATTTTGAAATCGGTTCCGGTGTGGGTGTAGGGGTGAGGCTTCACTCCTGGCTCTTCAGCCAGCAGGGGCACCCGATCTATGTGTTTCACTCCATCTTAGAGCAGGGTGGAGGGGTAGGGGAAAGCACAGCCACGTATCAGTCCCCGATGGAAAGACTGGAGAATCCGAAATTAGGCAAACGCAATAGGGGGCAGCGAATGATTGAGGTCGCTTTTTGGAATCTGCATGACGAGTCCGAAGCCAGAGCCGCCCTTGTTCGGTATCTCAAGGAGAGTCTGACCATGACCACTGCACCATTCCCGAATCTCCCCAAAAAGTCCCATGAGTGAGATGAATCTTCCAGATAAGGGGCCTGAACGAGGTTCGTATCATTCCGAACTGCCCGACTATGCCGAAGAGAATCAGGTCGGGAGTGGGACTTCGGGCGCAGGACGGGAAGGTTCCGAATTACTTCGCTGGATAGCAAGAGGAGTTCTTCTTCTTATGCTGATTCTTCTGACTCCCCCGCTCTACCACGCAGCAAAAGAGTGGCGATCCGACATGCTGCTCGGAGAGGCAGAAAAAGCCTTTTCCATCGGGGATAATGCCATGGCAATCGGTCTGCTCAAGCAATCTCTGGCCCTTTCTCCCGGAAGTCTCAGCGTCCAGCATGCCGTTGAGCTCTACAATGCCCGTTCCGGAGATCAGCCCTCGATGAACAAGCTTCTTGATCGAATGCGTTCGAGAAAATCTGATCCCGGTGAACTTCTCGGGATCGCCGAGTTGGAGATTGCTTCTGTCCATCCTGAGGTCGTAAAAGAGGCTCTGGGCGCCCTGCCCTCTAAGCTGAATGATGAACAGTCTCTTCGGCGCACACTTGCCGAGGCGTCGCTGATGGCTCAAGGAGGAGACTTTACCAAGGCAGCCGAGACCTGTCTTTCGCGGACTTCTTCCTTTTCAACCGCCAGTGCCTTCCGACTCAAGGTGCAGGCGGCGTTATATCTTCTTGCAGCAAACAGCGACGAAGGACCGAGGAATGCCGTGGCACTGCTTATGCAAGTGATGAAGAACAACGGGAAGATCTCACTTACCGCCTGGCGGTTACTGGCAAAGATCGTGCTAACACCCTCTCAGGGATCAACTGGTCTTCTCTCTCCGGACGAAATCTCTTTGCTAATCAAATCGCTTGATAAACTGCCCGGGCACACTTTCTTGGATTCTCTGACGGCAGCCGATCTGGATATTGTTCAGGATCCTACGGGTAAACAGAAGGTCGTTGAGCGCTTGAAATCAACCTGTCTTCTCACCTCTCGGAGCGAGATGCTTGAATTTGCTCGCTGGATGAATGCCAGAGGCTTCCAGAAAGATATTATCGAAGTAGCAGGTTCCGAGCGTCCGCTCAAGGATACGGATTGGCTCCTTATCGTTCTGGATGCGGAGACATTACTGGGTAATTGGAAGGAGGTTGCCAGAATGCTCGATTCACCCGCAGGAGCTGGCATTCCCGATGCAGTCAGACATCTCTTTCTCGCTCGTGTGGCCCTTATGAATAATGATCAGAATAGAGCTGAAGATGAGTGGAGGAATGTCGGACAAGCCCTGCACCTTGAAAAAGCAGAGACTCTGGCCTATATCGCACGATACGAGGAACAGATCGAAGCCTACGAGCGGGCGGCGCGTACCTATCGTGAAATGGCTGATCGCGAAGGAGCGACTAAGATTCCCGGCCTGATAGGCCTGATTCGCTGTCAATCGCGAAATGCCCCGGCCGTTCAACTCATCCCGATGTACGAGGAACTCGTGGCGACCGCCCCTTCCATGGCCGATGCTCAAGGGGATCTGGCCTACCTGAAGCTGCTTGCGAATGAAGATATCCCTGAGGCGGCGGCTATTGCCCAAAAACTTCTCAGCGATCAACCGGACAACCTCTCCCGGATTAGTGTCGCCGCCTTGGGCAGACTTAGATCAGGTGATCCGAAGGGCGCTCTTCTGCTCTATCGGGAGAAAATCATCAATTGGCCTGCAGCTCCGGAACCCTGGAAAGTTGTCAGGGTCGCCGTCCTCAGAGGTAATGGCGATCTCCATGCGGCGGAGGCACTCTTGTCATCCATCAACACCTCATCCCTGCGTCCTGAGGAGGGGGAGTTGATTTATGCTAAAGCGAATTAAGGATCATGGCTTTGGCATGCTTCCCTAGCATGACAGGTACGGAATCGTGGCGACCCGGGTTTTCACGTCTTCGAGGCCATCGACGAGATCGGCAATGGAATCCCAGCGGCCGTTCATGAGAGGCTCACGGGCATGTCCCGGGAGCGAGAACTCGGCGGCGAAATCTACATCATCGGTGGTCACTTTGCTCTCGGTGAGATCGATGGTCACCTGAATGGAGGGGTTCTTTTCGATGAGCGCCGCGAGATCGGCGATATCATTCTTGGACATCTTCACACAGGGGATGCCAAGTGTCGTCGAGTTGCCGAAGAAGATCTCGGCAAAGCTCTCGGCAATGATGGCGCGGAAGCCGTAGCGGTAAAGGGCCTGAGGGGCATGCTCCCGGGAGCTGCCACAGCCGAAGTTCGATCCGGAGATCAGGATAGTGGCTCCGTTGAATCTCGAATCATCAAGGGCATGGAGCCGTCCTGCGGCCTTCTCGGCAAGCTTGGCGTCGGCAAAAGCGAACTCTCCAAGTCCGTCGAAGGTGACGCACTTCATGAAGCGGGCTGGAATGATACGGTCGGTGTCGATGTCATCGCCGGGGACGAAGACGCCGCATCCGGAGACTTGTGTGATTTTTTCGAGGGCCATTGTAAGAAAAGGTGAAAGGCTAAAGTGATATTAGTGGATACCGAAGACCTTGCGAGCATCGCTGACTTCGCCAGTGAGAGCGGCGGCGGCGACCATGATCGGACTCATGAGCATGGTGCGTCCGGTCGGACTACCCTGGCGGCCCTTGAAGTTGCGGTTGCTGGAGCTGGCGCAGAGTTGGTCCCCGACGAGCTTGTCGGGATTCATGCCAAGGCACATGGAGCAACCGGCACCGCGCCACTCAAAGCCGGCCTCACGGAAGATCTCCGCAAGTCCCATCTTCTCGGCAACGGAGGCCACTCCCTGTGATCCGGGAACGACGATTGCCTTCACATGCGAGGCGACCTTGCGACCGCGGATATGCTTGGCAACTTCCTGGAGATCGGAGAGGCGTCCGTTTGTGCAGCTGCCGAGGAAGGCTACATCGATCTTGATGCCGATAGCAGGGGTGCCGGCCGTGAGTTTCATGTGCTCGATAGCCTCATGGGCGGTTGCGCGGTCCTTCTCGGGGAGGTCGTCGGGATTGGGAATCGCCTCGTCGATGAAGATCGCCTGTCCGGGGGTAATCCCCCAGGTGATCGTCGGGAGAATCGCCTCGGCCTTGAAATTCACGATGTCGTCGTAAACGGCATCCTTGTCCGAGGCCACGGCCTTCCATCGTGCGACTGCCGCATCCCACTCGGCTCCCTTAGGGGAGTAGGGGCGGCCGCGCAGATACTCGAAGGTGGTCTCGTCCGGGTTCACATAGCCGACTCGGGCCCCGCCCTCAATCGACATGTTGCAGACGGTCATCCGCTCTTCCTGGGTGAATGCGTCGAATGTCGAGCCTGCGAACTCGTAGGCGTAGCCGATGCCGCCGTTCACCCCGAGGTGACGGATGATATGGAGAATGACATCCTTGGAATAGACGCCGGGGGCGAGCTTTCCGTCGACATTGATGCGGCGGACCTTGGGCTTCCCGATCGCCATGGTCTGGGTGGCGAGGACGTCGCGCACCTGGCTCGTGCCGATACCGAAGGCGATCGCTCCGAAGGCTCCGTGGGTCGAGGTGTGGGAGTCGCCGCAGGCGATCGTGGTGCCGGGCTGGGTGATCCCCTGTTCCGGACCGACGATATGGACGATACCTTGATTCCCCGAAGGAAGGTCAAAGAAGGTGACTCCGCTCTCGGCACAATTCTTGCGTAGTTCCTTCACCATCGCATCGGCAAGCGGATCGGAGAAGGGTTCGGCGCGCTGATCGGTCGGGACGATGTGATCGACGGTTGCGAAGGTGCGGTTGGGGTAGAGAACCTTCAGCCCAAGGTCGCGCACCATGCCGAAGGCCTGAGGACTGGTAACCTCGTGGATGAGGTGGGTGCCGATCAGAAGTTGAGTCCGTCCATCGGGGAGCGTGCGAACGGTATGTTCCTCCCAGACCTTATCAAGAAGCGTTTTGCCCATAGTTAGACTAGGATAGCGTGAAAGCGGGTTATGGAAAAGTGGAAGTTGCGAATTCCTTTTGTATTCTTTCGTCTTTTAACTCTTCAACACTTCAACGCTTCACTTATTCTCTACGCCATCATGTCCAAGCCCACCATTTTCTACACCAAGACCGACGAGGCCCCCGCCTTGGCCACCTATTCCTTCCTGCCGATTGTTCAAGCCTTCACGAAGCATGCCGGGATCTCAGTCGAGCTCCGCGATATCTCCCTGGCCGGTCGCATCATCGCAGCTTTTCCTGATTTACTGACCGAGGATCAGCAAATCGCTGACGCTCTGTCTGAATTGGGAGCCCTTACCCTCCGGCCCGAGGCAAACATCATCAAGCTCCCCAACATCAGCGCCTCGATTCCACAGCTCAAAGCGGCAATCGCCGAACTGCAGTCGAAGGGCTACAAGCTGCCCGATTATCCCGACACTCCGCAGACAGAGGCGGAGAAAGAGATCCGTGCCTGCTACGACAAGATCAAGGGGAGCGCCGTCAACCCTGTCCTCCGCGAGGGGAACTCAGACCGTCGTGCGCCGAAGGCCGTCAAGGAGTACGCTCGCAAGCATCCTCACTCCATGGGTGAGTGGAGCCCTGATTCCAAGACCAGCGTCGCCACCATGGGAAAGAACGACTTCTTCTCCAATGAAAAGTCAGTGACCGTTCCCTCAGCGACCGATATGAAGATCCAGTTCGTGGGAGCTGACGGCAGCACAACACTTCTTAAGGAGAAGACCCCGCTTAAGGCCGGTGAGATCATCGATGGCACGGTGATGAGCAAGAAGACGCTTGTCGCTTTTCTCAATGAGCAGATCTCGAGAGCAAAAGCGGATGGAGTCCTCTTCTCCCTTCACATGAAGGCCACGATGATGAAGGTCTCCGACCCGATTATCTTCGGCCATGCAGTTGAAGTCTTCTTCAAGGACCTGATCGCCAGGCACGCGACGCTGATTCGGGAACTGGGCGTCGATTTCAAGAATGGCTTCGGCGATCTCGTCGCCAAGATCCAGACGCTGCCTGCCGACCAGAAGGCCGCAATTGAGGCCGATATCCAGCAGGCTCTGGCCAACGGACCGGCGATTGCCATGGTCAACTCCGACAAAGGAATCACCAATCTCCATGTCCCGAGCGATGTCATCGTGGATGCCTCAATGCCGGCCATGATCCGTGCCGGGGGCAAGATGTGGGATGTCGCAGGCAAGACTCAGGACACCCTAGCCGTCATTCCTGACAGCTGCTACGCCGGTGTCTACCAGGCGGCCATCGACTTCTGCAAGAAGCACGGCGCCCTCGATCCCAAGACCATGGGATCCGTTCCCAATGTCGGCCTCATGGCCCAAGCCGCTGAGGAATACGGCTCCCACAACAAGACCTTCGAGATTCCCGGGAATGGCGTCGTCCGTATCACAGATTCCACGGGGGCCGTCCTCCTTGAGAATGCTGTCGAGCAGGGAGACATTTGGCGCGCCTGTCAGACCAAGGATGCACCGATCCAGGACTGGGTGAAACTAGCCGTGAAACGCGCTCGTGCGACGAACGAGCCAACCATCTTCTGGCTGGACGAGAAACGCGCTCACGATGCCGCGATCATTGCCAAGGTGAAGACCTATCTTGCTGAGCACGATACCACGGGTCTCGATATCCGTATCCTACCTCCTGCCGAGGCCTGCAAGCTGAGTCTCGAGCGGATCGTCCAAGGTAAGGACACCATCTCGGTTACAGGCAATGTGCTGCGCGATTATCTAACAGATCTCTTCCCGATCCTAGAGGTCGGCACCAGCGCCAAGATGCTCTCCATCGTCCCTCTTATGAACGGTGGTGGTCTCTTCGAGACGGGTGCTGGCGGCTCCGCGCCCAAGCATGTGCAGCAGTTCCTGGAGGAGAACTATCTCCGATGGGATTCCCTAGGAGAGTTCTTCGCCCTTGCTCCCTCCTTCGAGCACATCGCCGAAACCTTCGGAAATACGAAGGCCAAGGTCCTCGCCGAGACCCTCGATGAGGCGACCGGCAAGTTCCTTGAGAATGACAAGTCACCGGGCCGCAAACTCGGCATGATCGATAACCGTGGCAGCCACTTCTATCTCGCCCTCTACTGGGCTCAGACCCTGGCCGTACAGAGTCAGGATGAGGAATTGAAGGCTCTTTTCACACCGATTGCCGGAGAACTCGCAGCCAACGAGGAAAAGATCATAGGCGAACTCAATGCCGTCCAAGGCAAGCCTGTCGATGTAGGAGGGTACTACTTGCCAGACGAAGCTAAAGCCAATGCCGCGCTCCGTCCAAGCGGCACTTTCAACGCCATTTTGGCTACCCTTTAGGCACTTTTTTCATTCATGGGCTCCCGTGCCGAGAATGAAAGAAAGTTTCTGCATTGGTCGGAACTTTCCGCGAGCCACCGCATCTACCGACTGGATCTGCCTGGACGGAGCGGATGGAGTGCGAGCTATCTGAAGGAGGTCGATGCTGCTGAAAATACGGTTCGCTTTTGGCAGGAGATCTACGATGAGAAAGGGAGTTTGATTGAAATTCACGAGAAATTCCCTGTGGATAGAGGCCATCGGAAGGTGTAGTAATGTGAGATGGTGATTACTAAGACCATTGTTGCAGATCAGATCGCTGCGTATCTCCATCATGAGATCACGCTGGGGCAACTTGTGGATTGGTCTGAAAGTGTCTTGATGGATGGGTCCCTTGATCAGAGGGACAGTTCGACACTGGCCGATGTGGTCGCGAGACTAGGCGTTGCCGACGTGAGGGCGTTTGGCCTCACCTGGGAGGATTGCGAAATTCTTCTTGGGAAACTTGGTTTTGCTCCGAGGGTCGATGTTGTGGCCGCATAACAACTCCCGCCTACGCTTGAGTCGAAAGCTCAAGAAACCATAGCACATATATAGGTCTCTTAAATTTCATCCCTCATTCTTCATATTTTTCCCTATGTCCAATCCAGCCTGCCCCGAATGCACGATGGAGGAAGTGATCGCTCACCCTGATAAGTGGGAGTGCGTCACCTGCGGTTTCGAATGGAAGAAAGCCCCGGAAGAGGAAGTTGCCGATGGTCCGCGCATCGTCAAGGATGTCTATGGTGTTGTCTTGGCAGACGGCGATTGTGTTGTCCTGATCAAGGATCTTAAACTGGGAGGCACCTCTGTCCTCAAGGGAGGGTCCAAGTCCAAGCCGATCAAACTAGGCGAAGGTGATCATGAGATTTCCTGCAAGGTTGACGGGATTGCTGTCGGCCTCAAAGCCTGCTTCGTTAAAAAGGCCTAGTTTTTGCCCCGCTCACCTGATTCGCAGCGTCAGGATACCGTGCCGGTGCAGTCGGGTTGACCAGTGCCGTCCTTGACCCGGTACGCCGATCGAGCCGGCGAAACCCGGCCGCTCCAACAGGTCGCACGGAGTCACGGTCCGTTCCTCGGCAAAATCCAGGAAAACCTCCCCGCCATTACCAGATGTTTCTTGCAATCGAAGAATCCAAGCCTCGCCGTCTTCGGCAGGTTTCCACGCGGTGGCGATTACCTCCCCGTTGATACGGAACGGAGGCTGCACGAAGCTAGGTCGGTTGAATGTATAACCGGCTGCGGTCAGCACCGTGGGTTCTTGAGCCATGGCTGCTGGCCAGAGACTCCAGCGCATCTCATGCCGACCTGTGTCGCGCTGGCCGTCGGTGTCCCAGAACTCATAGTGCGCGGGTTCTACGGAGCAGAACTCCCACTCCGGCGAGCGCAGCAGCGAGAGGTCAAAGCGCCCCGGTTGCCAGCGCACGCAGGGAAGGCCGTCAGTGATCAGCGCCACCGCGCTGCCATCGGGAGAGCGGTGCTGGGCCCAGTGCAGGATAGGATATTCGTTCTGTTGCGCATTCCACTGACTCCAGTCCGTGAGTGCGGCGTCGAAGCGACGTTCGATGAAACCAAAGGGTATCTCGCCCAACCATGACGGATCCTGGCATGGCATCGGGAATACTGCGCGCAGGCGCTTGCTTTCCGTGTCCCAGTCCACGGAGCAGGTGAAGTCCAGGCGTTCGCCGTCGGCGGAGGCGCGTACCTCAACGGTCCAGGTGAGTGCGTGTACCTTGCGGTGGCCACCCCGATAACAACCACACCAGCGGATGGCGTCGTCGGTCACCTCCACGGTATCGTGGAATTCGCCGAGGCCGCGCATGGATGAATCGCCCAGCGGCGAGATGCGCTGCCCCCAGGCATCGCCAAAATCGCTCTCCAATGTCAGCTCGCCAATCCTCAGGGCGTGCATGGTCGGAGTCACGGTTTGGGCGCTCAACAGTTCGCGCCCTTTTACAGAGACTGACAGTATGCCCAAGCGATCGAAGCGCAAGTCGAGATGCCCAAGGCGCAATGTATCTTCATTGCCCGAGTGAGGGCGCCAAGGCGTTGCTGAAAACGGACGAACTGCAGGCAGGTGAGGCGCAGCCACAGCCTCGGCCTCGTCCAGGAATTGGAGCATCTCGCGGTTGGCCGCGTCAATGTGCGTTCCGGTGATGCCGTCGTGGAACTGGGCAAAGGCCACCTGCTCCCAAGCACGGGCAAAATCGGTCGGCGGTGCAATCGGAGCTCCTCCTCTCCATGATTCATCCGCCAGATGAGATTCCGCCTCGACCAATCGGTAGGCCACGTCTCGGGTGCGCGTCTTGGTCAGGCGGCGGGTCACCATGCAGCCGGGCATAGCCGGATTCAGTTCCGGCGTCGCCGTGCCATTGCTGGCCACCGCTTTCGCCAGCAGGCGGTCACGATGCTTCAACCACAGGTCGGTCCAAGTGGCCCAGCGGATGGATACGCCTTGCGGGCACTCACTGGAAACAGCCGCCACGGCATCTAGAATGCTTTGTTCAGGCAACGTCTCTTCTCCACCAATGGTGAGCGCTGGCAATTCGGATCCGACGACTGCTGCATCCCATCCCTGAAAGGCCGCAGCGCTTGATACTGCTCCTGTCATGGCATCGCGCAAGGCCCGTTCAAAAACTTCCTGATCAAGAAGAGGAAGCAACCGAAGTCCTGAGTGTTGGCAGTCAATACACCCCGTTCCGGCGCAGGAATCACAGGGAGGATATTTCACCACGCTACCGTGGTAGCGCTGGGGCACATGGTCGAGAACCGGCAGTGCCGTGCCATCGATCCCAACCCACACCTCGTCCGGGCAGCCACGGTAGCTCAGCTTGGCCGCTACCTTGCAACCGACACCTCGCAGCACCTGCGGATAGTTGGCGCTATTACCAAAGGCGTCCTCCAGCCAGGCGATCTCCAGACCTAGTGTATTCTCAACCCCCAGTTCGCGCCACAGTGGCTGCGCGACCAGGAAATTTCGCACCAACCCCTCGGCGCTCGGCAGGTTGCTGTCCTGCACGGTTTCCCCGGCCTGGACGACACTAAAACGACCGAGGGCGATCTCGGACTTGAGTTGGCCTAACCGGAGGGGATCCCGCCGCAGCCATTCGCGCAGCACCACAGCCTGCCCTTCCGTGAAGGTGTAACCACTCGGAGCCAGATTCAGCCAGGCACTGAGCACTTTCTCCTCGATATCTGCATAAGATTTTACCGTCACCCCATTATATACGGCGTCAGCCAGAAAGCAGCGCCTCCACATCGGGTCGAAGTGATTGTGGCCTAGGATGAGAACTTCGCGGGTTGGTATCATGATTCTACCTACTAACCAAAGTGGTTGCGGATGAACAGAAGTTGTGGCCCCTAATTTAAGGGCAGCGATCCAGGGCTTTCCGCGCGAGTCATGTCAAGAGATCGGGCCTTCGCTTTTTTGTAGCCTGTAGAGCCTGCTCGGCTCGCCATGTCGCGATCGCTCCGTGATTTCCGGAAAGCAGGATGGAAGGAACTTTCCAACCTTGGAATTCCTCGGGACGCGTGTAATGGGGGTGATCAAGCAGGCCGGTCTCAAAGGACTCGGTCACAGCCGATTGGTCATCACCCAGGACTCCTGGGAGAAGGCGCACGATTGCATCGGTGAGTGCGAGCGCCCCGAGCACACCGTTGGTGAGGATGTAGTCTCCGATCGAGATCTCATCGTCAACAAGGTGGTCGGCCACACGCTGATCAACCCCCTCATAGTGCCCGCAGAGAAGAATCAGATGCTCCGCCTTGGCGTACTCGTGGACGATCTGTTGTCTAAGTGGTCTTCCCTGCGGGGTAAGGAAAATAACCTTGGTCTCCGGCCGGCGAAGCTCTGCCAATGCCGCAGCAATTGGCTCGATCTTCATAACCATGCCTGGCCCTCCCCCGTAGGGGGCATCATCGACCGTACGGTGCCGGTCGTGGGTCCAACGTCGTAAATCTACCGCCTCGAGCTTCACAAGTCCGGCCTCTTGGGCACGACCGAGAATGCTCTTGCCAAGAACTCCCTCGGCGATCGATGGGATAGGGGTCAATATCTGGATTTCTATCATAGGTCGCGGATGTGATGAACTGATCGTCCGATGAACTGCGACTCGTCATCAAGTTCCATCATGGATAGTCTGGAGTGATCCTTACTATCCTCTCCCAATTCAGTGAACAAACGATCCAAAACAGCTCTCAACAAGGGAAAAAGAAAGTCACCTAGACGGAATCGATCGTTTTTCATCACGCTGGTCAAACTCGGCTTTGCCGCAATCCTTTTCTGGATGCTTATCGGCCTTTTTTACTACCTCTGGGCCTTGACCTTCGACATCTCGACAATCGGACAGATGCTGCAGCGCTCGGAGATCTATGACCGCAACGGAACCCTCTACAGTCGGACGGTCGGAGAGAATAGGATCGTCGTCCCTTACGAAAAGGTCTCCCCGAATTTCGTCAATGCGCTGATCAGTCGTGAGGACTCGCGATTTTACGAGCACCACGGAGTCGACCCATTGGGTATCGCCCGTGCCGCCGTGCGGAACCTGCTCTTCGGAGGAATGAAGCAGGGGGCCAGCACGATCACACAGCAACTCGCACGCAACAGCTTCCCTCTCGGAGGGAAGACTTTTAACCGCAAGTTCCTAGAAGCAGCCATGGCCTTCCGTATCGAGATGGAAATGAGTAAGGAGAAAATCTTGGAGCTCTACATGAACAGGATCTACTTCGGCTCGGGCCTCTACGGGGTCGAGGCTGCCAGTCAGGCTTACTTCGGAAAACCGGCCGCCGACATGGATCTCTCCGAGGGGGCGTTACTTGCCGGACTGATCCGTAGTCCGAACAGGTTCTCGCCGCTCAACAATATTGATGCGTCGCTCGGGCAGCGTAATGTCGTCTTGGGACGGATGGAGGAGCTGAACTTCATTACCCATGCCCAACTTGAGAAGGCGGAAGCTGAGCCGATGAACCCCGCCCAGCAAAGGCTCATTAACCCCATGAACAGCTGGGCTGTCGACGCGATCCTCCACGAACTGGAGCAGGTAGTGCCCTTGGACAGGATCGATACCGGTGGCCTGTGCATCGACACCACGATTGATGCCGGACTCCAGCAGTCGGCCGAGACCGCTGTCGCTAGACGCCTAATGGAAGTCGAACAGCGCCCCGACTACCGCCAGCAGCATCATGTCGCCAAGGGAACCAAAGCAGAAGACTCACCGGAGCCGCTCCAGGGGGCGCTCCTCGCCATCGACAATGCCAACGGCGGGATCACGGCTATTGTGGGTGGGCGTGATTTTGCAAAGAGCAAGTACAACAGGGCCTTGGTTGCCATGCGTCAGATCGGTTCCTCGGCTAAGCCCTTTGTCTACGAGGAGGCCTTTCGCAGGGGCATCATCACACCGGAAACACCCGTGAGTGATGCCCGACTCACCTCTGCTGATCTGCCGCCCCGCTCTGCGGCCTATGATCCTCAGAATAGCGATGGGACCTTCGGCAACGATCTCCCGGCCAAGGAGGGGCTCATTCACTCTCGGAACACCATGAGTGCCCGTGTCGGCATGAAGACGGGCCTGGGAGACATCGCCTCCACCATGGAGCGTCTCGGCCTTGCCGAACATGTGCCTCGTTATCCCTCGATCTGCCTCGGCAGCTTCGAATCAACGCTGAGGAACCTCACCACGGCCTACACGGCGCTGGCCACCGGAGGAAAAAAACTCCAGCCGCACATAATCGAACAGGTCACCGACTGCGAGGGAACCGTGCTCTATCGGGCGACCCACGGCCGCATCGCTGCACTCGATCCTGCGGCGAGCAGAACCACCACAAGAATCCTCACCGAGGTCATGACGCGGGGCACCGCGGCGAAGTCTGCTGAACTCGGACTCCGCAAGCCGGCCGCCGGGAAGACCGGTACGACCGACCATTTCGTGGATGCCTGGTTTCTTGGATATACTCAAGGCCTCACCTGTGGCGTCTGGGTTGGCTTCGACCATCCCAAGACCATCATGCATGGCGGGTACGGAGCCGAACTCGCCCTTCCGATCTGGGTGGACGTGATGCAGTCGCCTGCGTCCGATCACTTCGCAGCGGGGCCGTTACTGTAGCAGTGAAGTTCAGGCGTCCAACCTGAACTCATACCAATCACCATCAGAAATGACACTCTACGGCTGGTTCTTTTGGTGTGCAGCATTGTCGTAATCGCTCTGGTTTCCTGAAGGTAGTCATCACTCTTCCTCTGCGCCACCCACCAAAACTCCTTCGCCGCTCGGGAACCGCTGATTAAATCTCATGATGGCCGCTGAATGACAGTTGATGATTTTTGAAGGTGCGAGCGCTGGGCGATACCCGCATCGGCCATCTCAAAAGCGACTTCCCCCTCGGTCGCAACTTCCTCAAGGGCCAACGTGGCGACAGCACATCAACC
>CAIOJL010000004.1 GCA_903858595.1 uncultured Spartobacteria bacterium | reverse complement strand
CAAGGTCAAGGTCTCTGACGGTCCCTTCCAAAACCAGCAGGGTATCGTCGAGGAAGTCGACCCCGAGCGCGGCAAGCTCCGCGTCTCGGTCAGTATTTTCGGTCGCGATACGCCGGTGGAGCTCGAATATTGGCAGGTCGAAAAGGCTTAGTCTTTGGGTCTTGTGATCGCCGCCCGCCGCAAGCACACGGCCTGGACCTTCGACACCTTCTCCCCGCTGGGCCCGTGCCTCGTCACCGCCGATGAAATCACCGACCCGCAGCCCCTCGGCATCCGCACCATCCTCAACGGCGAAACCGTGCAGGACTGGAGCACCGACGACATGATCTTTTCCGTCGCCCAGATCATCGCCTTCCTGAGCAGGAGCAACACCCTGCCCGCCGGCACCCCGCACGGCGTCGGCATGGCCTCCAAGCCCCCGCGCTGGCTCAAGCCCGGCGACGAGGTCTCCATTGAAATCAACGGCATCGGACGGCTCACCAATCCGGTCGTTCAGGAGGCCTGATACCATCTCCACTCTTATTCTGGTGGAATCAGCTGGTTCTTTTGGCGTGTGGCTTTGTTGCTGCTCGCTCGCTGTAGCTCTACTACGGCTTCGCTCTCACGCCTAGCGAGGTTTTTTTCCGTCTGTATTCTTCGGCTCTAACCTAACAGCCAGTCTTCAGTCTAAAAACCTTACCGCTCACCTTGGGCTCGAAACATCGGCCAACATCTTCTTGGCAAGAAGCAGGTCGCTGTAGGGGGTGCGCTTCCGCTGGTACTTCCGTTCGAGGATTTCAATGAGCGACTCGACATCAGCCGCCGGGGGCTTGGTCTTCTTGTTGTCGTAGTATGTCCAGACTTCGGCATCTGTCCTCTTCGTCTGGAAGCGGAAGAGACTGGCTTCCTTGATGACACGGAGTTCACGCTTCACTCCATCCTCATCACGGACTTTCCATTCATGGTTTCCTCTCATGGCTTTGGCTGGTAGCTTCCCCTGTGTGCGCTCCCTCGGGAAGATCTTTCTCTACCTTCTACTCGTCCTGATCGGCGGGACCCTGGCTGCACCCATGGCTTGGCATCTGATCCAGATGCTCCCGCCTCATCTTTTCGGCGGTCTGATCGGGAAGATACAGGGGATGCCCTTCCACCGCTATCTCTCACGTAGTCTGCAGGTAGCTGCCATCATGCTGCTCTGGCCGCTACTACGCTCGCTTCGCATCCGATCTGTTGGAGAACTCGGACTGCATGGCAGCTGCCGCCCCCTGGGTGATTTGATGGTCGGTTTGTTTTCCGGAGTCTCCTGCCTCCTCCTCCTGGAGTCGGTTGCTCTTTATTCCGGAGTTTTTGTTCTCCATCCCGGCTGGAGCGCGGGCTTGATGACGACTCTTCCTCGCTTTCTGTTGACCGCCGTTGTTGTCGCCACGGTAGAAGAGTTTCTTTTTCGGGGCGTGCTTCTAGGATTTTTCCGTCAGGTGATGGTTCCATCGATGGCCATCCTGCTCTCGGCCATCATCTTTTCTGGGGTTCATTTTTTGAATCTCCCTGCGGCATCGTCGGGAGAAGTTGCTCCTATTTGGTGCTCGGGACTTTCCGTTCTTGCTTCCCTCGGAAGTTCACTCCCTCCGTGGCAGCTCTTCTGCTGGGCGTTTACGACCCTCTTTGTGGCGGGAATCATTCTGGCTTGGATGACGGTGCACACTGGTTCTCTCTGGGCGGCGATTGGACTCCATGGAAGCTGGATCCTCGGACAACAGGTATTCAACGCGCTCATCGGTTTCCGCGTGCAGCCTCCGGATCGTCTTTTGCCGATGTTCGGTCCTCCACAGTGCCACGGCATGGTGCCCGTGGGGCTCATTCCGCTGGGGGCATTGCTGCTCGCGGGCTTTCTGGCAATGATCCTGCTCTGTCACCGCAGGCAACCGCCACTCCATCCCCTTGGGAACCGATGATTATTCATTGCTCCGTCGAGCCGGGGCATCGTTTCTGAGTCCCCTGTTGAGCCTTGTTTACCCGGCCCATTGTGCCTCGTGTGAATGTAGTATTGAGGCCAGAGAAAGCCGGGACAACTTTCTCTGCGGAGAATGCAGGAACGGAATTCTGGCTCCACCGGAACATCTTTGCCCGATGTGCTCCCATCCGATGCTCGGGACGTCGCGCTGTCCGAACTGCGACGGCCATAGCTGGCACCTTTCCACCATCGTAGCGGCCTGTCGCTATGAGGGGGTTGCGGGAGAGTTGATCAAGCGTTTCAAGTACGGCCGCGACCCGACACTGGCGCCTCTTCTGGGTGATCTCCTGCTCGGGGCTATGAACGATCCCAGACTGGTTGGTAAAGAATTCGACATCATCGTCCCGGTACCTCTCCATCGCCTGCGGGAGCGCGAACGCGAGTTCAATCAGTCAGATCTTCTGGCCGCCAGGATTGGGAAGCATCTCGGATGCCCTGTGAAAAACCTGCTGAAGCGTACCCGTGCCACGGCCCCTCAAGCCGGTCTCAGTCGTGAGGAAAGAATGGAGAATCTCGAGGGAGCCTTCGAAGTCAGGAAGCCTCCACTGGCAGGAGTTTCCATGCTTCTGGTTGACGATGTCACGACGACGGGGGCCACGCTGGATGCCTGTGCTGCCGTTCTGATGGAGGCTGGAGCCGCGGAAGTCTGCGCGGTGGTGGTGGCGAGAGGCTGATCGGCAATGAGCAATGGGCAATAGGACATAGGTGATGGGGTAAACTGGATTTGGCACGGATCTCTTCTTTCCACGCCCCACGCCTTTCCATTCTCCCCCTATAACCTATCTCCTAGAACCGATTCCCCCCATCAGGCTTTCCATCCACGGCAGATTTGTTGCAGAATTGTAACCCATGACCATGTTCAAAAAGCCGTCGCTTAAGTTTTCGGGGAAAAAGCGGCGCGAAATGCCCGAAGGTCTCTGGACAAAGTGCCCCGGATGTTCCGAGATGGTCCATCATCTCGCGGTTGAGGAAAATCTGCGTGTCTGCCCCAAATGCGGCCATCACTTCGCCATGGGGGGGCAAGAGCGGATCTCCACACTGGTTGACGAGGGGACCTTCGAGGAGACGGATGCCGCGATGTCATCGGTGGATCCGCTCGGATTCAGAGGAGTCGCCACCTACGAGGATCGACTCAAGACTTATCGGGAGAAGACCGGACTCGTCGATGCCGTGATTACCGGTTCTGGGGTGATGGGAGGTCATCCCGTCGGATTGGCCGTTATGGATTTCTCCTTCCTGGCTGCCACCATGGGCTCGGTAGTCGGTGAGAAGATCACCCGCATCATCGAGGCCTCCACGAAGGCCAAGCGTCCCGTGATCATCGTCTGTGCCTCGGGAGGTGCCCGTATGTACGAGGGGATGCTCTCCCTCATGCAGATGGCCAAGACCAGCGGCGCCCTAGCCCGCCACAGCGAGGCGGGTCTTCCCTACATCGCCGTCCTGACGAATCCGACAACGGCCGGCGTCATGGCCAGCTTCGCCACGCTCGGTGATATCGCCCTGGCGGAACCGAGGGCCATGATCGGCTTCGCCGGTCCACGCGTGATCCGCGAGACCACCCATCAGGAATTACCCGAGGGATTCCAGACCGCCGAGTTCTTGCTTGAGCATGGCCTGATCGATGAGATCGTGCCTCGTTCTCGAATGAGGGAGACCATCATCACGATCATTGCGAACCTGATGGGAAAGTAAGGAGGCGTGGGAATCCCCACAGAGATCAAGGTGTAACGAGTTTTTCATAGGGATAAAGGGGATCAAAGGGATCTGGAATGCAGATGTTTTCGAAAAATCTCCTTCTTCCCCTTTAGCCCTGTGAGTTTCTTTTCATTTAGATGATCTCCGATTCCTCATCCCTCGATTGGCTGATGGCCACGCAGTCCCGGGGTGTGCATCCTGGACTCGATCGGATGGAGCGCTTGCTCTCGGCGTTGGGAAATCCCGAGAAGAATCTTCGTTGTCTCCATGTGGCGGGCACGAATGGTAAGGGCTCCGTTTGCGCCGTTGCCGAGTCCGTGCTCCGGAGCATTGGAATCCATACCGGTCTCTACACCTCACCCCATCTGGTGGAGTTCTCCGAGCGGATCCGGATCAACGGGGAGAATGTCACTGATGCCATGATCGATGAAGGAATCGCGCAGTTACGGGAGATCACGGAATCGTGGAGAGAGGAGGAACAGCCGACGTTTTTCGAGTTGGTGACGGCCCTTGCCTTCGATCTTTTTAACCGGTCTGACTGCGAGGTTGTGGTGTTGGAAACGGGACTCGGCGGTCGACTTGATGCCACCAACACCGCCACCAAGCTTGCTTGCGCGATCACGCCGGTCGCCCTCGATCACTCGGAGTGGCTGGGAGGGACGTTGGGCAAGATTGCGAGGGAGAAGGCCGGGATCCTCCGGGAAGGCATACCCGTTGTCATCGCACCCCAGGAGCCCGAGGTCTCGGAGGTTCTTGCAAGGACAGCACAGGCGATTGAAGCTCCCTGCCAGTGGGTCACCGCGCCGATTCCCTCGGACATTCCGCTCGGTCTAGCTGGATCTCATCAGCGCTGGAATGCCGCGGTGGCTCTTTCCCTGATCCGCGCGGCTGGATTTGAGCCCTCTGCCGACGCCCTCGATAGAGGGCTCCGTGATGTGTTCTGGCCCGGCCGCTTTCAGCGGCTTCATATTCACGGGGCTGAGCTGATCCTTGATGGTGCCCACAATCCCCATTCGGCCCATCAACTCGCAATCACGTGGCGGGAGGAATATGGAGAGCGCCCTTGCAGACTGATCTTTGGGGCGCTTGCGGACAAGGATCCCTCGGCGATGCTCTCCAAATTGATGCCGCTGGCTTCGGAGATTTTTCTCGTGACGGTAGCCTCTCCGCGATCGGCTGATCCTTGGAAAATAGCTTCAGGGGAGTGCTTCAGCGGTTGTTCACAACCCATTCCCAAGGTCTTTGGGTCACTTCGGGAGGCCTTGGAGGAGCTCCTGGACCATGATTCTGCTTCGGAAGCCCCTGTTCTATTGACTGGATCGCTCTTCTTGGTCGGAGAGGCCCTTACTTTGCTTTCCGGCGAGGTATTCCTGCCGCGCAGCCAATAAGGGCCAGCCCCCCCGTAAACGACCAGAAGGGAGCAATCTTTTTCCAAGTTATAGTTATTCACAATAGGTTCTTGTGCTTGCTGAGATGATTCTGGGGCAGGAAAATCATGGTTCACACCCTGTTTTTTCACCCCCTCAAAAGAGAAAAAAGAAAAAGAAAAAGATTTCTGCAATTCTGGTTGACCCGATGTCACTGCATAATCTACAAGTTGCGGTCATCTAGTCCTCGAGACACAACATATAGTGTATAATGGACTTTTTCCCCAAAATCAAAAAACCTCTTCCTAAATCTATGGAACCACTCTCCGGACAACTCTCCCTGAGCGGAGTCGACCCCCTGCAGGGTTGCGAATTCATCGTCCGCAAGCGCGACGGCCGCAGCGAACCCTTCAACGAGGAGCGGATCCGACTTGCCGTGGAGAGCGCTTTTAAGGCCGACCGCGATATTCCCAGCGATTATTCCCTTTCTCCGGAGGATCAGGCTGCCGTTCTTTCCGTGACGGTCGCTGTCGTTCAACGCCTGCTCAGCCGAGCCGCCCGCGGTGAGGAACTCGAGATCGAGCGTGTCCAGGATGCAGTGGAAGAGGCCCTCATGGTGCAGGAACACGTCCAGGTAGCCCGCCGGTACATCATCTACCGTGAGGATCGCCGTAAGGCCCGCGCTCTGCGAGGCGACCGCAATGTCTCGGGCCATGTCCAGGCCGAGCTTCATGTAACCCTTCGTGACGGCAGCAAGGAAATCCTCGAGCCGCAGCGCATCCGCCGTACCCTGATCCGCGCATGCCGCGGCTTCGAGGACCGCTGTGAGGCCCGCGAGATGGCCGACGAGACGATGAGGAGCCTCTACGACGGCGTCCGCATCGACGAAATCGAGAAGGCGATGATCTTTGCATCGAAGTCCCGCATCGAGCAGGATCCCGCCTACGGCTACGTAACCGCCCGTCTTCTTCTGGATGTGATCTACGGCGAGACCCTTCCCGGCTACGAGCACTACCACGATGTCACAATCGCGCATACTTCCCGCTTCCAAGCCTACCTCGAGGAGGGGATCGCAGCAGGCCGCCTCGCCCCGGGGCTTCTGGAGTATGATCTCGGTAAGATCGCCGCGGCTCTCAAGCCTGAGCGCGATCTCCTCTTCAACTACATGGGGCTGCAAACCATCTACGATCGTTATCTGATTCACATCGGCGGCCACCGCCTCGAGTCACCCCAGTTCTTCTGGATGCGCGTCTGCCTCGGTCTTGCCATGAATGAGGGGGAGCAGAAGAACGAGCGGGCGATCGAGTTCTACGAACTCCTCTCCAGCTTCCTCTTCACCTCCTCCACGCCGACCCTCTTCAACAGCGGCACCCTGCACCCTCAGCTTAGCTCTTGCTATCTGACAACGGTGATGGACGATCTCGACCATATCTTCAAGTGCATCAGCGACGACGCAAAGCTCTCGAAGTGGGCAGGAGGACTCGGCAATGACTGGACCAACGTCCGCGCCACAGGATCTCTCATCAAGGGTACCAATGGCGAGAGCCAGGGTGTCATTCCCTTCCTCAAGGTCGCCAATGACACCGCCGTCGCCGTGAACCAAGGCGGGAAGCGCAAGGGAGCGATGTGCGCCTACCTAGAGACCTGGCACCTTGACATCGAGGACTTCCTCGAGCTTCGCAAGAACGTGGGCGACGAGCGCCGCCGCACCCACGACATGAACACCGCCAACTGGATCCCCGACCTCTTCATGAAGAGGGTCAAGGAGAACGGCCAGTGGACACTCTTCAGTCCGAGCGACGTTTCCGACCTGCACGATCTCTACGGCCGCGCCTTCGAGGAGCGGTACTGCGAGTACGAGGCCATGGCAGACCGCGGCGAGATCCCGCTCTTCAAGCGGATCGAGGCTTCCTCCATTTGGCGCAAGATTCTATCCATGGTCTTCGAGACAGGCCATCCCTGGATCACCTTCAAGGATCCCTCCAACATCCGCTCCCCGCAGGATCACCAGGGAGTCGTCCATAGCTCTAACCTTTGCACCGAGATCCTGCTGAACACCTCAGCCGAGGAGACGGCTGTCTGCAACCTCGGTTCCATCGGGCTCCCTCTTCATGTAACCGAGAGAGGCCTCGATCTGGCCCTCCTGGAGAAGACCATCCGCACGGCCATGCGCATGCTCGATAACGTCATCGACATCAACTATTATCCGACCCCCGAGGCCCGGACCGCGAACCTCCGTCACCGCCCCGTCGGTCTCGGACTCATGGGATTCCAGGATGCTCTGTACAAGCTGAAGATCAGCTACGCTAGTAACGAGGCTGTCAGCTTTGCTGATACTAGCATGGAGGCGATTTCTTACTTTGCCATCCTAGCCTCCACGGAGCTTGCCGCCGAGCGTGGGGCCTACGAGAGCTACAAAGGATCGAAGTGGGATCGCGACCTGCTGCCGATCGACACGATCGATCTCCTTGAGCAGGAGAGGGGAATGCCCGTAAGCATGGATCGCTCCTCCAGTCTCGATTGGAGCGTCATTCGCGTGGCTGTCCAGAAGCATGGCATGCGCAACAGCAACACCATGGCGATCGCCCCGACCGCCACAATCTCCAACATCACGGGTGTCTCCCAGTCGATCGAACCAACTTTCAAGAACCTCTTTGCCAAGGAAAACCTGAGCGGCGGATTCACCGTTATCAATAGCTACCTCGTCGAGGATCTCAAGGCGCTCGGCATCTGGGATCGCAAAATGCTCGAAGAACTCAAGTACAAGGATGGATCCATCCTCGGCATCGACCGCATTCCGGAGAAGATCCGCGAAATCTACCGCACGGCCTTCGAGGTCGAGCCACATTGGTACATCGAGTGTGCCAGCCGTCGTCAAAAGTGGATCGACATGGGCCAATCCCTGAACCTCTACATCGCCGCCCCGAGCGGTAAGAGACTCAACGACATGTATCTCCATGCCTGGGAGACAGGTCTCAAGACCACTTACTACCTGCGTGCCACAGCAGCTTCCACGGTCGAGCAGAGCACCAGTCAGGCCCGTCCGAACTGGGTCAATCAGCCTCAATCACAGTCCCAGTCCCTATCCCAGTCGCAGCCGGGGGGAAAGGAAAAGAAGTTCACCGCCGAAGATGCCGCCGCCTGCAGCATCGAGGCGATGCGCAACGGAGGGGAGTGCGAGGCCTGTCAATAGGTTGACATCGATACCCCTTTAAGATTCCCCACCCCACCCCGTCGTCACCAACCCAACAACACACCCACGCTGGAAAAAACGACGGTCTGCACATAACTTAACCCATACCAACGAACTCACCATTATGTCCTGCTGCTCCTCCACTACCCAACCAGCCACCTTTCACGACCTCACCAAGCGGATCGACTCTGATCAGAAACGCCTGGTCAACTGCAAGCAGGTCGACGTGAACCAGCTCATGCCCCTGAAGTACACCTGGGCCTGGGATTACTACACTAAGGGCTGCGCCAATCATTGGATGCCGAATGAGGTCCCGATGCAGCGCGACATCGAGCTCTGGAAGTCCAACAAGCTCACGGCCGACGAGCGCCAGGTCATCATGCGGAATCTCGGCTTCTTCAGCACCGCCGAGAGCCTCGTCGGGAACAACATCGTGCTCGCGATCTTCAAGCACGTCACCAATCCCGAGGCCCGTCAGTATATGCTTCGTCAGGGCTTCGAAGAGGCGATTCACACGCACACCTTCCAGTATATCGTCGAGAGTCTTTCGCTGGACCAGCGCGAGGTCTTCAACATGTACCATGAGGTGAATTCCATTAATGAGAAGGATGCCTTCGAGATGAGCCTTACCGCCTCCATTATGGAGGATGGGTTCTCCACCGAGACCACTGAGGGACTCCAGACCTTCCTCAAGAACCTAGTCGGCTTCTATGTCATTATGGAGGGAATCTTCTTCTACAGCGGCTTCGTGATGCTCCTCTCCTTCAAGAGGCAGAACAAGATGGTCGGCATCGGCCAGCAGTTCGAATACATCATGCGCGACGAGTCGATCCACCTGAACTTCGGTATCGACCTCATCAACGGTATCCGCGAGGAGAACCCCGAGGCCTGGACCCCGGAGCTCGAGGGTGAAGTGCGCACCATGATTCTGAAGGCCGTCGAACTCGAGATTGCCTATGCTCAGGATTGCATGCCCCGAGGCATCCTAGGACTGAATGCCGGCCTCTTCCGCGAGTATGTTCAGTACATCGCCGACCGCCGCTTTGACCGACTCAATATGCCCCAGGAGTTCGGAAGTCAGAATCCGTTCCCCTGGATGAGCGAGGTGGCCGACCTCTCCAAGGAGGCGAACTTCTTCGAGACCAAGGTTACCGCCTACCAGAACGCCAGCTCTCTCGAGTGGTAAGTCGTCACTAAACTAATTCAGGATTTCCTCCCCGAGACCCCCATGGGATTTCCCGTGGGGGAAATCCACCCAGAGGCAGCCTGCAACCGAAAAGTTGCGGGGCTGTTCCTGTTTTAGGGGTTTAGGCTGTTCGTGCAGAAGGGAGGAAGTTTTTTTGAATGTCCCTTTGATTCCCTTCATCCCTGTGAAATTCATTCTGCTCTTCTTCTGCCTCGGTGGGGTGCTTTGTTCCGCCGAACAGCCAAGGGAGGTAACGCTCTCGATCGATACCAAGCACCCGACAGCGAGCTTTGACCCTTGCAAGGCCTTTGGCGCCGGGATTGATGGGCACGAGCAGGGCGATTGTCAGAGAATGCTCTCGCCGGAGAGTGTGAAGCAGATGCTGGGAGCTGGATTGGGCCCGATTTCGGTGAGATTACGGACCGAGTTAGCGGTCGAGGCCTGGCACTGGAATCCGAGGGGAAGATGGAGTGATTCGAATCATCATCAGGGCTATTGGACCTCCGATGCCAAACCCGATCCGTCTTATTCCATCCGGCTTTCCTACGGTTATAAGCTGCCACGACGAGGTGATACGCTCGATGAGGCCAACGACGACGGCTATTCGCGGTTCGACGACGGTAATCTTAAGACCTTCTGGAAGAGCAATCCTTACCTCTGCCAACCTTACACTGGGGAGCCTGATTCCCGTCATCCTCAGTGGGTGGTTCTGGATTTCGGGAAGCCGGTTCCTGTAAATGCAATCGATATCCTGTGGGCCGAGCCCTACGCCACGAGCTTCCGTGTCGAGTATGCAACCAAGGGGCGTGTCTATTTCGGAGGACACCCGGGAAACATTCTTTTCCCTGTCTGGCGCACTTTTCCGAAGGGGGAGGTTAACACCGGAAAAGGAGGGGATCAGTTCCTGAAGTTGGCGAAGCATGCCGTGAAGGCACGTTATCTCAGGGTCTGGATGACGGGGGGTTCAGGAACTGCGATGCCGAGAGCGACGGATCCCCGTGATCATCTGGGCTATGCCATTCGTGAGATCAGTGCGGGTGAGGCCTCGCAGTTCTATTTTGATGATCATGTGATTCACAGCCCGGACAAGAAGCAGACCATCACCTACGCATCCTCGACCGACCCATGGCATCGAGCCTGCGATCGTGATCCAAAGGTTGAGCAAGCAGGGATTGATCTTCTGGCCCGATGCGGCATCACCAGAGGGCTACCCCTGATGCTGGCATTACCAGCGCTCTACGACACCCCAGAGAATGCCGCGGGGTTGGCCGCCTATGTTCAGCGCTCGAGTTATCCTGTCAGTCGCTATGAACTCGGCGAGGAACCCGACGGCCAGCGGATCGACCCGAAGGATTTCGGGGCGCTCTATGCCCAGGTCAGCCGTGAAGTTAGAAAAGTCGTGCCGGATGCCGTGATGGGAGGTCCGAGCTTTGTCACGCTGGATGTCGAATCGGGTGATGACCAGACCTATCGCTTCGACAAGCGCTGGTGGATTCGGGATTTTTTTGGGGAGCTCAAGCGGCGGAATCAGTCACGCGATTTCCGCTTCCTCTCCTTCGAGTGCTATCCCTTCGACGAGGTGGGTGATATCGTCGGAAAGGAGTCTATGCAGGTTCCGAAGGCCTCGGGGATGCTCTCGCGGACGATGCGATCTCTACGCTGTTTTCATCTGCCGCTTGTGATCGGTGAGAGCAACTACTCTGTCTTCCCCTGCCGCCAAGAGGTCGATCTCGGTGGTGGCCTTCTGAATGTTGAGACGCCTGCTCAGTTCCTCTGTGGGGGAGGGGATGCCTTCTACTACTACGGCTATGAGCCGAACAAACTCGATGGCAGCAGCGGCTCCTGGGGCAACCAGCTCATGCTGCTGGAAGACAAGGACGGGATAGCGCCCGTTGCCACGTACCAAGCCCTGAAGATGATGAACAGGGAATGGTTAGCTGCCCAGGGAGGGATGCATCAGAGCTTCCCCGTTCATCTTTCCGGCAAGAAAACAAAGGATCTACTGAGTGCCTTTGCACTCAAGCGCCCCGATAACAAGTGGTCCTTGCTACTGATCAACAAAGATTCGACGCACCCTGTTCATCTCCTTATCCGGGGAAGGAATCCCTGGGCAGGTTCAGCACGACTCGTGACTTATGCTGCCGATCAATATTACTGGCAAGCCGACGGCCCCACGGGGCATCCGACTCGCAATCTACTTCCTTCCCAGAGCACGATCACAAGCGCGATCTCGGACAATCAGTGTTTCACACTTCCTGCCTGGTCTCTCTCCATTCTGCGATCCCAGTAATCCAAATGATCCCGGAGGGGGGATTCCCGCTCCGGATCATTCCAGTCATTAGTGTTGAGCCGTGATCAGGAAGCCTTGATCTCGATCTGTTTCGGACGGGCCTTCTCGCTCTTGATGACATGCACCTTCAGTGTACCATCACTGAACTTGGCGTCGACCTTGCCTGCATCAGCATCATCCGGCAGATCGAAGCTCCTCAGGAAGCTGCCGTAGGAGCGCTCGATGCGGTGGTACTTCTTTCCCTTCTCCTCCTTCTCGAATTTTCGTTCTCCGGAAATCGTCAGGATGCCGTTTTCCACGGTCACCTTGACCTCTTCCTTCTTGATTTCGGGTAACTCCGCCGTGATCACATATTCGTGCTCATCCTCGATGATATCCACCGCCGGCGCCCACTGGGCCACGGTCATCAGTTCCTTGTCCCCATTGTGTCGTAGTGACGGGAAGGGGAGAATGCTGGAGAGCCGTGACTGTACCTCCTCAAGTTCGCGGATCGGGTTCCATCGTGTCAGTGTCATGTTCATAGCTTTTTCGTTGGTGTGGCATGGATTTCATGGATCGCCGGATCACCTGCCAAATGAACCGAGCGATGGAACCGGATTGAATTTCCCGGCGCATGAAAGAAAAGTAATGCCGGCTGACCCTGCCCGATAGATGGGGAAACGCTTATCCAGCGCTAACGAAACTGCTTAGGGAAACGCCTGCAATCCCATTTTCGCACCCGCGCTTTATCTGAGGAATACCCAGCTGATCAAGCCTGCCATGCCCATCATCAGGACGGGATTGATCTTGGTGAAGAGCATCAGAGCCAGCGCCACGATGCCCATGATGGCGGTCGGCACCGAGTGGATCGAGGTCTTGGTGATGATCCAGGTCGCGGCCAGGATCAGGCCGGTAGAGATCGGCAGGATCGCATTCATGACCGAGTGCCTCCAGGGGGATTCTTTCCAGTGATCCCACCAATTGCCGGCGAAATAGACCAGGATCGAACTCGGCACGAACATCGCCAGCGTGGCGACAAGCGCACCGAGAATCGCGATCGCCGGGCCGTAGGGAAGACAGGCCTTCAGGCCGACGAGCGTTACCACCATCATCGAGGGCCCCGGTGCCGCCATACTGATGGAGAAGAGGTCCACGAACTCCTGGCTTGTCATCCAGTGATATTCACCGACCGAGGCCTGATGCATCGAGGGCAGAACCACCTTCCCTCCACCGAAGGCCGAGAGCGAGAGCGACGAGAAGAGACCTGCGAGCTGAAGCAGGGTCTTGTTCATGAGACCGTGGAATCACCCGTATCGGGTGCCTTGAGCTTGGGAGGGCGTGGTCTGTGCCACCAGATGGCTAGGGGAGCCACGATCAGGATCACATAGGGGACATGGAGATGGGCGAACCTCACCAGGGCAAACGTGATTAGGATCAGCACCACGTCGAAGGCCCCCTTGATCGCCTCACCTCCCGCCTCGAAGACCATGCTCGCCATCAGTCCGCAGGCAGCCGCTGTGACTCCAGCCAGCACCGCGTGGGCGTCGGCGGTGTGACCTGCGTGGAAGTAGAGGAACCCCAGCGCACAAGTCGATACGAACGGGGGCACAAGCAGGGAGCCGAGAGCCACCACCGAGCCGATGGGGCCCTTCAGGTGATTGCCAATATAGACGGAAAGCCCCACCACATTGGCACCCGGAAGGAGTTGGACCAGCCCCAGGCCGGGCATGAACTCATCGTCCGTCAGCCACCTCTTCTGGGTGACCACCATCCGCCGGATATAGGCGGTGATACCGCCCCCGAAGCTCGTGAGACCGATGAAGCAGAAGAGACCGGCGATCTCCAGAAGCGATACCTTGACCCTTAAAGAAGTGGAGGGGGAGAAGCCCGCCACCTCTTCCGGGTCAGGATGCCGGGCTTTCCCCGGCATTGCCTCTTCCTTCTTTTTGTTCTGCCAGCACCTTCGCGGCATACTTTTCCCGGTCAGCCTGGATGCCTGCGTCGGTGAGGTCCATTTTCTTCGAGGTTTCCCAGTCCGACTCGAAGATCTTCACCAGACGCTTGATCAGGTCGGGATCGCTGAAGCGGATGCCAAGCTCGCGGCGTTCGTTGAAGCACTTAGGATAGATGTTGAAGGAGCTCAGCAGCGCTCGCTGCTTGTCCGCCAGGATCAGCTTCGCGTGAAGATGGATGCCGTGGAGTTTGTGAACATTAATACCGAGATCCTCGAGAAGCCTGAGACCCGCGACCCCCTCGACGATGTAGAAGTCCCTGAGCGAATGCACCGGCAGGGCCGTGGCGTGGACCTTCACATCGCGTTTCATCTTGGCCCGGACAAGCGCCTCGATGACAGGCGTGTCGACATATTTCTCATGCTGGATGTAGAGAGTCTTCTTGGCCCCATCGATGAAGTCGATCACCTCCTGCCGCGCACGGCCGACGCTCCAGATCACGTTCGAGACTGCCGGAGGAACGAAGTCCTCACGGTTCCAGTCGGCCTCGAAGCAGCCGGCCACCTCGGAGACCTCCTCCGGATCATTGGTCACCAGACCATAGTCACGGGTCAGTCCGAAGTACTTCGGAGCCCAGTTGAGCGACATGATGAAGGCCTGTTTGCCATCGACGACCATCGACTTCTCATGGGTGATCGGATACTTGGGGTTCGTCTCCTTGACGTTCACCTTCGCGTTCTTGAAGAGCTCGAAGGCCTCGTCATTGTCATGCTCCCCGGTGAATCGGGAGGGGTTGAGCATCACGCGGACCTTCACGCCGCGCTTGTGGGCCGCGATCACCGCCTCGATCAGGACGGGATCCGTGAACTGGAACATCTTGATGTCGAGCGAGTGCTTGGCGGTCTCGATAGTGCCGAGGATCGGGGCGATCCCGTCATCAGGTTGGACGATCAGACTGTGGATGGCGTCATGGAACATGCCCTTGATTTGATCTGATTCAAAATTCGTGTCAATCCGGCATCCTGACTGCGGGCGGCACGTGCCTTAAAACACCCCTGGAAGGAAAATTCACCTCAGTGTGATCAGACATGAATGAGCGAAAGGTGGATCTTCAGGTGTTCGCATTCCTGGATAAGTTTCTCGATTTTCGATTTTTGGGAGTTCGGCATGAGAATCATGGCATGTCGTATGCCATGCGAATTGCAGATCGACGGGAATTCCTCTACGGGCCCGAGATAACGGATCTTCTCAAGCCCTGGCGAGGATTCCTCCCCAATCCGCCCCGAGATTTCCATGCAGTAGTAGCTGTTGCGGGCCGCCCAGTTAGAGTGCATTTTTGCGATCATTGTCTTGTTTTTCTTGGTTTGAATGGCAAGGGGAATGATCACCGTATTGGTTGTGAGGGTTTTTCTAAAAAAATACTTTGTTAGGATAGTCGGCAGCAGCAGATTGCAGGACACCATCACTAGGAGAAGGATGGGCAGATAGGTGATGATGAAGGTCCTGGAAATCGTCAGATCCCTCGTCATGACCAGCGCCACAAGGCAGATGGCGGAGGTGAGTAACCAGTCTACAAATCCCGAGCGCAGGTTTTGGGTGTTGTTTATGCTGATGTAATCGTTCCCTTGCATCCGCACAATTCGGGTGATGATGGTGCTCAGCAGCAGAATCGCCGAACCAATGAACCAATGCCGATGGGCCAGCATATCCGTATGACACACAAACTCCAGGAAATCGTGCCAAAGGATTAAGGATCCGAAGACCGCGATCCCCTGGATGATCAGGAAGTAGGAGATGTAATTGAGCGCGTTGTTCTTGATCAAGAGTTGCGCGGCATGAAGAGGGGCTCCCCGGCGGTGGCAGATGGAGAGATAGATCAGCTCCAGGGACTTGAAGTAACGCGGGACGAATACCTTGGGGTTGGAGAAGCAGCGGAACAACCACCCTAATCCCAGAGCGTCCGCCCAGCGCGGGATGTGAATCTGGTCCCCGCTCTCGAAGGCGATCGCCGCCCCGATGCAGCAGATCGTAGGGTGATAGTCCAGTCGGCGATTCAGCCAGGCGCCGAGCTTTTCCTGCGATCCGCTCCCTGTGCAGATCATGATGAACCTAGGCTTGTGTTGTTTCAGCTCGGCCAGGAGTCGGAAGTCCCTTACTTCGCCATAAGCAGGATACATCGGTGCCACATAACAGTTGTTCTCATGGACCGGGATCCCCATGGAGTTCAGGTAGGCCAGGTTTTTTGTCATGGAATCGGTGCTTGGCATGACCCAGTAGCTGGATTCTAGCTGTTTGATTTCGTTCCGCTTGAGAAGTGCCCTCAGGAAGCCCAGGCCACTTGTCCGTCGAAGGCGTCCGATACCGAGAAACAGCATGATCATTATGGCCAGGATACTGTCGGCGAGATTGATGTCGCTCTCCTGCAGGGCCCGGCAATAGTTGGGATCATAGGCGACATTACAAAGCCCGGGGCCCGACGGCGCCAGGATCAGGCCTCCCGAGCAGCACTTTTTCGCAGCTTCTTCCGGGGAGATACTGGTGATACGGACGCCCAGCAGCGTGAACCTGCGGATCCTCTGCTGATGAGAAAATCTACTCTCCTGCCAAGCAATTCTAATCTTGCCGATAATCCCAGTGTTCATACGGGTCGTGTGGCTCGAGTCGCTGACAGTTGTCTGGAGTGGGAGAGATTCCTCCCCGGACCCGGCCTCTAGCTCCTCTAGCTCCTCTAGTTCCTCTAGTTCCTCTAGTTCCTCTAGCTCGCGAGAGGCGAGGGATTGGGTCGCCTCATTCGGAGTGGAGAGTTCCCGCTCCCGTCCATGCTCCGGCATGCCGGCCACTGCATCTCCCTCGGGTGGAAGAATCTCATTAACCGCTTCTTGGCGCGACCGGCGTTCGACTCCTTCGGACTGGGGGTGATCGGAGGGATTCAACATGGTTGATGTTGTTCTGTGGGGGATGGCATGACCACCGAAGCCATATCCGAATATATTGTAAGTATCAGAACGAGAGTAAGAAGTAACGGTTTTTTTAAGGGGTGGCAAGAGAACGCATTGAGAGATATTCCCGCACGATGTTCTCTCCGGGCGGTCCTTTGGCATTGGTTCATGGGCTGGGAATCGCTCATTGCGGAGGCGGGGGAAAATGACTGGGAGTAGTAGGTCATGGCAACCAAGGCAATGTTACAAACTTGTGACATTAAAGCTCATGACGATCCGCGGGGTCTCGGGCATATTCACGGCAGTTCAGAAACAAAAAACTTTCACCATCAACCCAAAAACCCTGATTTCATCGGTATCCGCAGCCTGCCAAGTCCCGAAATAGCAACAGCGGCAAACAAAAACACGACACCGAATCAGCCAGCTTCACCGCGCAGCAAACAATCAACCCGGACGAAACGAGAGCCCAACCAACACTAAAAAGCCCTCAGATCTTCCGGCGCCGTCAGTCAGCCAGTCGTTAGTCAGACAAAACTGTCAGTCCAAAAACAAAAACAAAACAACATGAAAAAAAACATCCTAGCAGCTGCTCTTGCAGCTCTTGCGATCGGTTCGGCCTCCGCCGAGACGATCTATATCACCGGTTCTACGGCTTTCCGTAGCGCTGCGAACAGCCAGATTGATTCCACCATCACGACCGCTGGTGGAACCCAGAACGCCAGGGACAATGCGACACTCGGCAGTGCCGGCAACGTGGTCTGGACGACCGTGGATGGCGATAAGGTTGTTGCTTGCTGGAATGGTTCCGAGGCTGGCATCCAGACCGTCGCCGGTCCCCAGAACGTGAGCTACAAGAGCCCTTACAACGTCGTCAGCACCAATATCACCACCTACACCAACTCGGTGAAGCCCACGAATCTGGTTGTCGGTGGAACCTGGACGGGTGTTGCTGGCAAATGGACCAACACGCTGAAGACCACCAACAGCATTACCGACGCCATCGCAGCCACTCCGAACCTGATTAGCTTCTGGGATCCTTCTCAGAGCTTCACGCTCTCCAATGGCGTTGCTACCGGCACGATCAGCAAGGTGGCCGCTGTTGGCACCATCGCCTTCTCCGACACCTATCAGGTCTCCTCGGCCTTCGGTGCCGGCAAGACGGTTGCTGTCTTTGCTACGAACAACCTCGATCCCGCACAGACGACCAATGCCACGTACCTGGGCATTAAGGCTCCGGCCAGCCGTTCGGTACTTGTGGCTTCCAACCTGTATTCCGCGATCACGAACGACATCCCTGTCGGCATTGTCGGATTTGGATTCGTTTCCAGCGCAAATTCGGCCTTGACCCAAGGCGCGAACTTCGCCGGCACCAACGGCGCCATCGCCAACATCACCAAGGCTCAGGCCGCCGCCCTCTTCAAGCTCGGCAAGGTCAATGCCGCCCAGTTCACTGGCAGCCTTGATGACACGAACCGCTTCGTCTATGCTGTCGGTCGCAGCATTGATTCCGGCACTCGTCTGATCACCTTCTCGATGCTTGGTCTTGGCAGCACAGTTACCAGCACCTCGGTTGCCAACGGTGTCAACACCGGCATCAAGCAGTACCTGATCCTCGGCACCAACAGCGGTATTAAGTACTCCACCTACACCCAGTCGGATGGAACGCTCTATGCCTCCAACAGCGCCAGCACTCTGGTGATCACGAACTGGCCCGCCGAGGTCACCTTGGGCAAGCTCTGCGCCACCGGACACAATGGATACGGATCGGGTGGTGATCTCTGCACCACGATTGCTGCAGTCACCTCGGCAAACTCTCCCGGCAATGCCATCGCGATCGGCTACGCCGGTCTCGCCGATGCCACTGGCAAGAGTGCCAACATCCTCTCCTACGAGGGTGTCTATCCGAGTACCGGAGCGATCAAGTCGGGAGCCTATCCCTTCTGGAGCGTCGAGCACATCCTGGTGAACAATGAGGCCTCTGCGACCGCTCAGTCGTTAGCTTCGCAGATTGCCACTTCGATCCAGTCTCTCAGTACACCTGCCCTTCAGGCCAAGGCCAAGGGGACTCTCCTGCTCAGCGACGTTACCAACAATGTCGCCCGCACGGTTGACGGTGGTAGCATCACGAAGAACTGGACCAACAGCGTGACGCTGACCAACCTGCCCAGCTACTCCACCACCGCCAAGCAGGCAACTGCCGGCGCCGGAGCTGGCTTCTAAGAGAGATCCTCTCTCCCTTCTTGCCGAAACCTTCTGGAGTGCAACTCCGGGAGGGAGTGGAAAGAAAACTTAACAACAGGCCGGCGGGAAACCGTCGGCCTGTTTGTTTTCTCAGGCAAATAGTGAAAGAGTTCTTACTCGACAAATAAACAACCCTTCATGCCCAGTTGCCCGTGATGACTCACCGCAAGCCACATTACTATGCTCCTGCTCATGCTCCCACGTTTAGGCGTCGCTTAGACGCTTCGGCATTCATCCACCCATTTCTACTAATCGCCCTGGGGGGTGGCGTGCTCTTGGTTACGTTCCTGCTCTTTTGCTCCTGGAGCTCTGTCGGATCGACCTTGGCCTTGGATGGGGGAAGCAGCTCCTCCAGGACTGCCACTCCGCAGGGTTCCCAAGCGACAGCGGTGCCCCCCACTCCTTCGACCCAATCCGCGTTAACTCTGACAACTTCCTCCTCTCCTGCATCCCCTGTCTCACCCGCAACGACTGTCGTCCGGGAAGAGCCCAAGCAACCGGAAGAGGTCTTTGAGGTGGTGGAACCCGAACCGACGCCTGTCCCAGTCTATGTCCCTGCCATCTATGCCCAGCCTGAAGCCCGTTCCTCACTCACCGAGGAGCAGCTCCAGCTTCTCGATCAGACCACCGCGGATTTTACTGCACGTATCCAGTCCAGCGGCCTGAGTCCCTACGCACCCGGCTATGCCGATCTCTGGAAGCAGTCGGCCCAACAGGCCGATGATATCTTCCGCCAGCAGTATGGAGATGAGGCCCTCCAGTCTCTCAAGGGCCCTCCTCCCGCGCCAACACCCGAGCCGACGCCGCTCAGTCCGGCTGATGATGCCTTCCGAGCACGCTACGGTGAGGATGCGCTGGAGATGCGGGTCTTGCAGCGCGAGGGGCGTCTGATCCGTGTCAGACAATAAAGTAAGAGAGGTCATGATTGTTACGAAATTGTCACCGAACATTCCCTTCTCCCATCTGTCCAAGAATCTGCTATGATCCACACCCATTCATCTCCTTTTACCACGATCATGAATCTGCTATCCGCATCATCACATCCGCTGCGCGGCCTCACCGGGGCCCTTCTTCTCTCCCTGGCTCTTCCGGTCGCAAGAAGTCATGCCGAGCAGCCCCCTGCAATCCTTCCTTCGCCCACGCCCACTCCCGAGCCTTCTCCTGAGAAGTTGACCAGGAAGGAGGCCGCACGGCTCTTCCACAAGGCGGTCAATCTTCAGCAGGGAATCGGAGACACACCGGATCCTGTGAAGGCTCGGGAACTCTACTTCCGTGCGGCTCGTGCCGGAGATCCCCGGGCCATGCAGAATCTCGGGGTGATGCTACTCGCGGGGGCGGGTGTGCCGGCCGATCCCGCCGAGGGATACCGCTGGATCCGCTCTGGTGCGGATGCCGGGGATCCCAAGGCCCTCTTTTCCTGCTCCCTGCTCCTCCGTCAGGGGGTCGGGACGGCGAAGGACCCGAGCTTAGCCTCGAAGATGATGCAACGTTCCGCTGATCTGGGCTATGTACCGGCTCTGGTCTCCGTGGCCGATGACTCTCTCTCCGGGGAAAACGGCATGACGAAGGATCCCAAGCGGGCCGCAGAGCTTCTCCTGCGCGCCGCCCAGGCCGGTCACGACGGGGCCGCCCTGCGACTCAGCGATCTCTACAAGAACGGCACGGGGTTCCCCAAGGATCCGGCTAAGTCGGATGAGTGGCTTGCAACAGCAGCTAGACTGGGCAATTCCCCCGCCCAGTTCCTCTATGCCCACAAGATGATGGTGCTCAAGGGGCCGTCCGCAAGCTACCCCTGGATCAAGCTTGCCAAGGATGCCGGCTACGTCCCGGTTATCGGCATGTACTATGAGATCACGGCCCTGATGACGCCCGATCAGATCAGCCATGGTGACAAGGAGGCGGCCGCCATCAAGGCCGCCTATCCTCCCCTTGCTCAGTAGAGATCCCCCCTCATAACGTTGCGGAGGGGAGGGAGAATTTTACCTATTGTGTCAAAAACGTAACGCAGGAATCGACTCGTTGTGCTTTAGTGTAGAATCCTGATGTCCGCCTTTTCCCCGATGACGCACCGAGTGCTTCGTTTCCTTTATGGAGTCGGGGAGGAAAGGACGCACCTTTACGGTGGGGAAGGCGGAAATCATGCGCTTGTACCGCAGGGGTCCGTTGATCCGTTGCCCGAACTCCTTGGGGTCCGTGTGGTCCGTCATTCTTGGCCTGTCAGGGCTGTGGCGTCGGTGCTTACGGCATTGCTCTTCCTGACCTCGTCCCCTCCGCTCCTTGCCATCACGATGGGCCAGATCAAGGCGGGTTCGACAAGCGGCTCCGGGGGGCAGGGTTCTGCACCCAATCTTGTCAACGCCGGTGCTGCCTCCGCCGCGCTGACCGCGGCTCTCGCTCGGCAAGATATCGCCAAGGGGAATGCCGTGGTTTCTGCAATGACGAAGCTGCAGGCTCAGGCGGCTAAAGCCGCGAAGGCCAATCCGGCATCCGTGCTTCCGAACGGCCAGACGGTGAATGGCGACACGGCGGTCTATAACGGGCTGAAGGCCGGTTGGCTCGAGCCCTACGTGAAGGGTGAGCGTGCCGGAATCGTCAACGGGACGGCCGTGACCACTTCCTGGAGCGGGGCCTCGATCACTCCATCCCAGAACGCCGCCAATGCGGCGAATCCCAACTACGTCAATATCCAGCAGACCTCGCAGAATGCGTATCTCTACTGGAATAAGTTCAATGTCGGTCCTGCAACCACGATAAATTTCAGCCAGAAGGGAAACAACGGTGATCCCGGCAACTGGATCGCCTTCAACAAGGTGATGAGCGCCACGGATCCTTCCCACATCTTTGGCAATATCACCGCGCAAGGGCAGGTCTGGATTCTCAACCAGAATGGTCTTCTCTTTCACAATGGCTCGACCGTGAATACCCACACGCTGGTCGCCTCCACCCTACCGATCAATAGAAACCTGGCGGGGGACGCCCTAGACGGGGTGACTGGACGCGGCATCGCGAACAATCCGGACAACCAGTTCCTCTTCAGCGGGCTGAAGCTCTCCTCCGGAAAGAATGGCCCCACGCCCTCCTTTGATCCCTCCCTTGGATCGGTTCCGCAGAGCGCCACTCCGGGTGACGTGGTGGTGGAGACGGGAGCATCGATTGTTTCCCCTCCGAATTCCGCCGGTGTGGGTGGTCTTGTTGCCCTTGTCGGCCCCAATGTCCGCAATGATGGCACCATCAGCACCGCCGGGGGACAGACCGTTCTGGCGGCGGGGCTTCAGGTAGCGCTCAATCCCCATGCCTCGAAGGATCCGAGCCTCCGCGGCATGGATGTCGTGGTCGGTGCGGTGCGCGACGCCAGACTGGATGATCCGGATCCCTTGGTTCAGGCCGGGGCGGTGGTTCCCTTGGCCGGGGACGCCGGGAATGCCGTTAACGACGGTCTTATCTCCTTTGACCGGGGCAATGCCACGATGGCCGGCAAGTCCGTTATCCAGGGATCGTTGCCTGATGATTCCCTGAGCCCTGTCAACGGAGGGCGCTCCATAGGGGCCGTTCTCGACAGCTCCACCTCGGTCTCCCTCAACGGCCGGGTCGACCTAGTCGCCAGTTACGGAACCATGATCAATTCCGCCTACACGACCGATGGGCTGAACGGCCCCGCCTATTATCAGGGATCGACGGGCCTTGTGGAGCTGGGCTCTAGAAGCGTCCTTCGGATTCTTCCCGAGTGGGGAAGCGATGACACGGTGATCGGTAACTCCTTAGCCCTCAATTCACTCGTCGACATCATCGGCAGGAACATCCATTTGGGGAATGGGTCTGTTCTTCTGGCACCCGGTGCCGTGGAATCCCTCGATGCCAATGGCAAGCCCCTTGCGCTCTCCGAAAGTGGATCTTCCTTGGTCAATGGCATCACTCTTTCTGCGGGGGAGTGGTTCCCGAATGGAAATTCCCCCTCAATGCTTCTTCCGACGGCTGGACAGATCTATCTGGATCAAGGGGCCGTCATCGATGCCTCCGGATCGACCGATGTGCAGGTCGACTCGGCGCAGAATTTCCTGACCCTCCAGCTCCGCGGGCCGGAGCTTGCCGACAGTCCCCTGCAAAGAAACAGTCCCGTTCGTGGCAAGGACATCACGATCGATATCCGGAACACGGGATCCTACAACGGCACTTACTGGGTCGGAACCCCGCTCGGCAAGGCTGGCGGCTACGTGGGGCTTATCCAGAAGAGGGTGGGTCAGCTCACCGAGGCGGGTGGTTCGGTCTCCCTCTCGGCTGGTGACGCCGTGGTGATGAGTCCCGGGTCGATCGTCAATGTCTCGGGTGGATGGACTCAGTACTCGGGGGGGAGTTTCGCCACCACAAAGCTGCTGACGAGCGATGGGCGGGCTGTTGATATTTCAAAGGCGACTCCTGATCAAGTCTACACCGGAATCCTGAAGAATGCTCCCTCCTCGTATGAGGCTCCTTCTCTCCAGGGAGCATCGGGGGGATCCCTTTCCATTGCGGCTCCCTCGGTGGCTCTGAAAGGGGGGATTGCTGGCAACACGGTGACCGGATTCCGTCAACTCCGAGCCACGGCAACATCGGGGGCTCCACCGGCCCCATCATCGTTCAATCTGAGTCTTGAGGGTGTGAAGGTGAACTCCTCCCTAGTTTTGCCCACCTCACCATATGCCCCATCAGTTCTTTTCGCCAAAGCCTCAGCCTCCACGGCCCTACAATCTTTTGCACTGGACGAATCGGGAAATGCCGCACCGTTGCCCGATGCCGTCAAGGGACAGATCACCCTGTCGGAGGGACTTTTTTCCGATTCAGGATTTGGCAAGGTGAACATCCTCAACCACGACGGGTCGATTTCGATTCCCCGCGGGGTGAAGCTGGATGCAGGGCTGGGCGGCAGTGTCACGATGGAGGCGGCCAATGTGGAGGTCGGAGGAAGCATCACGGCTCCCGGAGGATCGATCTCACTGATGGCCGACCTCGTCCCCTACGATCTGATTCCTCTGGCCGTCAATCCCGGCGCCCCACCGATCCTTGGATTTCCCGAGTTGACCTCCGGGAATCTGCGTGTTGAGTCAAGTGCTCTCCTCAGCACGGCGGGCCTTCTCACCAGCGATCTCGGTTCCTCGACCCTGGCTCCGATCATGATAGGAGGAGGCTCGATCATGTTAGCGGGGCATGACTCTTTTCTGAAGCAAGGTGCGCTGGTGGATGTCTCGGGAGGGGCCTTGGTGACTGCCTCTGCCAAGCTGACCTACGGTCAGGCAGGCACCATCTCGATCAAGGCAGGTGCCGATCCGCAGGCCTCGGGGGGCAATCGACCCCAGACGGTGCTCGCCGACATCCATGACGGCACGCTCCGGTTGGGATCGACTCTAAGGGGATACTCCGGACCCGGGATCAGTGGGGGATCGCTATCGCTGGCCGCCACGGCTATCCGCGTCGGGGGTACGGCGCTGACCGGCGAGACGGAGATCCTTCCCTCATTCTTCAACACGGGAGGATTTTCCTCATTCACCCTTGCAGGAACCGGAGTCGGTCTTCCCGGGGATGATGCCTATCGTCCGGGCTTGGTGATCGATCAGGGAACCTTGATTCATCCGGTGATTGCTTCCCAGATTCTGAATCAATCCCGCTCTTCACTTGTTCCCTTCTTGTTGCCATCCCCCCTGCGGCCCGCGGCACAACTCTCCTTCTCCTCGGCCGGTACAGTGGACGATAATCTTCTCTTGGGTTCCAAGGTGCTGGCCAGAGGTGATCTGGTGCTCGGCTCAGGAGCCTCGATCATCGTCGATCCCCAGTTGACGGCCTCTGGTTCCGGGGTGGGCGGATCTGTCTCTCTCTTCGGCAACACGGTGACGATCGATGGATCAATCTTTGCGCCGGCTGGAGGAATCAAGGTAGCGGCTGCCGGTGATTTTCCCTCCAATGATCAGCCTCCCAACTATCCGCAGGCAACGCTCGATCTCGCCCCGTCGGCTGTTTTGTCGACGGCTGGCATCGTGCTGACAACCGTTGATCCTCTGGGCGCGAGGTCGCGCTTCGGTGCAGTGCTTCCAGGTGGAAGTATTTCTCTCGGGGGAAATATTCTCGCAGAGGGTGGGCTTCTTGATGTCTCCGGCACCTCGGGTTTACTCGATTTCCTGCCCGCTCAGTTGGGATTGAATCAGAGTGGATTCGTCTCCTCACGGATCGACAGCGCCGGGGGCTCCATCACTCTCTCTGGTAAAAAAGCACTCTACTCCGATGCGACGTTGATGGGGCGCAGCGGCGGTACGACGGCAGCGGGAGGGACAGTATCCTTCTCCTCCGGTTCCGCGGAAAACCCGTTAACCCTGATGATCGTGCAGTCGGGGAGCGTTCTTCCTCCTGCCGTTGATCCCTCCATCCCGGGCTCCCAAGTGGGTGTCGAGCTGACTCTTCCCGATGCCATCGCCGCGCCCAGTCTGAATGGCGGTGGAGAGGTCTCCCTCGCCACGTTCCGCAGAGGAGGTTTTGATTCGGTGAAGTTGAGCGGAGGAACCTTCTTCTCCGGGCCCGTCTCCCTCTCGGTTCCTGGAACCATAACGGCTGCCACGGCAGGAACTCTGAGTGCCGACAATGCGGTCACTCTTTCGGCCGCCCATGTCATCCTGGGGCAGAAATTCGGCACGCCCAATCCTCCAGGCACTTCCGATCAAACCCTTCTGGGTGCTCCATCAGCCGGTGCCGATGGAGCCAATGTCCCGGGAAGCCTCACGGTTGAGAACGCGCGGCTTATCGATCTGGGAAATCTCTCCTTGCAGGGAATCCGCCGCACGAGTCTCTCGGCACCCGGCGGGGCGATTCGTGGTGATGGAACCCTGGATGTCACCGGGGATCTTACGCTGACAGCCGCGGAGATCTATCCTGCCGGAAGCACCTCGTTCAAGGCGGTCGCCTACGGCTATGATCCTTCGACCGGCGAGGCTCTCTCCTCGGGAGGCACTCTGGGGCATATCACCCTGATCCGCTCCGGCATGCCCGAAGCGCCCCTCTCCGCGGGAGCTTCCCTCGGGCTCTATGCCGACACCCTCACCATCGGAGGATCGCTCTTCGCGCCGATGGGTTCCATCACGCTGGGTGGTACCGGTGGTTCTAAGGACTTTCTCTCCAATCTGAGTCTCCCCTCCACCACCACCCTCACGCTTCAGGCTGGGAGTCTTATCTCCGTCTCGGGCAATGGAATGGCTCTCCCTTACGGAACCTCTGCCGACGGGCAGAAATGGCTGGACCCCTCGGGCTTCGACATCACCTACAGGGGAGTTCCCGGAAAATCGGTCAACCTCTCGGCTTCTCAACTCACCATGGAAAAGGGTTCTTCGGTCGATGTTAGCGGTGGAGGGACGCTGGAGGCTCCCCAGTGGGTCTATGGCCTTGGCGGAACGATCAACTGGACGGGAAGCGGAACTTCCTATGCATCTCAGAATAGCTACCGTACCGGGGATCTGGTCCTCTATGGGGGGAGTCTCTGGTCAGCCGTTCAGGCCTCCTCGGGAATCACTCCGGTGATCGGTCCTTACTGGACCAAGTTGCCGAACAGTTACGCGATTGTTCCCGGATATACCGCTGATTATGCACCGACCGGTTACTCGGACGGATCCATCCCATTCGGTCAGAAGGTAAGGCTGCCCGGGGCAGGGGGGCTTGCCGCAGGCGACTACACCCTGCTTCCCGTATCCTATGCAACTCTCCCCGGCGCCTATCTCATCAGCGCCTCCGGCACTGGTGCTACGGGATCTCCCGTCCCCCATCCCGACGGATCTATCCTACTTTCGGGAATCGTTTTCAACGGCATGGACGGAGCATCGGGACTTTCATCGCTGGCAAGCAGCTTCATACTCTCCTCACCCTACGTTCTCGCGGGGAAAAACGAGGAGAGATTTCTGCAGGTGGACACCTTCTTCAATTCCAGTGTGGCCTCGCCGAAACCGGCGGACGGGGGGAGTGTCCACTTTGTCGCCTCGGCAGGGATGGCTTTGGCCGGTTCCGTCAGCGGTTCAGGTTTAGGGAAGGGTGTGGGGGCGCGGATCGATGTCAGCTCACCTCTGGCGATCGTGGTCAATGCGGACGGATCGGGAGATCCGAGTGGAGCCCTTCTTCTTGGGGCGAAACAGCTTTCGGGGTGGTCTTTCGGAAGTCTTCTTCTCGGAGGAAGCCGCGGTGCCGTGCAGTCCGATGGCACCACTCCTATCACTGTCAGCAGTCCCTCCGTCACGATCCAGGATGGCACGAAACTTGTGGGCAACGACATTATCCTCGTGGGCGGTACGCTTATCTCTCTGGGATCAGGGGCCTCGCTTACGGCCGCGGGTACATCCGCTGCTCCTGATGAATCGCTCACCCTTGCAGGGGATGGTCTTCTTCTCCGTGTGAGTTCGGACAGCGCGGTCACCTCTCGGCGTGCCGGTGTCGATTCTCTGGCGACCCAGTTAGGCTTCACCGATGGCAATGGCAATCCCGGCGCTCCCTCCCTGAGCCTTGCGGATGGATCGCTCCTGTCGGGCAAGGGTGTGATTCTTGATTCCAGTGCCCTCGCAACGGTTTCCCCGACGACCACGCTGAGCGCTGCTTCACTCTTACTGACGGCTGGACAAATCGCTCTTCTTTCCTCTCCGACTCTTACGGCGGCGGACCTGGATGCCTCCTCCGCCAACGCCCTTGTTCTCTCCAGCGCTCAGTTGAATGGTTTCAGTTCGGCGACATCCCTTTCATTCACCAGCTATAGTTCGCTTGATCTCTATGGGGCTGGAGTCGTCGGTTCTACCTCCTTGAGGAGTCTGACCCTTCACGCCGGGGAGATCCGCGGCTTTGATCATTCGGGGGATGAGGCTCTCCTCTCGGCCCGATCGATCCTGCTTGATAACCCCGCCGTGATGGTGAATCCGCTTGGCTCCGATCATCCGTCCGTTCAGGCATCCGGTCCGGGTGCGGTCACGGCGGCGGCCGATGGGACGCTCCGGATCTCCGCAGACAAGCTCTCACTGGGTATAAATGGCATGTCATGGGATCAGTTCTCTGCTGTTTCCCTGGAGGCATCCTCCTCGGTGATCGGCACCGCTTCAGGTACTTTCTCCGCCGGTACGGGAAGCCTGCCGAGCGACCTGAAAATCAGCACTCCTTTGGTCACGACCTTGGGAGGAGTTTCCACGGTGCTCAGCACCGCCGGTGCGTTCTCTTTGGTCTCCCCTTCATCCGGAGCCGCTTCCGGTTCGGTTCCGGACTTACAGGCTGGAGGAGCACTCAGTCTCCTGGGTTCATCGGTCTCCCTCGATTCGTCGATCCTCCTGCCAGGGGGATCGCTGACTGCCACCGCCCTTTCGGGCGATCTTACCGTCGGGAATAACGACAATGCCCGACTCTCCGTTGCCGGAGTTTCCGGGAAGCAGGGAACATTCCTGAGTGACGTGCGTTCTTCCGATGCAGGATCGATTACTCTGGTTTCGAGTTCCGGCAATGTGATTCTCGGTGCCGGTTCGGCACTGGTTCTTTCGGCCATCAAATCCTCCTCCGCAGGAAGCCTCTCGGTCAGTGCGCCCGGTGGTGCCTTCTCCGTGGATTCAGAAGCCCTGATCAATGCCAAGGGAGGGAACTCGGGTGGTATCGGAGGATCATTTACCCTGGATGTCGGATCGCTTTCTTCCTTGTCGATCATCGAACCGGTGCTGGCAACGGCTGGATTCAGCTCCTCCCAATCATTCAGGATTCGCTCTGGGGATGTGGCGGTCGATGCCGCCGTGAAGTCCCATTCCTTCACGGTGACGGCAGACGGTGGATCTATTGATGTCACGGGATCAATCAATGCCTCCGGAAAGACGGGCGGGGCTATCGCCCTGCAGGCTTCGGGAAGCGTAATTCTGGAAGATGGAAGCTCTCTCTCCGTCCATGGCGACACCTACGATGCCGCGGGCAAGGGGGGATCGATCTTCCTGAGTGCTGGTGCGGCGGTTAACGGGGTGATCAATCCCGACGCTCTCCTTGATCTCCGAACGGGATCCACACTGGATCTCGGTGTGAAAGCGCTTCCTGAGAGAATCGATCAGTTTGGCGGCACCCTGCACCTGAGAGCTCCCCAACTGGCCAATGGCTCCGATGTTCAGATTTCCGAGATTTCCTCTACGATCACAGGGGCCTCGAGTGTCGCGGTAGAGGCTTATAAACTCTATGATCTGACTCCGGACGGCGGAGGATCTGCAGAGATTTCCTCTGTCATTCCTCTAGTGGTCTCGGATGCCCAAGGATTTTTAGGAACTCCGGGTGCGAACTCAGACGTGGCAGCCACAATTCTCACGAGACTGACAGGAGACCTTGATCCCTCAGTCGCAGCTGTTCTGAATCTTGCCCCGGGTGTTGAAATCATTAATCAAGGAGGTGATCTCACGCTCTCGCAGGATTGGGATTTGTCGCAGTTCCGTACGGGTGCCAACAGTGCGCCCGGCTTCCTGACCCTGAGAGCCTCCGGAAACATTGCCCTTAATGCCAGTCTGAGCGACGGATTCTCATCAAGCGACTACACCGCCACATTGCTGAGCCATAACACGGCGCTGCCCGCGAACTTCCAAAGCTGGTCGTATGCCATCACCGCCGGGACTGACCTGTCCTCCGCCAACACCAGCGCCGTTTCGACAGGATCCGCTGCCAATGTCACGCTCGGTCTCCCCGGTCTGGGTTATGATCCGGGGAATGGGGCAAACGCGCTGACCCCTCAGGTGATCAGGGGACTCTATCAGGTGATCCGCACCGGAACCGGTGACATTGCCATCAATGCCTCGGGGGA
This sequence comes from uncultured Spartobacteria bacterium, assembly GCA_903858595.1. GTDB lineage: Bacteria > Verrucomicrobiota > Verrucomicrobiia > Chthoniobacterales > UBA6821 > UBA6821. The sequence continues at coordinate 27,739 of CAIOJL010000004.1, read as the reverse complement.
TTTTCAACTCTGGAACCAATTTTCCTCGGTCTACACGGCCGGCACCCTTGTCCCGGATCAGAATCTGGGAGGAACCTTTGACACGCCCGCTGCAAGTATGAACGGAATCGAAACTACCAGCCTCGGTGCTGCCCAGCAGATCAAGGTCGACGCTGATGGAAATCCCGTTCCTCTCTCTGATGTCAACGGGTCTCCCCTGATGGATGCCAATGGGAACCCGCTCCCTATTTATCAGACCTATCAGGCGCAGTTCTCGATGGCTGGCGGCAATATCTCCATTGAGGTCGGCGGCAATATCGCCCACAAGACCTACCAGAAAGATTCCACAGGAGCGGTCGTCACCCATGGAGACGGAAACCCCGTCGTTGTCGATGATTCCGTGAGGGAACTTCCCTCCAATTGGCTCTACCGGAGGGGGGCCGTCGATCCGATCACCGGAAAATTCGTCGCGGTGGCAAACACGACGTATCAGCTGGATGCCAATGGCAACATGCTGCTGGACACGGACGGGGTCACGCCCCTGACCACCACCCGTACCGAAATCACCTCCACCGCCTGGTGGGTCGATTTCAGCAATTTTTTCGAGGGTGTCGGTGCTCTTGGAGGCGGGAATATCACGATGAAGGCCGGCGGCATCATCTGCAATGTCGACTCCGTGATCCCGACCCAGGCCCGCATGGCTGGAAAAACAACCCTCTCCCTTGGTAATGACTCTTCGTTGGGAGTCGTTGCAAGCCAATCAGGAGTGCCGCTTTCAACCCTTGCTTCGATGAACGGGATCACGATCGGAATGATAAGACCTTCCGAGGGGGCCACATTGAGCATTCCCGACGGCAACGGTGATAGCTACACGGTGGCTTCCGGCGACACGCTCCAAACCGTGGCCGATGCATTCGGTGTGATCCCTGCTGATCTCGCTGCCGCGAACAATCTCTCCGTTGCGGACTATGTGGTGACGCAAGGATCGACAGTCTCCGTTCCGGTTTCCCCCTCATCCCAAACATTGGTGGAAACAGGAGGAGGTGACATGACAATCCGTGCCGGCAAGAACCTCGATGCCGGTGTCTATTATGTGGAGAGGGGGCAGGGACGTCTCCGGGCGGGTGGTTCCATTATCACCAACCCCTCGCGCGACACCTTCATGACTCCCTCGCTGGCCGCCATTGCGGGTGCCCCAATAAGCACGGATCGGGCAGCCCTGCCAACCACCCTGTTCCTCGGCAAGAGCTCGTTTGACGTTGCCGCCTCTGGGAATGTCCTTCTTGGGCCGGCGGCGAACGTCTTCCTGATGCCCGAGGGACTCAACAACGGACTTAACTACAACTCTTTTTTCTCGACCCTCGACGCTTCTTCCTCAGTCTCGGTGGCTTCTCTCGGCGGTTCCGTGACTCTCCGGCAGTATGCCGCCAATGCAGGATATCCGGTCTCTCCGATCCTGCTGAACTGGTATCAGGGGGATGTCAGTCCGATCCTCCCCAGCGATAATTACAAGTCGTCCTTCTATCAGCCGTGGCTGCGATTGAACACGGGAAGCGTCAACGCGTTGGTCTCTCAGACGGCCCTCCAACCGGCCTCTCTGCAGGCGGTTTGCTTCGGTGGGGATATCCTCCTGCAGGGCAGCTATACCGCGGCGACGTCGCCTTCAGGCAATATTGTTCTCGATGCCGCAGGCAGTGTGATCGGACTCTCCACAGACGGAGCGGGCTCCCCTTCGATCGGCACTTCGGGACTCTACATCTCCTCGACGATCAACCTCTCCGATGCGAGTCCCTCCAGCATGCCTTCGCCGTCGGCCCCCGTCTCCTCATTCAACGGCCTTCCCTTCCAGGAGACGGGATCCTATTCGGGGGATGCGGCCAGTCTGCAATTCCAGCAGCAGCTCCACGATGCCGGTCTCCTTCACAAAAACGATCCAAACCCTCTGCAGATCGTGGCCCGATCGGGGGATCTCACCGGCATCACTCTCTTCTCACCCAAACGCGCGCAGATCTCTTCGGGGGGATTTATCGAGGATGTGGGACTTTATCTCCAGAATCTCTCCCCTTCGGATGTCAGCGTTATTTCTGCGGTCTCCGGGATCATTGCCTATAATGATCAAACCCTCTACCAAAGGGTTGCCCAAGCCGCGGGGACTGGATTCAGCGACCAGCAACTCAGCCAATACAAGGCGAGAATTACCGGTAGCGGGGATATCCAGATTAGCGGCCCCGGAACCCTGGAGGTGGTCTCCGGTGGCGGGATCGATCTCGGCAACGGCCCCAATAATGCCGATGGAACGGGCGTCGGCATCACGAGTATCGGAAATGCCCGCAATCCGGCCCTGAGTTTCAACGGAGCTGACATCATCACAATGGCTGGTGTCAATCTCCCTTCCTCCCTCGATGCAGCCTCCTCCCTTAATTTCACTGGGTTGATTCAAAAGGTGCAGACGCTTCCCGAAGCATCCAACTACTATAAGGAACTATCGAAACAGGTCCTGCAGGGAGGGGATGATGATCTGGCCACCGCTCTTGCCTCGGCCGGATCTCTCTCCGGGATTTTGTCATCCTTAATCACGGATGATCAGAAGGCGCGCCTCTCTCTGGTCTTGTTCTCTCTTGTTCTTCGTGATGCGGGAAGGGATCACAATAAGGTCGGAAGTCCCGGCTACGGAACCTACTCAGCTGGAGAGAATGCCATCGCCGAGATGTTCGGATCCACCCCCCGAGCCGGAGACATCAATCTCAGGACTCAAAGTATCCGTACCCAGAATGGAGGCTCGATTTTCATGATTGCCCCGGAAGGAGGGGTCTCCCTGGCCTCGATTGTCCCACCGACCCTCAGCACGCTGACTCCTCCGGGTATCGTCACCCAGCATGGCGGCGCGATCGATGTCTACACCCGCAACGATGTCTCCATAGGAATCGGCCGTATCTTCACACTTCGCGGTGGAGATATCATGATGTGGTCAGACAAGGGGAACATCGCCGCAGGATCCTCCGCGAAGACGGTGGCCACAGCACCTCCGACCCGCGTGCTGGTGAATCCCACCAGCGGCAATGTGGAAACGGATCTCTCCGGTCTCGCAACCGGTGGCGGCATCGGTGTCCTCGCAACAGTCAAAGATGCCGCCGTGGGGACTGTCGATCTCGTTGCGCCATCGGGCGTCATTGATGCGGGTGATGCGGGTATCCGCTCCTCGGGAACTCTGAATCTGGCGGCCACTAAGATCCTGAACGCCGATAATATCGCGGCATCCGGTGCCATCGTGGGAGCTCCTCCAGCTGCAGCCCCAGCCGCGGCCCCTCCACCGGCAGCACCTCCTGTTTCGGCCCCAGCTGGAGCTAGTGCCGCTGCGGCGGCAGCTAATAGCGCGGCTGACAAGACAGCTGATAAGAGCAATTCGGGCAATCAAGATGATGCCACTCCCTCGGTTTTCTCGATTGATATCATGGGCTACGGGGGAGGGGATGGCGGTTCCGACGATGACGACGAACATCGCAAGGCCGCCGATATCTCCCCTGCACCAGTGCAGGCCTCACTTTAGCATTCGCAATCCGAGCGTGGTCATCTTGGACTGTCTTCTCGACTGTTAAGCCCTCTAAAACATCATCTAGTTAATCTGGAACTCATATCACCTCTCATCATTAAGCGGACTCTCTAGCTGCTTCTTTCTGCGCATGGCATTGTCGTCATCGCTCTGGTTGCCTGAAGGTAGCCATCGGTCTTCCTCTTCGCCCTTCGCCAAAATCTCCACCCTCTCTGAGAGAGGGTATCAACCCCGCTGTATGATTTTACACACATTCACAAGGGAGTTCTTTCCCTCCGTTCGATGCCTGTGTATGAGTTACGCTTATCTTTTTTCCTTAAATGAATATCCACGAATTCCAAGCCCGAGAACTCTTCGCCGAATTCGGCGTCGCCACCCAACCGGGCAGTGTTGCCCATACTCCCGACGAGGCCGAGACAGTGGCGACGGGACTCAATCAAGGCAAGCTGGTCATCAAGGCGCAGATCCATGCAGGAGGACGCGGCAAGGGAACGTTCAAAAACGGATTCAAGGGCGGCGTCCATCTCTGCGACACCCCTGCGGAAGCCAAGGATTTTGCCTCGAAGATGCTCGGCCAGATTCTCGTCACCCACCAGACCGGCCCCGAGGGGAAGGAAGTCGGCAAGATCTTTGTCGGTGAGGCCGTAGACATCGCCCGTGAGCTCTACTTCGCGATCCTTATCGACCGCGCCACGTCGGTTCCTGTTTTGATCGCCAGCACCGAGGGAGGTGTGGACATCGAGATGGTCGCCGAGAACACCCCTGAGAAGATCCTCCGTCTTTCCATCAATCCCTTCCTCGGGATCATGCCTTACCAGACTCGTCTGATCGCCTCCTCACTGGGACTCACCGGCCCGCTGATGAATCAGGCCTCAAAACTCTTCACTAATCTCTACCGCCTCTTCATCGAGCGGGACTGCTCGATGGTCGAGGTGAACCCTCTTGTCGTCACCACCGATGGCCGCCTGATAGCCCTCGATGCGAAATTCAACTTCGACGACAATGCCCTCTACCGCCAGCCCTCGATCATCGCCATGCGCGATATCACCGAGGAGGATCCGCGCGAAGTCGAAGCCTCGAAGCACAGCCTCAACTACATCGGTCTCGATGGAAATATCGCCTGCCTAGTCAATGGCGCGGGTCTTGCCATGGCCACCATGGACATCATCCAGCATGCGGGCGGCAGTCCCGCGAACTTCCTCGATGTCGGGGGTGGCGCCACCCGTGAGCAGGTCGCCTCGGCCTTCCGTATCATCCTGGCGGATTCCCGCGTGAAGGGAATCCTGGTCAATATCTTCGGAGGCATCATGGACTGCGATGTCATCGCCAACGGTATCGTCGAAGCAGCCAAGGAAACCGGCCTCTCGATCCCGCTGGTCGTGCGACTCGAGGGAAACAACGTCGAGGCGGGCAAGAAGACCCTTGCCGAGAGCGGCCTAAAGCTTGAAAGCGGCGAGAACATCCTCGACGCCGCGAACAGGATCGTCGCCGCCGTAAAATCAGCCGCCTGATCCCAGGGTCAACTGCAAACCTTTACTTTTCACTCCCACTCCATGTCTATTCTCGTCACTCCCGACACTAAGGTTCTTATTCAGGGTATCACCGGCAGCTTCGGCGCACGCCATGCCAAGCTCAGTCTCGACTACGGCACGAAAGTTGTGGCCGGCGTCACCCCAGGCAAGGGGGGGCAGCTTTTTGAGAACCAGGTGCCGATCTTCGATACCGTCGAGCAGGCCGTCCGTGAGACAGGAGCGACCGTCTCCGCCATCTTTGTGCCGCCTCCGTTCGCAGCTGACGCCATCCTGGAAGGTGTTGCCGCAGGCCTTGACCTCGTTGTCTGTATCACCGAAGGAATTCCCGTCATCGACATGATGAAGGTGAAGGAGGCCATGAAGGGCTCCAAGACCCGTCTCATCGGCCCGAACTGCCCTGGTCTCGTGACACCAGGTACCGGTGACAAGTCCCATGGAGGCTGCCGTGTCGGTATCGCTCCCGGCTACATCCATAAGAAAGGAAGTGTCGGTGTCGTCTCCCGCTCAGGCACCCTCACTTACGAGGCCGTCTGGCAGCTCACGACCCGCGGCTACGGCCAGAGCACCTGCGTCGGCATCGGCGGAGATCCGATCAACGGCACCTCCCATCTCGACATCCTGAAGATGTTCAACGAAGACCCCGAGACCGAGGCGATCATCATGATCGGCGAGATCGGTGGAAGCGCTGAAGAAGAAGCCGCCGCCTGGGCTACCGAGCATTGCAAGAAACCGATCGCCGGATTCATCGCGGGCGCGACCGCTCCCGAGGGAAGACGCATGGGTCATGCAGGAGCCATCGTCAGCGGTGGTCAGGGAACGGCAGCCGGCAAGATCGCCGCACTCCGGGCGGCCGGCATCGAAATTGCCGAGACTCCTTCCGATATGGCAGACGCGCTCATCCGCCGGATGAAGCACTAAACGTCACTTTCCAACTCAATCATCCACCCTCTCAAAAGCCCACTCCCATGCCCGTCATCGCCAAAGGACTCGAAGGTATCGTCGCCAACTCCACAGCCCTCAGCGACGTTAGGGGTGAAGAGGGCATCCTCATTTACGCCGGTTACAACATCGACGAACTGGCCGGCAAGGTAAGCTACGAGGAGGTTGTTTACTTGCTCTGGCAAGGTGAACTCCCGAACAAGGCACAGCTCCACGCTCTTCACGAAGAACTGGGATCGCAGCGCGAGCTCCCGCAGGGTGTCATCGACTTCATCAAGTCCGCCCCGAAGAATGCGAACCCCATGGATGTGATTCGCACGGGCGTTTCCATGCTGGGTCTCTACGACAAGGTCCCGAGCGGTGACATCGATCCGGCGAACAATCGCCACCGTGCCGTCTCCATCACCGCCAAGATCGGCGTGATTGCAGCCTATTACCACCGCGCCCGTCTCGATCAGGATCTTCCCCCTGTCCGCAAGGATCTCGGCGAGGCCGCCCACTTCCTCTATCTCCTGAATGGCGTTGAGCCCACCGCCGAGGCCGCCATGACCCTAGACGTTGCCTATGTCCTCCATGCCGATCACGGCATGAACGCCTCGACCTTCTCCGCCCGCGTCACGATCGCCACGCTGAGCGATATCTACTCCGCCGTCACCTCCGCCATCGGAACCCTCAAAGGACCTCTCCACGGCGGTGCCAACGAGGGAGTCATTCACATGCTTCAGGAGATTGGCGACGAGACCAAGGTCGACGGCTGGGTCGAGGAGGCACTCGCCACCAAGAAGAAGGTCATGGGCATCGGTCACCGCGTCTACAAGACCCTCGACCCGCGCGCCCCGCACCTACGATCCATGGCCGTCCAGCTCTGCGAACAACTCGGCGAGGGGAAGTGGATCCGCATGTCCGAGCGCATCGCAGAGCTGATGAAGGAACGCAAGGGACTGAATGCCAATGTCGATTTCTACTCGGCCACCGTTTACTACTCGCTCGGTCTTCCGACCGATATGTTCACCCCGATCTTCGCGATCTCTCGCACCTCGGGTTGGACGGCGCACATCCTGGAGCAACTCGTCGACAACCGTCTCTACAGGCCGCTAAGCGAGTACGTCGGTCCTGCTGTTGGCAAGACCGTCGTGCCTTTGGATCAGCGGGCCTTAAAATATTAAATACCAGCTGCGGCGGTGTCCGTTAGTAGCAGCGCGTTAGCCTGACTGATCTTTCCTCCGGGAATTGAGGAGTCGGCTGCCTTGAGCTTCACTATCATCGGGATCTTGGCTGCGCCCGTGGCGAGCCACATGATGCGTCGTGAGCGATTGATCATCGGGTAGGTCAGGGTCATCCGGCGGCGGTTCTGATAGAGATTCGCCGGATCGGTCAGCGCCACATCGCGGTCAGTGACCTCAAGGACAGGATCGTTCGGAGTCAACGACGCGGTGTGACCGTCAGGTCCAAGGCCAAGATGAGCCATGTCGAGAATCGGGGGATAGCCGCAAATCTCCTGAAGGACTTTCTCGTACTCTTTGGCTCCCTCCATGGGATCAACGGAATTCACCGGCATGGCATGGATGTTTTCCTTCGGGATAGGAGCATTACCTAGGAGAGATTCATGCAGGTGGGTCAGATTCCGATCAGGATCCCCCTCGGGAGCGATACGCTCGTCAATCTGGAAGACATGGACCTGGGACCAAGGCACCTCCTCGGATGCGAGATCCCTCAGCATGGCCCAAGGAGTCTTGCCTCCACTCACAGCTAGGGTGAAGACGCCACGAGCAGCCACCGCCTCACGTGCAGCGACTGCGATCACTCCGGCGGCCGCTTTGGCAACCGCATCATCATCAGCAAGAACCTCGATCGTGAGAGCCATGACTTAATTTGGTTGTGGGCCTACTTTTTTGCCCTGTAGTGGCGGATGAGAGCGTTCGTAGAGCTGTCGTGCTTAAGATCGGGCTCGGCCGGCGACTCCAGTTCGGGAATGATGTGCTGGGCAAGCTGCTTGCCGAGTTCAACACCCCACTGGTCGAAGGAGTTGATCCCCCAGACGGCTCCCTGCGTGAAGACGCTGTGCTCGTAGAGAGCGACCAGAACGCCGAGGGTACGAGGGTCGAGCTTGTCGGCCATGATGACATTCGACGGACGGTTCCCTTCGAAGACGCGGTGGGGATTCAGCCAGTCGGGCGTCCCCTCAGCCTTCACCTGCTCGGACGTCTTGCCGAAGGCGAGCGCCTCGGCCTGCGCGAAGATATTCGAGATGAGATAATTGTGGTGGTGACCCAGCTCGTTGATCGCCTTGTTGAACCCGATAAAATCACAAGGAATGAGGCGCGTTCCCTGGTGGATGAGCTGGTAGAAGGAGTGTTGGCCGTTCGTGCCGGGCTCGCCCCAGTAGATCGGACCGGTATCGAAGGTGATATGAGTGCCGTCAAGACGAACCGATTTGCCATTGCTCTCCATGGTAAGCTGCTGGAGGTAGGCCGGAAAGCGCTTCAGGTATTGCTCGTAGGGAAGCACGGCAATGCTCTGGGCACCGAAGAAGTCGCTGTACCAGACGATAAGGAGACCGAGAAGGACGGGGAGATTCTTGTCGAGTGGGGCCGTACGGAAGTGCTCGTCCATCGCGTGGAATCCGGCGAGGAGATCGGAGAAGTTCTTCGGACCGATGGCGATCATCGTGGAGAGACCTATCGCGGAATCCATCGAGTAGCGGCCGCCGACCCAATCCCAAAAGCCGAACATGTTCGCAGTGTCGATGCCGAACTCGGAGACCTTTGCGGCGTTGGTGGAGACTGCAACGAAGTGTTTCGCAACGGCAGTAACATCATTGCCAAAGCCAGCAAGCGACCACTCGCGGGCGCTGTTGGCGTTCGTCATGGTCTCGAGCGTGGTGAAAGTCTTCGAGGAGACAATGAAGAGGGTCTCGGCGGGATCGAGATCACGCACGGCCTCGACGAAGTCGGTACCGTCGACATTGGAGACAAAGCGGAAGGTCATATCGCGGTCGCTGTAGGACTTGAGTGCCTCGTATGCCATGACAGGTCCCAGGTCGGAGCCGCCGATGCCGATATTGATCACATTCTTGATGCGCTTGCCGGTGTGGCCCTTCCACTCACCGGAGCGGATACGGTTGGCAAAGGAACCCATCGCCTCGAGGACCTTGTGCACCTCGGGGACGACATCGACCCCGTCTATCTTGATCACCGCCGTCTTCGGCGCCCGGAGGGCAACGTGGAGAACGGCACGGTCCTCGGTAATATTGATTTTCTCACCGGCGAACATCTTGTCGCGGTGTTCCTCCAGTCCGACTTCCTTGGCAAGTTGCACCAGGTCCTTGAGGGTCTCGTCGTTGACTCGGTTCTTCGAGTAGTCAAGGTAGAGGCCGCAAGCTTCGGCGGTAAAGCGTTCGCCACGGGTCGGATCGGTTGCAAAGAGATCCTTGAGCGTGGTCTGGGCGATTAGGTCGCGATTGGCTTCGAGTGCCTTCCAGGCAGGGAGTTGGGTCGGATTTATCATGGGGAAAGGATGAGTAATAAGTGATGAATGATGAAGGATTATTCCAGTAAGATTGCTAGACTCCGTAACCCAACTAGAATGCCTCAAAAATGGCAACCGACAATACCGTCACACATCAGCTGGGAGAGCATACTGCCCGGAGCATTCAGGAAACGGCGTCTATTGCCGCAGAACTCCTGCCCCTGATGCTGAAGTCGGGTGTGGTCAGTCTGGAGGGGCCGCTTGGTGCCGGAAAGACCTACTTTGTCAAAGCCACGGCCCTCGCCATGGGCATCGTGGAGGATGTCACCAGCCCGACCTTCACTCTGCTTCAGAGCTATGGTTCCGGAGACAACCGCCTGCATCACTCGGACTGGTACAGGTTGGAATCCAAATCCGAGGCGCTAGCTCTTGGACTCGAGGATTACTATCATGACGGGCTGATGTTCATCGAATGGGGAGACAAGTTTGCCTCCATCCTCCCTCCCGGGACGCTGAGAATCCGGATCGAGCCACAGCTCGAGGGTACGGAAGAGATCCGCACGTTCCGCTGGGAAGTCCTCTGAAATAATGATGAAGATCCTTTCCCTCGACTCCTCCTCACCGGTCGCCTCGGTTGCCTTCGTTTCCTTCACAGGAGGTATGCCGGAGGTTCTCCTTGAAAAGCAGACTCCCCATGCGCGATCCGACTCCGCGGTTCTCTTCGAGGGACTACGTGATGCCGTGGAGAGATGCGGTCTTCCTGATGCCATTTGCGTGGGACTCGGTCCCGGATCGTATAATGGCCTGCGTACAGGAATTGCAGCCGCTAGGGGATTCGCCACCGCGCGGCATCTCCCGCTCCATGCCATCCCATCGCCCTTGGCGTTGCATGAGCAGGATGAGGGCTTCTGGGCTGTCGGAGATGCACGGGGAGGCCATTACTGGATAGCCCGGGTTCAACAAGGGGTATTCGTCGAGAAACCCCAGCTGCTTTCTCCCGCCGAGACGCTGAGTCATCTGAGCTCGTATATCGATCTGCCCGTGCTCGGGTCGGCAGGCTTGCCGGAAATCGAGAGCCTGGTGATTGCCACTCCAAGTGCCGTGCGACTTGCAATTCTTGCGGAAAAGAACGATCCCTTTTTCCTTGTCTCGAGAACTCCCGTGCCAATCTACCTAAAGCCTCCCCACATCACCCTGCTAAGAGCCACAGCCATCGTATCATGATCGCACGGACCCTTCTGCTTACTCTACTGTGCTCTTTTTTCCTCACGTTCTGGGCAGTGGCTCAGATGAACAACGGGACGAATGCACCTGTCGATGAGAATCCCAAGCCGACATGGGAGACCCAGAAGCAGGCGCGTACCTTCCATCTGGGTATTCCTGCCCCGAGAGGACAGATCACCGACAGGAACGGTTATCCGCTTGCACAGAGTCGTCTCAGTTACAACCTGGCGCTTCAGTTTCCCACCCCTCTCGACTGGAGCGAAGCCAAGGTTCTGGCATTCGCACGCCAACAAATTACCTTCGCCAAGGGATTCCTCGGACGCCAGATCTCACTGCACGATCAGGCTATCCTGAATCATTACCGCAACCGCGGGCTCCTGCCGCTGACTCTGCTTGAGGATCTACAACCCGAGGAACTGGCCGCCGCCAGGCGCGGTCTCACCAGTGCCCTGGTGCTCCAGCAGGTCTACGCGCGCATTTACCCCAATGGGCAACTTGCCTCCCACATTATCGGCTATACCGGCAAGGAAGCTCCGCTCTCCATCCGCCCGATCGAGAACAAGGACCTCATCTTCACCGAGAGCGAGGGGCGCGAGGGGATCGAGCAAACCTTCGACTACCAGCTGAAAGGCCACCCCGGCAGCATCCATGTTACCTACGATGCGGAGGGGCGGAAGACCTCGGAGAGGATCGCTCAGCCTCCCGTTCCCGGCGATAACGTGATCACGACCATTGATCAGAATCTGCAGCGCATCTGCGAGAAGGTCCTGAGTGAGAACTGTAAGCGAGGCGCCATCGTGGTGATCGATCCCTGGACGGGTGAAATCCATGCCATGGCCTCCTGGCCGGAATACAATCCGAACCATTTCGTGCCCATCCTGAATCCCGAGATCTACAGACAACTCAGCGAAGATCCTTCCACGCCCTTGCTGCCACGAGCCTACCGATCCGCTTACCCCCCCGGCTCCACCTTCAAGACTTTTGTCGCGCTCTCCGGGTTTCAGTCAGGCAAGCTCACGGCCACCGATATCTACAGCGGTCCCACAGCGATCGATATCGGCAATTTCACCTTTCACAACTGGAAGAAGACAAATGCGGGCCGCCTGAATTTTGTCGAGGCGCTCACCCAGTCCTGCAACACATGGTTCATTCAGGCCGGCATCAAGATCGGGGCGCAAAACATCATCACTTGGACCGAACGCCTAGGACTCGGGAAGAAGACCGGCATCCCGCTCAAAGCCGAATCGGGCGGCATCATTCCCAGCGATGAATACATGCTACGCACCCAGAAGCGGAAGATCCTCAAGGGCGATGTCGCCAACATGAGCATCGGCCAGGGAGCCATCGTCATCACCCCCCTCCAGATGGTCCAGGCCTACGGGGCAATCGCGACGGGTGGACAATTCCACCAGACACGGCTCGTGAAGCAGATCCAGGGCATCGATAACAAAGTTGTCTCAGCCTACCCAGACCGTCTCCGGGATGACCTCCAGATCACGCCCGAGGATATGAAGACGCTGAAAAAAGCTCTCGTGGCCGTGACCGAAGATGGACAGGGAACAGCCCACTATGCGCAGGTCAAGGGTTACCATGTCGCAGGTAAGACCGGTACTGCCCAATGGGGTGGAGGAGGGAACAAGGAGAAGCAGCGCACCGCAGCATGGTTTGCGGGATTCGTTCCCGCCGAGAATCCCCAGTATGCCTTTGCCGCCGTCTATGAGGGAGAACCCGGCGATAACAACATCCATGGAGGCAGCCACGCTGCACCGCTCATCGGTAAAGTCCTCCAGGAGGTCTACGGCTCCAAAGAGAACAAAGATAAAGAGAAGGAATCCAAGTCAACCTCTACGGACTCTCATAACTCTAATGACCAGACCGATAAAGATAAGGCAGAAAAGTCCGATAAGGGAGACAAGTCAAAGGATCAGGATCAGTCCACCACGGATCAGTCAAACTGATGCGTTTGCTTGCCTGCCCTGGGCTATGAAGCTTTCTTTCCGGTTAAGAAAAAAATCTTGAGAGGCCTCCTTCGTCAGGCGGGATTCAGCCCGTCAGCATTGCTGCTCCGAAGACACCAGCGCTATCCCCGAGCAGGGGACGGAGTAGGGGGGTGTCGAATCGGTCGTTAAAGAGGTGAGCTCGGATGGCGTCACGGGTCTCCTGCGCGTAGAGCAGGCTGAGATTACCAACACCACCTCCGATAACGATGGCGTCAGGATCGAAAATGTTGATCACGGCAGCCAAGGCTCTGGAGAACTTCTCCCGGAGTTTCTCCAAGGTTGCCTTGGCATGAGGATCTCCTCTGCCGGCCAGTTCAACGATCTCCGGCAGGCTAAGGTTGTTGCCTGTAAGTTCCCTGTAGAAGCGCTCTAGGGCTGGTCCAGCAATAACCGTCTCCACGCATCCCGTGCGACCGCAGTAGCAGGGGGTGACCTCGCCCGGAATCGGATTGTGCCCCCACTCGCCGCAGATGCCGTGCGCTCCGGTTAATGCCCGGCCATCGACAGCGATGCCTCCTCCGACACCAGTCCCGAGAATAATTCCGAAGACGGTGCGGTACCCCTTGGCCGCTCCAAGTGTGGCCTCTGCCAGAGCGCAGCAGTTGGCATCGTTGGCGAGGAGGACCTCGCATCCGAGAAATTTTGAGAGATCGCTGTCCAACGCTTTTCCGTTCAGGCAGACCGTGTTCGAATTCTTAAGCAGGCCGTTCTGCGGGTCGGTGACCCCGGGAGTTCCGATTCCGATAACAGTAGGTCTCTTGCTTCCTGATTCGCTCTCCAGCATCGCGACAAGGGTCTCTATACGCTTCAGGATTTGTTCATAACCTTCCTCTGATCTGGTGGGTAAACGGAGTCGGTGAAGCGCCTTGGTAGGGTCAAACGGATCCAGGATTACCCCCTCGATCTTGGTTCCACCCAAATCGAATCCCCATCGCTGTTTCAGCTCCTTGGAAGCATTGGGATTGAGCTCTCCGGTCATTTCTATAAATTTTATCATGAGCCAATCCGTGACACGACTTCCAAATCGATTCTCCTTCTTCTATCATTGATACGATGATGAAGCATGATCTCGGAAATATGAAGAAAGCCGACGAGTACGATGCGGGAATAGTAAAAGTCCTTTTGGATCTTGCCCTCTCTGCCGGAATCCCAATGGGAGGATGCAGTATCAGGCGTTCCTCCTCACGCTTCTGTCTCGGTGTGGAGCATGGGGATTATAACGGGACCGAACTCTTTGGAGTAGGCACGGACCGGTTCATCTGGATGGCCTTCAAGCCTAATGATCTGGGTCGTCTCCGTCTCTTCAGTGGGAACTTCGAGCAGGATGGGCTGATCGACGTGGCGCTCGATGCGATTCCCGAACCCGGATCGGCTCCTGATTCCTGGTCACGATTTCCGCTTGGTGTCGCGTGGATCCTCAAGCAAAAAGGTTACAATTTACAGACGGGCATGGACGCGGTTCTGTACGGGAATATACTTGGCGGCGATATGTCGCGTTCCGCGTCGCTAACGCTCAATCTTTTGATCTCGCTGGCCGAGGTGAACGGCATCGAGTTTCCCTCGGGCATGGGGACGCATTACAACCCCGCCGACCGCTCGATCCGCCATGTGCCGACCGCTCGATCCGCCATCCCTAGTGCGCCGAGATGGTGGATCTCTGCCGCGAACCTTTCGGCATCAGATTGCTGGGTGATGTCCGCTCCGAGGATCTCTTCCGGTCGATCCTCGCAAAATTCGGTGCCAGTCACCCTCATCTCTGCAAGCGTCTGGATTACATCTAGCATGCGCAGCGGCGGTTCGAACGGATGCTCCGAGCCTGGAGTGAAGGGAATATCGAGATGGTCGGTGAGATCTTCCGCGCTGACGGCCTTGGACTGCGCTACGACTATCAGGTCTCCGGTAAGGAACTCGAAACCATGTGCGATATCGTGAGGACGATTCCTGGTGTTCTCGGCGAGAGGATGCTTGGCGGCGGTGACCGGGGAGCCAGCGGTGCCCTGGTGCTCAAGGAGAGCGAGGCGGCTGCTCGCTCCGCAGTGGAGACGGCCTACCCCCGCAGTCATCCCGAATATGCCGGGAAAATACGCCATTCATTCCTGCAGTATGGTGGAAGGTATCACGCTGCTGCCCGGTTGGTAAGTGTCAGACTCTCCCCTTGGCACGGAGAGAGAGGCTGGAAATCGATCTTCCCGAAGCTTCCATACCTTGCGAAAGATAAGCCCGAAGCCGGTTTGTAAAAAGCATCCTGATTTCCTGCCATCGCCGCTTGCCCGGTGAGGGCTTTCATGGAAAAGATGGACGGATCGCACGCTATCGCTACAGCTGGGAAGAGAAGAGGGAACGTCGTCGGAAACCATGGTTTCTACGGCTTTGGTTTCTCGTGCCCGTGACGCTCCTGATCCTTGCTTCGCTGTGTGGCCTCATCGTCTACGGATGGCTGGTTTCCGAGTTCAAGACCAAGGCTGAATCCTTTGATCTGGCGAAGATACCCAAGATGGAGTCCGCGAGCGTGATCCTGGACCGCAACGGCCAGCAGATGGGCAAGATCTTCATCCAGAATCGACTGCCCATTCCCTATGATCAGATCCCGAAGGAGATGGTGAATGCTGTTGTCGCTGAGGAGGACAACAGATTCTTCGATCATCACGGTGTCGATTACTTCGGCGTGTTGCGTGCGGCCGTCAGCAACTGGCACCAGGGTAAGGTGAAGCAGGGAGCCAGTACGGTGACCCAGCAACTGGCTCGAAACTCGTTCGACCTCCATGAGAAGAGCTACCGCCGCAAGCTGCTGGAAATGTTCTTGGCCGAACGCATCGAGGATCATCTGACCAAGGAGAAGATCATGGAGTGCTATCTGAATCGCGTTTACTTCGGGAGCGGGTTTTACGGGGTCGAGGCTGCTGCCAGGGGCTACTTCTGGAAGGCTTCGAAAGATCTGAGTGTCGGCGAATGCGCCATGCTTGCGGGCCTGCTCAAGAGCCCCAATTATTATTCTCCCTGGAATAATCCGACGGGTGCAAAGAAGGTACGGGATTTTGTACTGGGGCGCATGCGGGAGATGCATCTGATCACGCGCGAAGAATATGAGAGCGCCGTGGAACTGAACCTCTCAGTCCGCAAGAGAACGAATCCCAATAGGGTTTCCTATGCGATCGACCTGGTCCGCCAGCAGGCTATTGCGGCCCTGGGATATGACACGGCGATGAACGAGGGGGTGAAGATCGAAACCACCTTCGATGCCAAGCTCCAGATGGTGGCGGAACGTGCGGTGAAAGGTCACCTTACACAGGTTGAGAGCCAACCTGGCTTCGCCCACATCACCTATCAGCAGTACCGCCAGATCAACGCAACAATAGAAGAAGCTGCACAGCGTGGAGAACCTGTCACGATGCCTCCTCCCGGCTATCTTCAGGGTGCGGTCTTGGCGGTTGAGAATGCCACTGGTGGCATCCTCGCAGTTGCGGGTGGACGTGACTTCCTGCACAGCGAATACAACCGGGCCCTGCAGGGGCGCCGTCCTCCCGGAACACTCTTCACTCCGATGGTGGCCGCCGCCGCCTATGCGAACGGATTCTTCCCGGGAGAATCGGTCGATGATGACTGCATCGACAATCACTTCGTCATGATCGGTGGAGTCAATGGCATCCTGGGGGAATGGGGCGTGGAACGCCCTGACAATGAGTATGAGGGGCCGATGCCCTCGAGTGAGGCTGTGGCCCGTGGGAAGAATGCAGCCGTCGTTCGTCTCGGTTATAAGACCGGTCTCGATCAGCTCAACGAATTCTGTAAAGCCGCTGGCATACGTTCTCCACTCCGAGATGTGGCGAATGCCTATCTCGGATCCAGCGAGATGTCCCTTGATGAAATGACCCTTGCCTACACGGCTTTCCCGGGCGGGGGCACACGCTCGGCCAAGCTTTTCACGATCACTCGGATCACCGATCAGGAGGGTAACCTCCTCTATGAGAATCCTGTGACCCGGGTCCAAGTGTTGCCTGCAGAGGCAGCCTATCAGGTGCACTCCGTGCTCCAGGATGCTCTCTTCAAGGCCTGTGCTCAGGAGGCGGCCGCTTCCGGTATCGCGACGAATGCTCCGCTCGCCGGCAAATCCGGGACTGCTTACGACTTCACTGATACTTGGTTTGTTGGTTACTCAAGCGCCGTGACCTGCGGGGTCTGGGTCGGATTCGACAAACCGCAGAAGATCTACCGCGGAGCCTTCGGTAAGGATCTTGCCCTTCCAATCTGGGCTCAGGTGATGAACGCATCGTTGGGATCCTTTCCCTCCAAGTTTCTGACCATGCCCATGGGCTTGAAGCAGGTCGAGATCTGCAGAAGTTCAGGGCTGCTTCCCACCGAGGGATGTCGGAAACTCCAGGGAGTTGTTGCCACTGAGTACGCCACGGAGGCTGAGATGCCCACCGTGTCCTGTGATGTCCATGGGGGAGGGGTACGGAGTTACAATCGCGACATTGACCAGGCCGAGTGGCCAAGAGCTGCTGCTGCGGTCGATCTGACGCGCGTTCGACCAGTCCCTGTGAATGCTCCGACGCTTCTGGCCCAGAATGATCTCTACCGTGCGGTGAATCCCACCATAAGCACCGCTGCCGTGGATGACAGGAGTATCAAGGTGGCGCGTGCCACATCACCTGACGGTAAGGATCCCGGAACCGACGGTAAGGGGGGGGCTGGGACGGCAGTTGCCACGAATGTGCCCGTTGCTTTGCCAGTCGGTGAAAAAGAGGTCAGGAAAGCGGAAGCCGTTCGGCCGATGGATCTGCCGAGCGCCGCGCCGGTCATGACGATCCCAGCCCCGAAACCGGCGGAGTTTTAGAAGACGAGCGTTTACTCCCAGAGTTCTTCCACGGCTTTCACGGCCTTGGTGTAGAGCGGGTGGCGTCCTCCGCGGGAGAGCTCCGCCAAAAGAATCTCACGCGTTTCTTCACGGGGTGCGCGGAGTATTCTGGTGGTGGTTACGATATTCGCTCCCTGCGCCGTGGTGACATAGAGATCGGAACCCGATTCCCGCAGGAGATGAAATTCCGCATTCTCGGAGGCGAGGTTCATGCGGGAGATGCTGGCACCCTCGTTCTCTCTCAGTTCTATAGAAACGATATTGCCCTGGGCATCACGGAACTCAGGATTGGCCGAGGGATTGAAGAGGCTCCATCCGAGGCGGTCGGCCAGCCAGCCCACCAGAAGCATGGCTGTGGTGCGTGATCCGGCGGTGTGATCGAGTTCGATCTTCCGCAAGAGCTGAAGCTCGGACAAGTTGCCGGGGACGTCAAAGATAGCCGCCAGAGCCTGTCGCACGGGAAGGGAGCGGGCCCAGTTCAGATCGCAGAGTACGGTGCGCGCTTCGGCGAGTCCGGAAATCTGTCTGATCAAACCGAATTGTTCCTTGGGATTCTTCCAGTGCCTACTGTCAAAAAGCAGTCTATCAACCCAGCGCCAGAGCTTGCCGTCGATCGGCGGATGGAAATCTGCCTGCCACCAGAGTACCAGCGGCAGGTCAGAATCGAGATGCGAGAAAACGACGCTTTGAAGGGAACGCGCCGCCATGCCTGCCAGTTGGAAGGAAATCTGTTCGCTGCAGACAGAGCCCCCCTTGGACCCTCTCAGGTAGCAGTGCATGGTGATCCACGCTTCGGCGCTACTTCCTTCCGCCTTGGGATCAGCCTCAATAAGAATGGCCCGCATCGCGTGCTCTCCTGCTATCCCTCGAGTGATTTCAGTATTCCTCTCCAGAGATCCGAGCTTCTCGTTATAGATGGCCAGGTTGATAAGCGAGGCGCGCGTCTTGCTCTCGCCGCTCTCGTCCCAGAGTTTTCCAAGTTTTTTTTCGATGCCACCGATCGGCACCGGGATGCCGGGGATAAAGCTCACATTCTCCTCCAGGTGACACCGTGACGTGCTGCCAGGTCGGCCGCCTCTGCTGGTCCCCAGGAGCCGGCCGTGTGGAAGGCAAGATCATCGGAACGGGTCTTCCAGGCTTCTTCGATCCCGTCGACAAAGGCCCAAGCTTCCTCCACTTCGTCCCGTCGCGCGAAGAGGGTGGCGTCGCCCGACATCGCGTCGAGTAGAAGGCGCTCGTAGGCCTCGGGAGTTGCTTTGCCGAAGGAGGTTCCGTAATGGAAATCCATCTTCACCGGCTCAATACGCAGGCTGGAGCCGGGCATCTTCGCGCTCATGCGGAGGGAGATTCCCTCGTCGGGCTGGATGCGGATGACGAGGACGTTCTCGTCGAGGCCTTCGCCGTTCCGGTTGAAGAGGACGGGCGGGACGCTCTTGAAAGTGATGGCGATCTCCGTGCCGCCCTTGGGCATACGCTTGGCGGTACGGATGAAGAAGGGGACTCCCGCCCAGCGCCAGTTGTCGATGTTTACCTGAAGGGCCACGAAGGTCTCGGTCGTCGAATCTTTGGGAACCCCGTCGGCCTCGCGATAGCCTGAGACGGGTTGGCCGTCGATTAAACCGGCGGTGTATTGGGCTCGGACGACATGCTTGAAGACATCATCACCACGGAGGGGGCGGAGGGATCGCAAGACCTTCACCTTTTCATCACGGATCGCGTCGGCACTCAGGCTGGTAGGAGGCTCCATGGCCGTGAGGGTGAGGAGCTGGAGCAGATGATTCTGGATCATGTCACGCATGGCCCCCGAGGTGTCGTAGTAACCGGCGCGTCCCTCGACGCCGAGCGGTTCGACCGCAGTGATCTGAACGTGGCTGATGTGATTGGAATCCCAAAGCGATTCGAAGATCGAATTTGCAAAGCGCATCACCATGATGTTCTGGGCGGTTTCCTTGCCCAGATAATGGTCAATGCGGTAGGTGTCGCACTCTGGGAAGACTTCGCTGACAAGGGTGTTGAGAAGCTGTGCGCTTTTGAGATCCTTGCCGAAGGGCTTCTCCACGATCACGCGGGCCCAGCTTCCTTGGGTGGCAGTGCTGAATCCGCTCTCACGCAGGTGGCTCAAAATGACTGGGAACTGGTCGGGTGCCACGGCCAGGTAGTAGAGGCGGTTGCCGCCTGTGCCGCAGTTGCGATCTGCCTCATCCATCTGTGACGCGAGCGTCGTGTAACCCTCGGCCTGATCAAAGGGGCTCTGATGGTAGATGATCGAGGAAGCGAACTGCGCCCAGAGTTCCTCATTGAGAGGGGTGCGGGAGAACTTGCGCGTCGATTCCTCCAGCTCCTTGCGGAACTGCTCGGAGGTCTTTTCCCTTCGGGCAAACCCGATGATCGTGAGGGCAGGAGGCAGCGCTCCTTCGGCGGCCAGATTATAGAGCGCCGGGATGAGCTTGCGGTGGGTGAGGTCACCGGTCGCCCCGAAGATGACAAGCGTGCAGGGCTCGGGTGTGAGGCGGCTGGCGATCCCCTCACGGAGAGGATTGACTATTGGAGAAGGCATTTGAAAAAGGCTGAAGGCTGAAGGGCAGACGGCAGGAGAGCTATGAAGCTGGAGAATTTTGGTATTACTTTAACTTCAACTCCCAACTTTCCACTTATTTAAGGGAGCGGGAAACGTGCTGTGAAAGCCGTGACTTCCTTTCGGAGTTTGGCAAGGGCAGATTCATCGTTCCGAGCCTTGAGGCCTGTATCGATGAAGTCTGCAACCTGCATCATCTCTTCCTCCTTGAGTCCACGAGTGGTCATGGCCGGAGTGCCGAGGCGGATGCCGCCGGTCTTACTGATCGGTTCGGTATCGAAGGGAATGGCGTTCTTGTTGACGGTGATGGCCGCTTGATCAAGTGCCTGCTGAGCCTCGAGTCCGTTAATCCCCTTTGATCGGAGATCGACCAGAAGGACATGATTATCCGTGCCTCCCGAGCTGATCGTGTAGCCGAGCACCGAGAGGCGTGCTGCGAGTGCCTTGGCATTCAGGACGATCTGCTTTGCATACTCCTTGAAGGAAGGTTGGAGCGCCTCGTGGAAGCAGACGGCCTTGGCCGCGACGACCTGCATGAGAGGACCGCCCTGAACGCCGGGAAATACCTGCCCGTCGATCTTCTTCGCATACTGCTCCTTGCAGAGAATAAGGCCGGAGCGGGGGCCTCGGAGGCTCTTGTGAGTTGTCGTTGTGACGAAGTCGGCCAGGGGGGCCGGATTGGGATGGACCCCTCCGGCAACAAGTCCGGCAATATGGGCCATGTCGACGAAGAGATAGGCTCCAACCGCATCAGCGATCTGGCGGAGACGAGCAAAGTTGATCTCGCGAGGGTAAGCGGAGGCACCGGCAGTGATCATTTTCGGGCGAACCTCCTCGGACTGCTTGGCGAGGGCATCATAATCGATGCGGCCATCAACCTTAGAGACCCCGTAGTGGGTCACGTTGTAGAGCTTGCCTGAAAAGTTGGCCTTGTGTCCGTGGGTGAGGTGACCGCCATGGGCCAGGTCCATGGTGAGGATTTTATCACCTGGCTGGAGCACACTGAAGTAGACGGCCATGTTGGCCTGGCTTCCACTGTGGGGCTGAACGTTGGCATGCTCGGCACCAAAAAGCTTCTTCGAGCGCTCGATGGCGAGGGTTTCAACCACATCGACATGCTCGCATCCCCCATACCAGCGGCGTCCGGGATAGCCCTCGGCGTACTTGTTGGTCAGGCAAGAGCCCTGGGCTTCCATGACGGCTTGACTGGTGAAGTTCTCCGAGGCGATGAGTTCGATGTGTTCGAACTGGCGATGATGTTCGGCCGTGATAGCTGCGGCGATCTCGGGATCGATCGTCGCGAGGGCACTGGAGTTGTTGTGTGAGAGGTGAGAGTCAGTTGCTTGTGACATGGTGAAGGGAGATTGATCCACAAAATCGCGGATTTGTACCAGCGCGCTTTTGATGACATCACGGCAGCGCTTGTAAGTAGTGAGTCCTTGTCCAATGGGATCGGGCACATCGC
The DNA here is from genome assembly GCA_903858595.1 of uncultured Spartobacteria bacterium. Classification (GTDB taxonomy): domain Bacteria; phylum Verrucomicrobiota; class Verrucomicrobiia; order Chthoniobacterales; family UBA6821; genus UBA6821. Next base: position 6,152 of record CAIOJL010000004.1, on the reverse strand, counting down.
CGCCATTCCGGGTGAATTCACCCAGCAGGCGGACCTTCCCGGAGTGTTCCGGAAATAGGAGGTCGATTAGGCGATAGTGATCCCGTGTCATGGTGAAAACATGGGTGCAGCGTTCTAGCAACTCCTCGGTAACCGCTTGACTCCTGAAGGAGCGCAGATCGATTCCCAGTTCCGAGAGAGCAGTGACGGCGGGTTGGCTGGCCTGGGCACCTTGTGGTGCATTCATGCCCGCGGAGAGGATAATGATATCCAGCCGGTCTGTGAGAAGATCCTTCATGAGACCCTCTGCCATAGGGCTTCGGCAGACATTGCCCGTGCATACGAAGAGAATGGTTTTCATAAAAGACTTTTTGTCCGTTGGAAAAGGATGGGGAGGAACCTCAACATTGTCTTCACGTTATGAATCTAAAAAACCTAAGTCAATGCGTCCATGATGGGAAATTTTAGGATAAATAACATTTCCTCATTGTGCCCATGCAAAACGGTGCGATATACACGGCAATGCTTTTTTAGTGACAGACCACGAGATCAAGTGATATGTTTATTTTTTAAATATGATGCAACGTAAAAGTGCCTTCTCCCGCAGACTCCCCGATCTGGTCACTGAAGAGCTGGTAGCAGTTCTTTCCAAGAAGGGAGCTTCCTTTGAGTTCAAGCAACTCTTCGATGTCGTCCATGACCGTCTGAAGAAGCGTAATGCCGCTAGCGGTGGAGAGGAAATGCTTCGTCTCCGAGCTTACGAGAAGCTTCAGCACCTTGTTTCCCGCAACATGGTGAAGAAAAGCGGCAAAAAGTACAAAGGGCTTGTCTCTTTGGCCCATGCCATCGCTCCGGAGGAACCTCTCCCGGCGCCCCAGGTTCCAGGCATCGTCTCCATAACGCCCGTTCCTGTTCAATCACTCAAAAAGCTTGCACCAACACCCGCGGCTAAATCTCCTGTAAAGCCTGCTGCTAAAACTTCAAAGTTGTCCTCGAAGGTAGCTTCCAATCCTGTTGCCAAGAAGGCTCCAGCCAAGTCACCTTTGAAGAAGTCTCCCGTGAAGGCCTCGATGTCTTCGGTTAAGCCAGCGCCTAAGAAAGCCGCGGTTGTCAAAAAGCCGATTCAGAAAGTTCCGGTGAAGAAGGCTCCCGTTAAGCGCAAGTAACGGCATCCGATCATGGACGGCACCCTAGGAAGCTTAAGCGGCTATGGATCCCTCCTCATTCACATTGTGGTTTGTGTCGGTCTGGCGCTAACAATGTGGATTGCCAGTACTCTGCTCGGACGGATCGGCACACGCACAGGAGTCAAGGATGTTGCCTATGAGTGTGGAATGCTTCCTGAACCGGGCCCTCAGCCACGCTTCAGTGTCAAATTCTACCTGGTGGCGATGTTGTTCATCTTGTTCGATATCGAAATCGTCTTTCTGTATCCTTGGTCCGTGGTTTACCGGGAGTATCTGATGCAGTATGGCATAGGCATCCTTTGGACCCTTGTAATCTTCTCGGTGATTCTGTTTGTTGGCTATATTTACGCCATCAAAAAGGGCGCTTTGGATTGGTCTAGGTAATCTTCCTTCAAGGGAAGGGGAGGTCTTGACCTCCTTGATCATAGGGGTATGGTTGCGATCCCAGTTTTTAGGAAGGGTGGCTGAGTCCGGTTTAAGGCACTCGACTCGAAATCGAACGTGGGGTTATTCCCACCGAGGGTTCGAATCCCTCCCCTTCCGCCATTTTATCAAAAGTTCGCGGCACCAAGTGCTCGGCTGTCTTTGCCACACCGGATCTTTTACGGCCTGCCGCTAGAATTACTTCGGCAATGAAATTGTTCCGAGGAGGATGTTTTTTTGGTTAAGGTATCATGAGAGACTCGCTTCGCTTCAGGCAGTCCGTTAAGAAGTCGGAATGCTGAAAGCTATCTTTGTAGGGATGAGAGGGAACCTCCCGTGTGCTTATCCTGAAGAACTTCGACGGGAGATTGAAAAACGCGTCACCCTGATTCCAGAATCCTTGGAAGGAGAGGAGTGGAAAGAACGCTTACCCTTGCTTGCCGAGGCCGATCTCATCTTCTCCTCATGGGGAATGCCCGTCCTTGACCAGGCCTTCCTTGAAGCTGCGCCACGATTACGCGCTGTTTTTTACGCCGCAGGATCGGTGAAATGTTTTGCCACACCTCACTCCTACGAACGCGGCATTCTCATCTCAAGTGCCTGGGAGGCCAATGCCATCCCCGTTTCCGAATATACCCTTGGGACAATTCTCCTTGGCCTGAAAGGGTTCTGGAGCTCATCACGCCAGATGAAGGCCGGCACCTTCGACGTCATCTCCTCGCCGATTCCAGGCGCCTACCGTTCCAAGGTGGGACTAGTCTCGCTGGGTGCCATCGGCAAACGGGTTGCCGCGCTTTTGGCGCGATTTGATCTGGATGTGTTGGTTTACGATCCCTATGTCAAATCGGAGCAGGCCGCGGAACTCGGAGTCTCCCTTGTCTCCCTGGAGGAACTCTTTGAACGATGCGATGTGGTGAGCCTGCATACTCCGTGGCTTCCGGAAACCGAAAATCTGATCGGCGGGGGACTGGTCGTTATGATGAAACCCGGTGCCTGCCTCATCAACACATCGCGAGGCGCGATTGTCAACGAAGCCGAAATCTGCGTCGTGCTCCGTGACCGACCCGATCTGACCGCTATTCTGGACGTCACGTATCCCGAGCCGCCGAGCACCGATTCCCCCCTTCATGCGTTGGGAAATGTCGTTCTCACCCCTCACATCGCCGGGAGTGTGGGCGGAGAGGTCGCTCGCATGGGAGCATGGATGCTGGAGGAGTTCGATCGATACCTGGCGGGCAAGCCTCTTCTTCACGGAGTCTCCCTAGAGATGCTTGACCACATGGCCTGAATTGCCTGAATTGCCTCAACAGTGCACTGGAAACAATAGGCTGCTTTTTTCCGGTGGGTCTGCCTACACTCCGAGTTATGAAGTTCCTTAAACTCTCCAGCACTCTCCTCCTAGCAACTTTGAGCCTTTCCGGCTCCTCATGCTCCAAGAAGCAGGAATCCGGAATTCCCGTCGGACAGTTCGCTTCACTGACCGGCGGGCAGGCCACATTCGGTCAGAGCACCGACAAGGGCGTTCAGCTTGCCCTTGAGGAGATTAATGGCTCCGGTGGTGTCCTGGGTCAACCGATCCGGATGATCACCAAGGACAACCAGTCCAAGCCCGGAGAGACATCCACGGTTGTCCGTGAACTGATCACTCGTGACAAGGTGGTTGCCCTGATCGGAGAGGTCGCCTCGGGTCGTTCACTGGAAGCCGCTCCGATCGCCCAGCGCAGTGGGATACCGATGATCTCGCCCGCCTCGACGAATGAAAAAGTCACAGAGACCGGCGATCACATCTTCCGGGTCTGCTTCATCGATCCGTTCCAGGGGACAGTCTGTGCGAAGTTTGCCGGCAAGCTTGCGGCCCAAAAGGCAGCCATCATCACCGACGTCTCCAAGGATTACAGTCTCGGCTTGGCCAAGAGCTTCAAGGCCGAATTTCTCAAGAATGGGGGCGTCATCACCGGGGAGCAAAGCTACAGCGGTGGCGACAAGGATTTCAGCGCCCAGTTGACGGCCATCAAGTCAGCTAACCCCGATGTGGTCTTCCTTCCAGCCTATTACACGGAGGCTCCCCTGATTATTCGTCAGGCCCGTCAACTCGGCATCACAGCTCCCTTCATCGGTGGGGATGGTTGGGACTCCACCGAACTGATCAGTGTCGGGGGATCCGCGGTCGAGGGGTGCTATTTTTCCAATCACTTTTCCAACCAGAGCACCGATCCGCAGGTTGTGGCTTTCGTGGATGCCTACCGCAAGAAATACCATGAGGATCCCGATGCCATGGTGGCCCTCGGATATGACTCGTTGAAACTCCTTGCTGATGCGATGAAGCGGGCTGGAACAACCGATCCAGATAAGGTGAATGCAGCGATCGCTGCCACGAAGGATTTTCCTGGAATAACGGGCAAGATCACGCTGGATGAGCACCGCAATCCCACCAAGTCGGCCGTGATGCTTCAGGTGAAGAACGGCAAGTTCGCCTATGTGGAGACCATCGCTCCTTAATCCCGCCCGCCTGGGTAGTCTGGCCCAGTGATATGATGGCCTTGAAGACATCCTCCATTCTTCTGGAAATTGGTTTTTAGTTAACCAAACTCTTTCTTAAACAAAATGATAACCCGTCGCTTTGGGAGAACAGGTCTTGAGATGCCAGTCTTATCCTGCGGAGGGATGCGCTATCAGCACAGTTGGAACGACAAGGATGCCGGGGGAATAACACCCGATGGGCAGGCCAATCTTGAGGCCTGCATCCGTAAATCGCTTGATTCAGGGATCAATCATATAGAGACAGCCCGAGGCTATGGAACGTCGGAGGTTCAGCTCGGAAAGATTCTACCCCTATTTCCACGCGAGGAGATGATCGTGCAGACCAAGGTAGGGCCATCCTCAGCTGCCGAGTTCCGCGAGACGTTTGACCAGTCGATGGCCAACCTCCAACTTCGACATGTTGATCTTCTCTCGATTCACGGCATCAACGACAGGGAGTGCTGGGAGAAAACGGTGGGACCGGCCGGCGCTCTTGAGGCTGCACAGCAGATCATCAGGGAGGGGAAGGCGAGATTCCTTGGATTCTCCACCCACGCACCTTGCGATCTCATCGAGGAGATCATCGCCAGCGATGCCTTCGACTATGTGAACATCCACTGGTATTTCATGAACCAGACCAACTGGAGTGCCGTCGAGGCGGCCACCAGGCATGACATGGGGGTCTTCATCATCAGCCCCACGGAGAAGGGGGGATGCATGCATCAACCCACGGAGAAGCTCACCGCGCTCTGCTCCCCCTATTCACCGATGGTCTTCAACGACCTCTACTGCCTGATGCATCCCGAGGTCCACACGCTGAGCATCGGAGCCGCACGACCTTCGGATTTCGACGAGCATCTGAAGATCCTTCCCCTCATGGAGCACAAGGACACTTGGGATCGGGTCCGCGAAACGGCGGAGCGCATTGAGGAGGAGTTTCTGCGTACCAACGCATCTCCCATGCCGGCGCGCTGGGATCGGGATCTCCCACCCTTCGGTGAGGTGCCGGGGGGGATCAATCTTCAGGAGATCGTAAGGCTCCGGGCGCTGGACCGGGCATTCGACATGCAGGCATACGGAAAGCTTCGCTACAACCTGCTTGGGAACGGAGGGCATTGGTTTCCCGGCATCAATGCCGCGGAGTTGGACGAGGCCGCAATCGGAGAGATCGGCAGGAAGGCCGGATACCCCTCGTTGGTAAACTTCCTGCACGAAGCCCATGACCGCTTCGGGGACACGCCCCGGAAGCGGCTCCAGAAGAATGACTGACAGGGACTAATCTGGAACTCAGGAAGGCAGGAAAAGAGTCTGTTAAAGATACTAGTTTATAACCCTATAAGCAGTTTATGTTATCAGAATAATATTGCGAACATCTAATATCTATTAATTCTCTGAATTTCTATATTTCTAGCTTTTATTCGATTATCATCCGCATCCATTTGTGCCTGTCTAGCCTCCGCTTGTGCCTGAGCTACTCGTTGATTTAGAAGATTGATTTGTTGATTCAAAGCTGCCTCTCTTTCTTCAGCAGCTTTAACTATCTTTTGGCGTTCAATTAGTTCGTTTCTTTTATTAATCCGAGCTTGCCTAAGTCCCTCAATATATTGAGCATCTTTTGTTCGCCCTAATCTTGTAAGGGTTGCTATGTTAATTTTATCAGCAAAATCAGCTGCCTCAAAGTCGACTTCTCCGTTCTTTATACTATTTTTAAGTTTTTCATTTCGCGCTACTACAGAATTATACTCACTAGACATTTCTGACGGTTCCGGTATCAACAATGTAAGCAGCCAATACACTTTAACATGATCTGAAGTGCAGAACTTGTTTTCCCAACTTTTGTACCACGCCTCTAATCGCGCCTTTTGTTTTTCTTCATATCTTTCCACAAGCGTCCGGTTATAAGTCCCACAGCATCAACTGGTTATTTTTGTGAGGCATATAAGATTTGAGGTCTTCTTCTGTAAGTAGCTCATGGATAGGAACTTTCTCAAACGGATGAACACTCAAAAGCTGGAAGATTCTGTGGAGTCTGCCGGGGAGTTG
>CAIOJL010000003.1 GCA_903858595.1 uncultured Spartobacteria bacterium | reverse complement strand
TTTTCCTACAGCCTCGGTGATTTCACCAGAAAACGTCAGATTTAACAGATGATGCCTTAGAGAGCCCGGCAGGCTTCGACAAATCTCCTCACCTTCTTCGGATCCTTACGAAATCGAATCGGCCTCCCAGAATCGTCGAGCAAGTTGGTGGCCGTGCAGGTGTCGGCACCGGCAGGTTGTGTGAACCTCAGCCCTTCGGCAACATTCTCTGGAGAGAGGCCCCCGGCGAGAATCACCGGTATATGACTTTGATTCACCAGATCCCTAGCCATCTCCCAGTCGCAGAGCTTGCCGGTGATACCCACATGACCAGTCACCGGTTGGGCCTCGCCAGCCACTAGCAGCGTATCAGTCAGAAACCAGTCGCTGGATCCTTCCAGCAGGCGTCCGAGCTCCAGTGTCGGCACATGCGATCCCAATCCGGTCGTGGCGATTGGAATCGTTCTCATGATCTCAACATGGGGAAAGCGCTCCTTCACCCCCTGCTGCAACAGGATAGCAGCGGAGACAGCGTCTTCATCCACAGCCGCTTCATGGTTTAGGCTATCGCAGAAATGGACGATAGTGGGCTGATACCACTCGATCACTCGATGGACGGCATCCGGATCGGCAAAGAGGGGGATAATACTGCTCTTGCGGCCAGACTCGCGGATCACGCTCACCGAGTCCTTCAGTGCAGGGATCATCCACTCATCGGGGGAAAGAATCACCCCGCCGATATGGTCCACTCCGCAGTCAGCCATCAGTGCCGCTTCCTTCGGCTCCTGAATTTCGTAAATCTGGATGATCATGCCCCCCATCCTGCCTCAGGACGATCCGGGAGGCCAGCCCGGCAAGGTCAATCATCCGCCCCGCAGGAACACCCGGTGATTTGCTTGGATTGTTCCCTTAGAGACTGTCTGAAAACTAGGAAATGTCGTGCGTGAGCAGGAAAGGCTAGATAGCAAGGCAGCTGCGAGGGAGAATCCCCTCAGCGGGCTTTGACCGAGCAGAGAACGCTGCTAGACGGCCTTTCCTGCTCACGTCCAATGGGTTGCCTATCTTTTCCTTCTGGCCAGCGTTGATCGGGCAAGCCCACTGCGGGGATTGCCGCTGCCCTCCCGTCTTGCCCAAAAGAAAAATCTCCAGCAACACGGCAATCCCTAGTTTTCAGACAGTCTCTTAGTGCCAAGGTTTGGCTATTAGCAGCACCATGAATGCATACTGGGCAACCGTGATCCCGACGCCGATACAGATAACTTTGACCAAGGCCATCTTGGTCGGGAAGTTTTCCGGGATGGGCTCGTAAACTGTTACCAGTTGGGGCGTTGCCAACTTTTCGTAACGGAATGGATACTGGATTGTTTCCATGATTTGGATTATGAAATCAAGAACTCGGCAAGAAAAGCATTTTGTTACTTTTTCGTAACATTTTTATTCTTGACTTTGTTTTTTCTACAAAAAAACCGCCCTTCCCTTCCTAGAAGAAGGGACCGGTGTTATCCTCAGCGCTCACCCCGAATACGGGGCAATCCAATCATCATGCGAACAATCATCCACATCGACATGGATTGCTTCTATGCGGCCGTGGAGATGCGTGAACGGCCGGAGTTAGCCGGTCAACCTATTGCTGTCGGTGGAGGTAGCCACCGAGGGGTTGTCACGACCTGCAACTACGAGGCACGCAAGTTCGGGATCCGCTCGGCCATGCCGGGATTCATGGCGCGAGACCGCTGTCCTCAGCTGGTCTTTCTGCCCCTATGCTTCGAGCTCTACCGCGCAGCCTCCCAGCAGATTCGGAAGATCTTCCGCTACTACACCCCGCTGGTGGAGCCCCTCTCTCTGAACGAGGCCTATCTAGATGTGTCCGCCTTATCGGAGCAGGGACGCTATGCCTGGGACATTGCCAAGGAAATCCGCGCCCGGATCCTTGAGGAGACCCTCCTTACAGCCTCGGCGGGCATCGCCCCGAACAAGATGCTTGCCAAGATCGCCAGCGACTGGCGCAAGCCCAACGGCCAGTTCGCCATACTGCCGGAGCAGGTTCAAGAATTGATGGCAGCACTCCCTGTGCGCAAGATCTGGGGCATCGGCCCCAAGAGCGCCGAGCGATTCGGGGAGCGCGGCATTCTGACCTGTGCTGATCTCCAGAAAATAAATCTTCCGGAAATGGTTCTGCAGTTCGGGAAGTGGGGAGAGGAGCTTTATCACCTCTGCCGGGGAGAGGATGACAGGGAGGTTCAGCCCCATCGCATCAGCAAATCCCTAAGCAATGAAACCACCTTCCGCGACAACCTTGTTTCCCTAGGGAAACGCTGATTTAATCGAGAGCGCACTGCGAAGTGATGCTATGCAGGATAGGAGGGTTGGGATAGAATGAGGGAATGAACAACCAGCTGAGTTTTTCTGTGAGCG
>CAIOJL010000002.1 GCA_903858595.1 uncultured Spartobacteria bacterium | reverse complement strand
GCCACCCCGTGGGCTGAGAGTATTTGGCCGTTTTCCTAAGTTGCTTGCTTGGGCAAGACCGCAAGGGTATTGCCTCTGCGCTGCACGCCTTGGACAACAATCAAATGCTCTTCAGCGGCCATCATGGGATTTATTCAGCGCTCCCCTTGTTTACTTCGATCAAGCCAGTTCAAAGTTTTTCAATAAATTTATTGACGACCATATAGATCGTGTTATAAAAGTCACTTTGTTCGTCTAAAACCAAAAAATCAAACCATACCAATCATCAGCAGGAAAAGTCAGTTTTAAGCCTCTAAATAGCAATGAAACCATCCATTCCATTCAAGGGTCTTAAAGAAGCCCTACATCGAGCCACCATTTTTTTGGCGTTCTTAACGACTGTATTGGTCGCTTATGCGGCCGACGCCTCCTCATCAGGAAACTTTTTCGAGGATTGGCTGACCCAGACCAATGGCGTCACCTACGGATGGTTTGGTTTGGCTCAACCGCTCAAGACCTACGGCTTCAGCGTGACCGGTGAAGCCAAGGAACTTTACTCCGGGCAACTCTCCGGAGGACTCCCAAACCAACCCAAAAGCAACTGGGATGGCGAAGTGAAGCTGAAGCTCCAATATGATTTCGAGCCGATCTTTGGGCTCAAGGGGCTTACTGCCGAGTCCAACTGGCGAGACCGCTTCGGCGGGCAACCCCAATATGCGGCAGGAACCTACAATCTGTTTAATCCCACAGTACTTAGCGGAAATCAGGGAGTGCGTATCATGACGCAACAGATTGAATACAACTCCCCGAACAAAGCCTTCATGATTAACCTCGGCTGGGAAAATCCCTACGAGCAATTCCTCCAGCAACCTCTCTCCAAATTCTTCGAGAACAATAATATCACCCAGGCTAAGGGAATCGGAGGACAGGCTGGTGCCGGTATTCCGGTGTATTCCTCACAGACAGGCAAATACGTCTCATATACGACGAGCCCTACGCCTTGGAATAGCGCCTATGCTGCCTGGGGTGGAACACTAAGGGTCAAACCACTCAAGAATACCTATATCCAGAGCGGTCTCTATCTTGCGATTTCAGGCACAGCGGCGGTAACCTCATCACCTTACTCGGTCACGGACGTTTATCCCTATACCTCCGTATCAGGCAATTATTTGGGCCAACTGAAACCCTCCGTTTATAACAACACGGTCAATACAATCAATGGAAAGGGGCAAGCAAATGGCACCGGGGGAACCGGCAAATACGTTGCATCTCCCTACACAAGTCACGGTTTTAATTTCCAGGGAGCCCCGTCGTTCAATCCCAATGGCTATGGCGGCGGCTATAGTCAAAACGGACTCTATAACGTGAATGAAATCGGGTGGACTCCCAAGTTCGGCAAGAGCCAGTTGGAGGGAAAGTACGCCCTCGGGAACTACATCTGGGGGCAGAATAATACCTCCTACACACCCACCACATGGGTCGATGGCCAGAAAAAACCGACTGCATTTTCACAGAATAGCGCAATCTGGGGACTCTATCTGCAGGCTGACCAGCAACTCTTCCGAGAGAAGAGCGATGATCCCGCCAAACTCTCCAAGCAAGGTCTCTACAGCTTCAATGAGTTCACCTTCACACCACCTCAGAATAATGCTCTACCCTTCTATTTCCAGACGGGTCTGGTTTATAAGGGCCTGATTCCACATCGGGATGAGGACAGTGTCGGCGTTGCACTGGGTGCGGGCTTCTACAGTTCTTACTACAATCAGTATATCGATTCGCAAAATCAGGCACTTGAGAATGCTTATGGCAGCAAATACAACGCCACAGTTCCTGACGGGCCGGCTTATGTTCAAAATGTAAACGCCACAACGGGCAAACCAGCCACCACCACCACCGGAACCGGCAGTAAGAAAAAGACCGTTCCTGCCTACACCAGCTACTACGAGTACGCTCCTCACTTTAGCTCCACCGAGGTGATCGAGGGCTTCTACAACATCCAATTGAACAAGTGGGCCTCCATCAAACCTGGTGTCCAGTACATCATTAACCCCGCAGGCAACGGAACCATCGGCAACGAATGCATCCTGCAAGTCGTGGCGAAGGTCGCTTTTTAACAAGACGTATTCCAATCAAAAAACCTCAACTCAAGAATTACCTATGAATACCAAACAGACACATCGACTCGCGCTGATCTTTCTCAGCGCACTCACCCTGGGCACAATCAAGGCTGAGGTTCAGCTACTGAATGTCAGCTATGACCCGACCCGGGAACTCTATGCCGAGTTCAATAAGGCATTTTCCAGTCATTGGAAGAGCCAGACAGGCGAAGACGTTAAAATCGCCACCTCCCATGGAGGCTCGGGATCCCAGTCACGGCTCATTCAAGATGGCGGTGAGGCGGATGTAGCCACGTTGGCCCTTGCCTATGACATTGATGCCATCCATGACAAGGGAAGCACGGGTGCCTTTGACAAGCCACTGATCCCTAACGATTGGCAGTCACGACTTCCCCACAACAGTTCACCCTATACCTCCACGATCGTCTTCCTGGTCCGGAAGGGCAATCCGAAGAATATCAAGGATTGGAACGACCTTGCCCGCGAGGACGTCTCCATCATCACGCCCAATCCGAAAACTGGTGGCGGAGCCCGCTGGAACTTCCTAGGAGCATGGTCCTATGCACAGAAAGCATTTGGAGGGGATGAATCAAAGATCCGTGAGTTCATCGGCAAGATCTACAAGAACGCGCTGAAAAACGGTCTTCCTGCGGCAGCACGCGCCGGCACCATTGCCTTCACGGAACGGAAACTGGGGGATGTGTCGATCTCTTGGGAGAATGAGGCGCTGCTGGTCAAGAAAATCAATAACAACGACTACGATATCGTCACCCCGTCCATCAGCATTCTCGCAGAACCTCCTGTCACCGTGATCGATGCCAATGTCGACCGTCACAATACCCGCAAGCAGGCCACTGCTTACCTCGAGTACCTCTATACCCCGGAGGGGCAAGACATCATCGGCAAGAATTTCTATCGGCCTATTGATCCCGCCGCCAAGGCCAAGTACGCAAGCCAGTTTAAGAATGTGAAACTGACCAGCATCGCTGACTTTGGAGGATGGGAAAAAGCTCAGAAAACATACTTCGCCGACCGTGGCGTCTTCGACCAAATCATCAAGTCCCTACGGAAATAGAAGAGCTCTCGGGAAACGCTGAACGAGATTTTCACAACACAAGCAATGACGTGTATGCCCTTGCCGCTACCCTGTGCGTCCATGTAACAAAGAAGGCATGAGTCAGGCACCCACGATTTCTCCAGCGAATGTTCCTGCTCTTTTAGAGTCGACTCCTAACGCGATCCTTCTGGACGTACGCACCCCGGCCGAATTCGGCGGCATCCATGCCTCCGGCGCAAGGAACATTCCCCTGGATTCCATCCAGACAACGGCTTTCGCGGGAAGCTCTCCCCTGCCAAAGGATGCGACCCTCTGCATCCTCTGCGAAAAAGGTGGGCGGGCAATGGTTGCCGCAGGTCATTTTCTGGCCGCGGGATATCCTTCGATTCATGTTGTCGAAGGAGGCACTCAGGCTTGGGTGGCTGCAGGACTGCCTGTCGTGAAAGGTAAGAAAAATTCCATCAGCATCGAGCGGCAGGTCCGCATCGGAGCCGGAAGCCTAGTTCTGATAGGAGTCATCCTCGGAGTTTTCGTGAACCCTGTTTTCCTTGCTCTTCCCGCTTTTGTCGGTGCGGGGCTTATCTTTGCCGGCATCACCGACTGGTGCGGCATGGGACTCTTCCTGGCACGCGCACCTTGGAACCGATAAGAGGGAGCCGAAACGCCTCTTAAAGAATTGCTGGGGATGGTTCTCTTAACCCAATCCCAGAATAAAACGCTCCACGGCCACGGCAAAGCCCTCCTGCTCGTTGGAGAGAGTGACATCGCGGGCCGCCTTTTGCACGTCGGGCTTCGCGTTGCCCATGGCAATACCCACGCCGGACCGCTCGAACATCAGGACATCGGTCGGCATGTCACCGATCGTCGCGATGGAGGCGGAGGGGATGTTGTACTTGGCGGAGAGATACTCGACGGTCGAGCCCTTGTTGGCCTCGGGATGCGTGATATCGAGGTAGTAGGGCTGCGAGGGTTCTGCGGAGACATGGGAACCGAACTCCTTATGGGCCGCTTCTGTGGCAGCCTGGATGGCGCCTAGGTCGTCACTCACCCCGACGATTTTCGCCACATTCTCGGTGATCGATTCGATATCATCCACCACCAGAGGCTCGAACTTCACCGTCCAAGCCTCACGGTCCACATGGGGGGCCTTGCGGTTGGCCACATACCACTTGGCCCCTTGATAAACCCAGACATCAAGCGACATCGACTTGAGGAGCTTGAACATCGGTTTCACGAGATCTTGCTGGATGACCTTCTGGTCGATGACATTCATCTCCCGGTCGACAACAATCCCGCCGTTGAAACCCGAGATCGGTGTCGTGAGCTTCAGGGGATCAATGAGCATCGACATCCCGCGAGGGGGACGACCGCTCGTGACGGCAAAGAGAATGCCGGCATCATGGAGCTTGTGAACTGCTGCTATGGCGCGCTCCGTGAGAACTTTTTCCTGAGTGACCAGAGTGCCGTCCACGTCGGCGATCATCATGCGGATATTCTTGGACGTTATCATAAAATTTTGGAGGGATGATCTAGAAGGGTTGAAAGGAAGGGGCCGCAATGGCGTTTCGGAACGATCCCTCTTAGCCACAGCCTGAAGCGGTGTCAAACGTCCGCCACATCTTGCTTGAATACGCTGACTGGTGCGTAAAGGGGCTTTTGCTGGCACGGGCAACCCGAAACCGATAAGATGAGTGGGATGAACTCGCGGAAGCACCTGCTCCAGCCGATCCTCGATTCCTATCGGGAGAGCGGTGGAATCAACCATGTCGACCGGTCGAACCTTCCTTCGAAAAACGCTGTTGCCACACTCAGCGAGGACCTTCTGCACCTGCTCTTTCCTGGCTTTTTCTCCGATGAGGCCGTCTCTTCTGAGAAGTTGCCCGGTGCGGCGCAAGAGATCATTGACAAGATCGCAGACCAACTGGATTCGGCGATCACCGTCAGCCTACGCGAGGCCAATACCTCCGACGATGAACTCAGGAAAAAAGCGCACGACATCTCAGGTCGCTTCTTCGCAGGCATTCCCGACATCCGCGCACTACTCAAGACAGACGTGGAGGCCGCCTACGCAGGTGACCCAGCAGCACGGAGTCTCGAAGAGATCGTTCTGGCTTATCCCGGGCTCGAAGCGGTAGCCATCCAACGCGTTGCCCATCTGCTTCATCGTGAGAATGTCCCTTTGCTTCCCCGCATGATGACCGAGTGGGCCCACAGCCGCACCGGCATCGACATCCATCCCGGCGCAATGATCGGATCCCACTTCTTCATCGACCATGGTACCGGCGTTGTCATTGGCGAGACCTGTGTTATCGGCAACCGGGTAAAGCTTTACCACGGCGTGACGCTCGGAGCCCGCAGCTTCCAGAAAGACGAGAAGGGCGAGATCCTCAGGGGCACGAAGCGACACCCCGAGGTGGAGGATGATGTCGTCATCTATCCGAACGGCATCATTCTTGGTGGCGATACCGTCATCGGAGCCAGGAGCACGATCGGGGCCAATGTCTTCCTGATGAAGAGCATCCCCCCCGACACGCTCCTCGTGCGTGGAGAGCAGGTACAGACACGTCTCGACAAAAAGGGAAGGAAATCTGCACCGGTAACCGTCCAACTCAGCGAGGACGAAATCGACTTCATGATCTGAAGCGTGTGCGAAGCTGAAGCGTTGATCCGTTAAAAAGTTAAAGAGGGGGAGACGACCGATCGGTTAAACCTTTGACGGCACTTGCCGCCCGGCAAGCGGTGCCGACCTGACGGGATGCCTTCGGCATTCTACCGCGCCGGTTCCCACCGGCTTGGTTCAACCCTTCAACCATCTTGCGTCTTTCCCCGACGCTTAAGGTCGCGTATATTACACCCATGCAGCTCTCGATGCGTACAGACTATGCCCTCAGGGCACTCTTCACCCTAGTGGAGCATCGGGGCAGCCCGCCGATCCCGATCCTTGAGTTGGCACGGCGCAACGATGTTCCCAAGCGGTTCCTGGAACACATCATGCTCGATCTTAAGGAAAAGGGATGGGTCGTTAGCACTGCCGGGAAGCGCGGAGGCTACCAGCTGGCCAGAGCTCCCGAAAAGATCACCATGGGAGAGGTCGTTCGCCACTTTGACGGCTATCTCGCACCGATCGCTTGCGTTTCGGTTACCGACTACAAACGCTGCACTCAGGAATCGACCTGCCGGTTTCGTAGAGTCATGCTGACCGCCAGGAATCTCGTGGCCAATCTCATGGATCAGACCACCCTTGCTGATGTCATGAAATCGCCCCCGGTGGGACGCGAAGAGCTCAAGCGGGTTCAGGGAATCGACGGGGAAGGGATCTAAGGATCCTCGTTCTTCCTCTCCTTTTCAGTCTGACGATTCAGCTCGATTTTGGTTGTTTTCTTATTAATGACTCTTATGGTCGTTATTGAACTCGTCCCTATTCTAAGCATCTTATGAACACGCGTCGCTTCCTCTCAATCTATCTCACAGGGATCCTAGTCACGGGGTTATTCTTCGGATGCTCAAAGCCAAAGCAGGAAGTGAAGCTGCTCAACGTCAGCTATGATCCGACCCGGGAACTCTACGCCGAGTACAACAAGGCATTTGCTAAGCACTGGAAGGAGCTCACAGGAGAAGAGATTACGATCTCCACATCCAACGGCGGATCCGCCTCACAGTCCCGACTTATCCAAGATGGAAGCGAAGCCGATGTCGCGACTCTGGGACTAGGCTACGACATCGATGCCATCTATGAGAAAGGTAGCCTGGATAACCAGAAACCCCTTGTTCCGAAAGAGTGGCAATCTCGCCTCCCCAACAACAGCTCACCCTACACCTCGACGATCGTCTTCCTGGTCCGTAAGGGCAATCCTAAGAACATTAAGGACTGGGATGATCTCCTGCGGAAAGATATCTCCAT
>CAIOJL010000001.1 GCA_903858595.1 uncultured Spartobacteria bacterium | reverse complement strand
TGACGGCATGGGGAGGGATGAGGCTGATGAAGGAGGTGCTTGAGAGGAGCGGCGTGAGCAGGCACTTGTCCGAGGCACCCCTTCCCGAGCCCGGGAGCAACCGTGGATATTCGCCCTCGGTGATGGTGGGGAGCTTTCTGGTGAACGTCTGGATGGGATGTTACCGCATGAGCCACACCGAGGTCCTGAGGCGGGACGACACGCTCAAGGAACTCTTTGGATGGAAGCAGACCCCCTCGGGGAGCAGCTACGGGAGGTTTTTCAACAAGTTCAGCCAGGCGCGTAATCAGGCAGTCTTTCCAACTCTCCAGCAATGCTTCATGGAGAACATCCCCCTGCGCAAGCTGACCCTGGATGTGGACAGTTCGGTGATCGTGCGCTACGGGAACAAGGAAGGTGTTGCCCGGGGGTACAACCCCGGCAAGCCGGGTCGGGGCTCCCATCACCCGCTCTTGGCCTTCGTTACCGAATCCCGGATGGTAGCCAACGCTTGGATGAGACCCGGCAACACCGGAGCCAGTAGTTCAGTGGAACACTTCCTGGAGGAGACCTTCGGCATCCTTGGCCTAGATCGCATCGGCCTCCTGCGTGCCGACAGCGGATTCTGCAGCGAGAAGATGATGAGCTACTTCGAGCAGAGGGGGATACCCTATATCGTGGCGGCCAAGTTCCACTCCGGCATCCGGAGCAAGGTTCGCTCCGCTCGCTGGATCCGTCTCAAGGACGGGGTGGAGGTCTGTGAGACCCGCCATGTCATCGGCTCCTGCGGCAAGGAACGCCGTCTCATCCTCGTGCGCAAGGACGCCGGTCGGCTCCCTCTTTCCACAGGCCGACAACTCGAGATCTGGGAGGATGAGGCCCTCGATTCCCGCTACCGCTACAGTGCCTACTTCACCAGCCTCGAACTTCCAGCCTCCTCTATCTGGTGCCTCTACCGTGATCGCGGCGACGCCGAGAACCGCATCAAGGAACTCAAATACGACTTCGGCATCGAGGGCTTCCATCTGAAGAACTTCTGCGCAACAGAGGCCGCTTTCCGCTTCGCCATCATCGCCTACAACCTCCTGAGCCTCTTCCGCAAACTCGTCCTCCAAGGCTCCAGCCAACCCACTCTTTCCTCGCTACGCTCCCATTGCTTTGCATTAGGAGCCTGGATTTCCTCCCACGCCAGAAAACGAACCCTCAAAATCTCTCTCCACCCAAAAAAACGCCCCTGGCTCGACGGCCTCTTCTCAAAAACCGACTCCCTCGCCCCGCCCTTTACCCAATTTTGCCGCTCCTAATGCAAATTCTGGGTTTAACAAGGAATCTAGATCCAGCATCCTCAGCCAAGGCTCGCAAGATCGGATGGAGAGCAAGGCGGCCAAGGGAAGGCGTAGTAGTCCTACGCCGACCGCAGACTAACGCAGCTAACCGCCAATCCTTTCAAGCTACACCGGTTCGACCCACTTTCCATGCTCTCGTATGAGATCCACGAGTCGCTCCACCGCATCCCCTTCGGGAATATTGAACTTCACGGCCTGTTTGCCGACGTAGAGGTTCACCTTGCCGGGTGCGCCGCCGACGTAGCCGAAGTCGGCGTCGGCCATTTCACCCGGGCCGTTGACGATGCATCCCATGATGGCGATGCGGACTCCCTTGAGGTGAGACGTTGAGGCCTTGATGCGGGTGGTGGTCTCCTGAAGGTTGAAGAGTGTGCGGCCGCAGGAGGGACAGGCGACGTAGTCGGTCTTGAAGATGCGGACTCCGGCGGCCTGGAGGATGTTGTAGGCGAGGCGCAGTGACTGACCGGGCGCCTCTTCGCTTCGTAGCAGGATGGCATCGCCGATGCCGTCGCAGAGGAGTGATCCCAACACGGTCGCCGAGAAGAGGAGGTGATCCAGGAACTCTCCGTCGGTCGCAGGGGAAAAAGTATCCTTCAGTAAAATCGGATGCCGCGCGTCGATTCGCGCAGCCAGCAGACGGAATGCTGCGATCGGATCAAGCGCCACGCCGTCACGTACGGTGACGAGCCTCGAGCCTGTCACGGCATTCACATCCTCGACCTCTTCCTCGGAGAGTGGATCGACCTCCACGAGGGGCAGATCCTCCAGGATGAGCTCCGGCTGGTAGTCGCCCAGTCCGGCTCGCTTGTGAGCGACGGCCTCATCCACCCGGCGAGGGACGACGACAGCGACAGTTTCCGTTCCTCCTAGAGAGATCGGCCGAGTGATGCCCTCCAGCGCGATTCGTTCGGAAGCACGCCTTTGATAATCGAAGAGCGGCCAGTTCGGTTTGATATCCGAAACCGGCGAGATAACGGCAGTCCGTACTTCAAACGGAGCCACCAAGGCACGCGCCACAGGGATCTCATGCTCGCTATCCTCGGTCAGCGAGACGCGGACGGTATCGCCGATCCCATCGGAGAGAAGCGATCCGATGCCGATGGCGCTCTTGATCCGACCATCCTCGCCGTCGCCGGCCTCGGTCACACCGAGATGGATCGGGTAATTCCAGTCAGGCCCCTCAACCTCCAACCGCGCCACAAGAAGGCGGTAGGCGGCGATCATGACCTTGGGGTTGGAGGCCTTCATGGAGAAGATCATCTGATGAAAGTCGAGATCGCGTGCGATTCGTGAAAACTCGAGGGCGCTCTCCACCATGCCGAGCGGCGAGTCGCCGAAGCGGTTCATGATCCGGTCGCTGAGCGAGCCGTGGTTGGTCCCGATACGGAGCGCCACGCCCCTCTCCTTGCAGAGAATGACAAGCGGCGTGAAACGCTCCCGGATCCTCTCCAGTTCGGCGGCGTATTCGTTGTCTGTGTAATCCCGGACATTGAATTTCTTGGAATCGGCGAAGTTGCCGGGATTGATCCGGACCTTCTCCACCCACTTTGCGGCCTCCATCGCGGCCTCCGGCTTGAAGTGGATGTCGGCGACGAGCGGCACCGTGCAGCCGCGGGCATTCAGTTCGGTGCGGATAGTCCTGAGGTTCACTGCATCCTTAACGGTCGGCGCGGTGATGCGGACCATCTCGCATCCCGCCTCGGCGAGACAGATGGTCTGAGCGACGCAGGCCGCTGTATCCATCGTGTCACTGGTGATCATCGACTGGATCCTGATAGGGTTGGCGGCACCGAAAGAAAGCCTCCCCACCTTCACTTCACGGCTCAGTCGACGCGTGTAGGAGAAAAGATCCGCCGCGTAGCAGAGCGGTACTCCCATTTTGGCGGCGGCATCACCCGCGCTGATCATGGCTTGACGGGGGAAGCTGGCCCAGAGGCCTCAACCGCTGAGGATTTCGGCGAGAAGGTCATGGTCTCCGCTGTCTTATCACCTGCGGCCGCTGCTGCGGATTTGTGACCCGCCACTAGGTCACTGACGTCGTAAAAGGAGATGTAGAGCATGGTTCCGATGAGGAGCATAGCGAAGGTGGTCTGGACAATCTCCAGAGTTTTCTGATGGATCGGATGCCCGCAAATCCATTCGATGAAGGCCAGCAGGATGTGCCCTCCGTCGAGGACTGGCAGCGGGAGCATGTTCATCACCGCCAGGTTGACGTTCAGGACGACGCTGAACCAAAGGGCCAGCTGCCATCCCATCGGGCTCTGAAAGAGAAGGTAGTAGATCCTCATGATCCCGACGGGCCCGCTGAGCTGCTGGACGCCGATTTCTGAATGGCGGGCCGTGACGGCCGAGATAGTCTCCCACATGGTCAGCAAGCTCGACTTGATCTGGGTGAAGGGATTCGGATGGACCAGCCTGATCAGGCCGCGATGATCCCACTGGATGCCGAGGCGGACCTGTTTTTCACCCTCCGGAATGCGCGGGGTGATCGAGACGGGAAAATCTGCGCTGCCACGGCGAATCGTAAGAGTCACCGGGGCTCCCTTGGTCGCACTCAGCACCTCTGCAAGTGTCTGACCGCTGTAAAGTTTTTGACTATTTGCCGCCATCACGAGATCCCCAGCGCGAAGCCCTGCCTCCTCGGCGGGGCTGTTTGGAAAAACCCTCGCGATCAACGGGGTCATGGCCGGAATGATCTGCATCTGGCGCAGGCTCTTCCTTCCCCAGCCCTTGGTCGGCTCGACAAAGGGCTCCACCTCTATCACCGATTGCTTGCCGGCGCGTTCGTAACGGATGGAAACCACTGGGGCAGAGCTGATGGCTAGATTCCAGGCAACGCTGTCGCTCATCCGGCCCATGCCGTTGATCCGAGTGACCGTATGTCCGTTGACAGCCAGGATCCTGTCTCCCTCTTGTAATCCCGCCTTGGCAGCAGGACCCCCCTCAAGGACATAACCGATGACATTGGTCGTCTCGGCCTCGCTGACGGGACGTCCGACATACCAAACCACGCAGGCGATCAGAAAAGCGAGTCCGAGGCTGGCAGCGGGACCGGCAAGGGCGACGATGATCTTGTCGAGGGGGCGTGCAGGCGGAAGAGGCTCTCCCTTCTCATTGCTCTCACCTTCCAAGGCCTCCATGGGAGCGAGTTGGGGAATGGCCACGAATCCTCCGGCAGGAATGCTGCCCAATCTGTATTCCACGCCATTGATCGTCTTCGACCAGAGAGCCTTCCCGAACCAGATCGCAAACTTCTCCACCTTCAGGCCGCACCACTTGGCCGCGAAAAAATGGCCCAACTCATGCACGACAATGAGCAGGTTGAAGAGCAGTACCACCTCGAGTAAAATACCAACGGCTTTAAGGGATCCTAAAAACATGAACGGAAAGCCTCGCCCGAGCGGAGAGGAAAATCAACTCTTAGGAATCTTTACCCCAACGCCGGCGTGCTCCTTACCAAGAGTAATGAACGGTGTAGGTCACCTTGCGCTCCTCCCCGGCTTTCACGGGAATGAGGAACTCGATCTTGTCCGAGTCGAGCTTTGTGAAGTCATCGCTCTTCTTGGTGATCTCCCAGTTGCTCCAGCGGTAGAGATGCTCGACAACGCGAATGGAGACCGACTCTTTTTTCCGGTTACGGAGGGAGATTTCAAAGCTTTCGTCGGCCCAGTGATTCGCCTGGTCGACCTTGAATGAGACTCGCTTGCGTTCTCCCACAAGGTCAAAGGAGTCACCGGTTTTGATCTTCACCAGCTCGTCGGAGGGAGTGTGGTCGATGCTGTTCTCTCCGATAAACTCTAACTGCGTCCCGTTGCTCCGATAGAAGCGCAGCCTTCCCTTGGGAAGTGGGATGCCGAGGCCATTTTCCTTCGTGTTACGGAACTGTCGGAAGACCGTCACCTTGGTGTTGCTCTGAGTGCCGAACTCCTCATTGATGCGTCGGAAGTTGGGGTCCATAGGGCGCCACTGCATTTCGCTCATTGCGGTGCCGTCATAGATACAGAGCTCCTCGGACTTCACGCCGGTCGCGCGGACGAACTCGACCTGCTTCTTCTCCCGGTCCTTGAGCGTGGCTGGCCGTTCCAAGGTGTAGAGATGGTATTCGTCGAAGGTCTTCTCACTGACTACTGCGGCAGATTCAGCGAACGCCATGGCGTTCATCACCCGGCCTGCCCCACCCCCCCGGACGCATATCAGCGATCTTGTTCACGTCGCCCGCCATGAGGCTGATCTTCGCCTCGCTGAAGGCACGGCCGCTCTGGTTGTCCATCGTTATCCATCCGACGACATCCATGAGATCCCCTTTCTCGGGCAGTACGAGATTGTAGCTCGCCTCCCAAGACATTCCGCCGGTGATGTAGCCGACCTCGGCCTCCGTCTTGATGGCTTTCGGGACATTGATTTTCCAGTTTAGCTGGGGCTTGAGGATCGTTTCGACCCCGAGTGAAGGGAAGGCGGGTTCGCCGGGAAGGCTGAACTGGATCTTGCCATCCACCTGAATAATCGGCTGAACCGCCTCCCCGTGCGGCACATAGCCGGAGCGGATGATGGTTCCTCTCACCACACGGTCGGGCTTGTTGATCTCATGGACCAGGAAGTCGAGTTCCTTTCCCTCAAAGAGGGAGAGAAGGAGCGGCTGGGTGACAGGATCGTTGCGATAGTTCTGCTCCAGCACCTGCAAGGGGGAGCCGGAAGGATCCCGCAGGATCACCGAATCGGGCTCCAGGAGAAGCGTGGCCCTGTCAAAGGTCACATCGTTCACTCCCGTTTTCAGATCCAGGGGCACCGTGTCACGGACAACCGCAAAGTTCTGGTTGTAAATCGTCAGCCCGGGCGCGGCCAAGAGCACTCCTGGCAGAAAAAGGCTGAGAAGGGCTATGTGGTTGAAGGTGGATCTCATTTCTTAAATTAAGAACCGCCGGGGGGGAAGCTTGACAAGAAAAAAGATTGCCCCGCGATGCCGTTAGGTCGCGATCCCGTTCCCAATATAGGTTAGGGTGGAGACCTCCGTGCGAACCGCTGACCTCCAGTGAAGGCCTGTCATTGTTCCGCCCGGTCAGCCTCCGGTTTGATCACATCGGATCGGGAGCATACAGACCGAATCTCGAACACCGCAGGGCAAATTCAAAATGTGGAGAGAACGACAGCCATTCTTCATGGTTTAAAGAACAATCATTTTCATGATCGAAATTTCAGCCGCGGATTTCGGCTCCCGCCGACTCCCGAAGCTGGGCAACGATGCGTGTGACCGCCTCGTTCACCTCTTCTGTCGTCAAGGTTCTGTCTGGATGGAGGAAAGTCAAGGCGATGGCCAAGGATTTTTTGCCAAGGGGCACCTTGACTCCCTCGGGATCGCTGAAGACATCGAAGGGGATGACTGAAGAGAAAAGTTCCTCCTTGGCTCCCAGCACGGCCAGCTCGACCGCAGCATAGGGGATGGTCGCATCCATCAGGAGAGCCAGGTCGCGGCGGACCACCGGGAACTTCGGCAGAGAGCCATGCTGCTTCGGATCCTTGGAAAAGCCGATGCAGTTCGCATGCTGCAGGGCATGGAGGTCGAGTTCGGCCACAACGATCTGTCCCTGATGACCACCGACCACCAACTCACGCGTTGCGGCGGGTGAGAGGAGGCCGAGAATGCCGATCGGTTTGCCTGCGATCAAGATATCCAGCGCCAATGGGAGATGGGGTAGGGAAGCATGGGTTGTGCTACGAAAGGTGACCGGTTCCAGACGCGTACTGAGCAGTTGGATGAATCCCTTGAGATCAAAGAGATCCAGAGAGCGCTCGTCTCCACCTGCCTCCTTATTACGCCAATGCTCCGGCGCGGCGCGGCCCGTCATGACAAGACCGAGGCGCATCGACTCCTCGGGTTGCTCCTGCTGATAGACCTTACCAATCTCGAAGAGGCGTATCGAATCCGTTCCATGGCGCAGATTGTGCGAAACGGCCTCCAGAAGTCCGGGAATGAGGCTGGGTCGCAGGGTCGAGTGCTCCTCACCCATCGGGTTGCGGACAACAATGACCGAGCTGGATCCATCGGAGGCACCCATGGCAAAGGCTGCCTGATTGCGGCTGCCTGTCAGGGTTCCACTACGGGCTTCATGAAATCCTCCGCCTGAGAGACGGCGTCGCAGACCGCGCACAAAATCGTAGGCCTTGTCGGCCTCGCTGGAGTGAGCCGGTATGCCGGCACACGTTGCAGTGATGGCATTAATCCCATGGAGGCGAGCGACTTCTTCGATCAGATCGACCTCGCGGGTCAGGTCGTTCCGCCAGGAGGGAATCTCGAATCCCAGAGCAGCTTCGCTAGTGATCTTTTTGAGCCCCAGCTTGGCAAGAAGTGAAGTAATCGCGGAATCATCGAGATCGATGCCAAGCAGCGAGCGGACCCGATCACAGCGCAGAGCCACCACGCGCGTTGCTGGAAGCAATCCGGCAAAAACCAACTCTGCGGAAGGAGTGCCTCCGGCCAGCTCCACGATCAGGGCCGCGGCCCGGGCCGATGCTGCAAGCGCACCCCGGGCATCGACTCCCCGCTCGAAGCGATAGCTGGAGTCGGTCGAGATCCCGAGGGCTCGACTGGAACGGCGGATCACAGTCGGCTCGAAGAGGGCGCTTTCCAGCAGAATCGATGTGGTCGCTTCCGACACCCCGCTCTCAACTCCTCCGGTGATGCCGGCGATGGCCTGGACTTTCTTGGCATCCGCGATCACGGGATCGTTCGCAGTGAGCTTGTGTTCCTTCCCGTCCAGCGAGACGAAGGCTTCCCCCTCGTATGCAAAGCGAACGGTCAGGGCTCCCTCGATCTTACCGGCATCAAAGGCATGCAACGGCTGAGCCGTCTCAAACATCACGAAATTCGTGACATCCACGATGTTGTTGATGGAGCGGAGACCGACCGACTCCAGACGTTTGCGGAGCCACTCGGGGCTGGGCCCGACCTTGACCCCGTCGATGCGGCGGATGCTGTAGAAGGAGGCGGCCCCGGGTGCAGCAATCGCGGCAACGGAAGCAGCCTCCTTCGTGGAGGGCAACTCAGGAGTTTTGCAAATCAGTTGCCCGCAGCCGAAGGCGGCTGCTTCACGGGCCACCCCGAGATGACCCAGCCAGTCGGGACGATTGGGCGTGATCTCAATCTCGAAGACTTCCTCTGCAGGGAAAAGTTCGCTCAAGGGTGTTCCAATAACAGCCTCCGAAGGAAGAATAAGTAATCCATCGGCTCCCTCGCCGAGGCCCAGCTCCTTGGAGCTGCACATCATTCCCTCGCTCTCGACACCTCGCAGCTTGCCCACCTTGATCTTGAAATCTCCAGGCATCACGGCACCGGGCTGGGCCAGAGGCACCTTGTCACCGACGTTGTAGTTCTTGGCTCCGCAGACGATCTGGCGCGGCGTGCCGCTTCCGTCATCGACTTTGCAGACGCTGAGTCGATCGGCATTCGGATGTTGGATCGACTCGAGGACCTGGGCCACGACTACTTTCGGAATGGCAACCCCCGATGATTCGATCGCGCCGACCTCGAGGCCGGCATCGGTCAGGATGCGGGCGATCTCGGCGGCCGGCTTGTCGGTGCGGAGATAGTCCCGCAGCCAGGAAAGGGAGATCTTCATCGTCGTTTAGGCTGTGAAGCGCGAAAGGAAGCGCAGGTCGTTCCCGGTCAGCATCCGGATGTCGGAAACGCCAGTCAGATTCATGGCCAGCCGGTCGAGGCCGAAGCCGAAGGCAAAGCCGCTCACCTTCTCGGGATCATAGATGCTGTCGCCACGCTTTTTGTTCACTTCCTCGAAAACGGCTGGATCGACCATGCCGCAGCCGGCGAGTTCCATCCACGTGTTGCCGAGGGCCTCCGTGCGGAGATCGATCTCGTAGCTCGGTTCGGTGAAGGGGAAGAAGTGAGGGCGGAATCGGATCTCGGTACCGGGGCCGAAAAGCTCAAGGAAGAAGAATTCGATGGTACCCTTGAGATCGGCCAGACTCACGCTCGGAGCGACATAGAGTCCCTCCATCTGGGTGAACTGAGCGAGGTGAGTGGCATCGACTTCGTCGCGGCGGTATGCGGCACCCGGGGCGATGATACGGATCGGGGGCGGGTTCGCCACCATGGTCCGTATCTGAATGGACGACGTATGGGTGCGGAGCAAGCGTCCGTCGGGGAGATAGAAGGTATCCTGTTCATTCCGGGCCGGATGGTCGGCAGGCGTGTTCAGCGCGTCGAAGCAGTGCCACTCGGTCTCGATGTCGGGTCCGTCGGCGATAGCAAATCCTAGCCTGCGGAAGATCTGCACGGCTCGATCCACCAGCAGGGTGAGAGGGTGGAGTGATCCGGCCTCTGGCCCCGTGCCGGGAAGAGAGGTATCGATTGCTGAGAGAGCGGCGGCATTAGCTTGGGCAGCGAGAGCCGATTCCTTCTCATCAAGCGAGGCCGTGACAGCCGTGCGCAGGTCATTGAGGAGCTTCCCCATGACGGGGCGCTCTTCCTTGGAGAGCGTGCGCATCCTCTCGCTCAGCAGTGAGAGCGATCCGGCCTTGCCGAGGTAGCGGACGCGAGCTTCCTTCAGAGCTGCGGCATCGGACGCCTCCGCAATAGCGGAGAGCGCCTCAATGCGAAGCTGGTCGATCTGGCTGCCAAGCGCTGGTGTCTGGGTCTCCACTTCGGGAAATCCCGGTAACCGGTCTTAGGCTGCGACAGCCTCCGGCACCTTGATTTTCGGCTTTGCCTCGAGGGCGGCCTTGGCCTTGGCGACGATCTGGGTGAAGGAACCCTCATCCGTGATCGCGATGTGCGAGAGGACCTTGCGATCGAGCAGGATGTTGGCGGCCTTCAGGCCCTCGATGAAGCGGTTGTAGCTCAGTCCCTGAGCACGGACGGCTGCATTCAGACGGACGATCCAAAGGGAGCGGACGTTGCGCTTGCGTGTTTTGCGATCACGGTAGGCCCAGTACTTGGCCTTCATCCGTGCATCTTTTGCGTAACGGTAAAGTTTGGAACGGCGGCCGCGGTATCCGCTGGCTTCTACGATGACCCGCTTGCGACGTGCGCGACTCGCGGGTGAATTGGTGGCTCTTGGCATCTGTCATTTCCACCGCTGTGACACGGTGGACCTCGTCGGGCTGGCTGTTTGTAGTGTTCGATCCGGGATCTCACCCGCCCGGGAAGGCCGGAAATCTTCCGGCCAGATCCTCGGATCGTATGGTTTAACCTTTTATCGCAGGCCGAAAGGCAGATTCAGCTTCACCCGGCTCACATCGCAGTCTTCGACCACCACCTGTTTGCCAAGCTTCCGCTTGCTCTTGGAGCTTTTGCACTCGAGCAAGTGGCGCCGACCAGCCTTCGAACGAACGACCTTGCCCGTGGCTGTGATCTTAAATCGTTTAGCCACGGACTTCTTGGTTTTGCTGCGTGCGATTGCTTTTGGCATGGGGGGTGGAAGATTTCAGAGTGAGAGCCGCTTGGCAATAATAAAAGCGCTCATCATTTCTAGAGCGTTTTTGATTTGTACAACCTACACAGGATTCATAAGCAGACACTACCGACGGCATTGACGACATGAACACTCGCTCCATCCTCATCCTGACGGCCATCCTGCTGTTTGGGAGTCCTAGTAATGATGGGCCTCGTGCTCAAATCGACTTCCGATACAAAGACCGACTCATCGAGGGTAACAGAGGGTGCAGCCGAGGTCAATGGAACCGAACTTGGAGCAAACAGCATCAAGCTCGCCCCGGCTAGCCAGGATAAGCCCCCAACGGTGAATGTGAAGAAGGGTGACTTACAACCTGCCACTGGGGAGAAGCTTGATCCCTCACAGTTCAAACAGGCTCTCTCCGAAGTGGAGGCTTTGAAGGACAATGCGGAGAGGACTTCAGCGCGGAAGATGCTGCTGGCGCGATGGGGGGAGAGCGACCCGAAGGCGGCTTTCGACTACGCCCAGGGTCTGGAGAATATTAGAGCGAAGGAACAGGTCCTAGAGACAGTGCTAGATAGCTTTGCATACAAGGACCCTGAGGGGGCGATCAGCTTCGTGACACAGCTTCCAGCGGGCAGCCTGCGGAACGCTGCCATGCATTCGCTAGTCGGTTCGCTGGCGTCGAGGGATCCGGACATGGCGATCGCTCTGCTTTACCAGGTTCCCCCTAATGCTCTTAATGGGGAGTCTGGCTTGTTCGCTTGTAAATGGGCCGAGTCCGACCCGAAGGCGGCTCTCGCCTGGGGTAACCAGCAGACCGATCCCGAGCTCAAGGCGGAGATTCTTCATGGAGTGCTTGTCACTATGGCAAAGCCCGATCCTCAGGAGGCGCTTGCTGCGGCCCTGTCACTTCCGCCCGATTCCCAAGATAAAGGGTTATGTTTTCTATGCTTTTGCGTACAATGATATTCAAAAAGCTTTCGACATGATGCAGCCTCTCTCCGTGGGCCGGACTAAAGACTCAGCTTCGAGGGCTATCAGCATGAACCTGTGTGGTGATAACGCACAAGACGCCATGAATAGAGCCTCGGGAATCGGTGACCCCAACATGCTCACTACAGCCCAACAAACTGTAGCCAGGCATTGGCTCAAGCAAGACAGCGCCACCGCGACCCAGTGGATCAATAGTTCCACCCTCCCGCAGGAGGTAAAGACCGATCTGTTAAAGCGCTTTAGAGCACGGTTGATCTGAATAGTGACATTTTGGTGGGCTTTGTGATGGACTGGTGCGATGCAAAGCTATTCCCAAGATCTGAGAGATCGAGTGATTCGGGCATTGGAACGTGGTGATG